>NZ_JAPDCH010000006.1:0-175287 GCF_027705925.1 Aeromonas sp. Y289-2
CAGAAGTGAAACGCGGTAGCGCCGATGGTAGTGTGGCATTCGCCATGCGAGAGTAGGACACTGCCAGGCACCCAATTAAACAGCGATGTGAAGAATCACATCACTGGCTGCGAGGATGACACCTCAGAAGAAGCAGCAAAAGATTTAGCGAAAGCTAACCGAATGCGGAGCGGTAGTTCAGTCGGTTAGAATACCGGCCTGTCACGCCGGGGGTCGCGGGTTCGAGTCCCGTCCGCTCCGCCACTAATTTGAAGGCCTTCCCTGATGGGAAGGCCTTTTTGCTATGGGCGTTTTTATCAAGTGACCCACAGGTTTGCACACCAGAACCAACACAAAGCCCAGTCTCATGACCGGGCTTTGATGTTTTTAGCGTGTTAAACAGCCAGTGTTAGCATTTATCTGCAGGAAGAGAACTAAAAAGCCTGTCATCTCCTCCATTTTATATCCATATCAAGCTCTTATCTGATGGATTACTGGCCATATTAACTGGTTTACTTTTGGCCAAACTCTGTTCATGGCGCGCGATTAGGGTTGTATCTCGCTTATAACTCGGTAGAGTAAGGGCATCTTGAGTTTGCCTGTCCCGCGCTGGGTTTGCCGGGTTCCAGGTGTAACTTGGCCAGTTTTTATCAACCTTAAGTCAGTGGTATCGATATGGAACAAGTAAACAAGTCCACCTTCAGCGATGTACTGGAATATGTGCGTATGTCCCGTCGCCAGAACAAACTCAAGCGTGAAATTGCGGATAACGAGAAGAAGATCCGTGACAACCAGAAGCGCGTACTGCTGCTCGACAACCTGAGCGACTACATCAAGCCGGGCATGAGTATTGATGATGTACAGGCGATCATCGCCAACATGCGTGCCGACTATGAAGAGCGCGTGGATGACCACATCATCAAGAACGCCGAGCTCTCCAAAGAGCGTAAAGAGCTGAGCACCAAACTGAAGGGCATGAGCTCTCACAAATAAGCGCTCAGCTTTCGCTTAAGAGACACCGGCCACTGGCCGGTGTTTTGTTATCAGCTCGGATCTCTGCCACTCCTGCAACAATCGGCTCCCCTTTTTAGAATTGCCCTGTTACCATCACCACAAAGCGGTCAATAGTTTCAAGCCATTGACTTGAAAAGACTAAGCTTGAGTGAAACACAATAAATTGCGCAACCATGGTGGGGCTGATATGGGCGCATCAGAACAGACGGATTTGACACAAGTGGCATCTCAAGATTCATCTGTCCAGACCTCGGACGGGAACCCAAAGCGCAAGCGCCGTCCCTGGTGGCGTTGGCTGTTCTGTTTTCTCTTTTTATTGTGCCTGGGGGCGGTGATCGCTCTGGTTGGCTATGAGATGAAAACCTCGAAGCTGCAATCTCAGGAGATCTCCCGCTATGCCGCCAAGCTCACGTATCAGGTCGAGCCTGGTCAGAGCAAGCAGATCGCTTTCCCTGAGGATGGCCCGTTCGACAAGCGGCTCGGCTATGTGCAACTGCCGATGATGCAGGAGCGTTTGCTTCAGCGGGGCTATGAAGTCAGCAAGCAGGTGCATTTCTCCGACGGGCTCTATGACTATGCCAGTCGTGGCTTCTTCGTGCCCTATACCGAGAAGGTGCAGGCCGGTTTGACACTGCACGATTGCCGCGCCGAGCCCTTCTATCAATTCAAGTATCCGACCCATCACTATCCGGATTTTGATTCCATTCCGCCTCTTGTCATCCAGTCGCTGCTGTTTATCGAGAACCGCGACTTGCTGAGCAACGAAGAGCCGTTGGCCAACCCGGCGGTCGACTGGCCCCGTTTTGCCAAGGCCGCGCTCTCTCAAGTGGGCAAGGCGCTCGATATGCAGGATCAATCTGCCGGTGGCAGTACCCTGGCGACCCAGGTGGAGAAGTATCGCCACTCGCCGGACGGGCTGACCCTGTCGCCGACCGAGAAGATCCGTCAGATGGCCTCTGCCAGCGTGCGGGCCTATCGTCTCGGGCCGGAAACCCTCGAAGCGCGCAAACTGGTCGCTTGGGCCTACCTCAACTCGGTACCGCTCTCGGCTGCGCCGGGATATGGTGAGGTGCATGGTCTGGGAGATGGTCTCTGGGTCTGGTTTGGTGCCAATGTCGATGACGTAAACCGTCTGCTGGATCCTGCCCGCAACCAGAATGCGCCGCTGGCCGAACAGGGGCTTGCCCTGCGTCAGGTGGTCTCGCTGATGATTGCGCACCGCCGTCCCTCTTACTATCTGGCTCAGGGGCGAGAGGCATTGGCTACCCTGACCGACAGCTACCTGCGCCTGTTTGTGCAGGAGGGGATGATCACGCCACCTCTGATGGAGGCGGCGCTCAAGGCCAAGATTACGTTTCGTGATTTCCTGCAGTCCCCTGCTATCACTCGGGTGAACAATAACAAGGGGTTGCAGGTTGCCCGTACTCGCCTGAGCCGCCAGCTCGGGGTGCAGCTCTATGACCTCGACCGGATGGATCTGACCGCCGATACCAGCCTCAACATGCCGCTGCAGAACGAAATCTCCCGTTATCTGCAACAGCTGGCCGACCCGACGTTTGCCGCCCAGGTAGGGCTGTTTGGTGAGCGCCTGCTCTCGCCGGAGAAGACGGGCGATGTGCGCTACAGCTTCACCCTGTTCGAGAAGTCGCCGGAAGGATTCAAGGTGCGGGTGCAGACCGACAACACCGATCAGCCGTTCGATATCAACGAAGGTTCCAAGCTGGAGTTGGGCTCAACCGCCAAGTTGCGGGTACTGACCACCTATCTGGAGATCGTGGCCGAGCTGCACGACAACTATGCCGGGATGCCGGTCGAGAATCTGCGCAAGCTGGCTGCCGTCTCTCAGGACAACCTCAGCCGTTGGGCCATCTCTTATTTGATGATGGCTCAGGACAAGAGCCTGCCTGTGATGCTGGAAGCGGCGCTGGATCGCAAATACTCCGCCAGCCCCAACGAAGGGTTCTTTACCGGTGGTGGCATGCACACCTTCAACAACTTCCGCCGCGAGGATAACAATCGCATTCCGACGTTGCGTGACTCTCTGCGTGAGTCTATTAACTTGCCTTTTGTACGGCTGATGCGCGATATCGTGCGCTACAGCCTCTACAAGGAGGGCAACCGTGCCCAGCTGCTCAAGGATGACAAGGATCCCCGTCGTCAGGAGTATCTGGCCAAATTTGCCGACAAAGAAGGGCAGACCTATCTGCTGCGCTTCTGGCGCAAATATCGCGGCAAGACCCCCGAGGAGCAACTCGATACCTTCCTCGACGGTCTCAAGCCGAGTGCGGTACGTCTGGCGGCGGTTCACCGCTACCTGATGCCGGAAGCCAGCGAAGCCGCATTTGCTGCCTTCTTGGCGGAGCGGTTGCCGCGGGAGAAGTTGAGCGCCAAGCGGGTCAATCAGCTCTATGTGAGCTATGGCCCGGGCAAGTATTCACTGCCGGATCAGGGCTACATCGCCCGGGTGCACCCGCTGGAGCTGTGGCTGCTGGCCTATCTCAAGGAGTTCGACAAGGCGACCTTTGCCGACGCGGTGGCGGCCAGTCGTGACGAGCGGCAAGAGGTTTACAGCTGGCTGTTCAAGACCCGTCATCGCAGTGCCCGTGACAGCCGGATCCGCACCATGCTGGAGGTGGAAGCTTTCCTCGATATCCATCAGCGCTGGGCCAAGCTCGGTTACCCGTTCGACCATCTGGTGCCTTCGCTGGCGACCGCCTTGGGTAGCTCCGGTGATCGCCCGGCTGCACTGGCCGAGCTGATGGGGATTATCCAGAATGGCGGTGTCCGCTCGCCAACCTTGCGTATCGAGCATCTCTCGTTCGCCAAGGGGACGCCCTTCGAGACCGAGTTTGAGCCGCAGCACACCGAGGGTACCCGGGTGATGCCAGCAGAGGTGGCGGCCGCCCTGCGCAGTGCACTCTCCAAGGTGGTTGAAGGGGGCACGGCAAGACGTATCGCCGGGGCCTTTACCCTGCCGGATGGCACTGTGCTGCAGATGGGGGGCAAGACCGGGACCGGGGATAACCGGATTGAAACAGTGGGTCGTTATGGCAACGTGACCAGCTCGCTGGCGCGCAACCGCACCGCGACCTTCGTTTTCTATCTGGGTGAGGATCACTTCGGTACCCTGACCGCCTATGTACCGGGTAGCCAGTCTGACAAGTTCCGTTTCACCTCGGCACTGCCGGTGCAGGTGCTCAAGGGGATGGCTCCTCTGCTGACGCCTTACCTGCAACCGGGCTCCCATACCCGGTGTCTGGCGAACCAGTGATGCGAGCGAATTACCGCTCATCACGCAGATAACTAACCAGAGAAAAAACGGGGAGGCTGACAGCCTCCCCGTTTTTATTTCCTTATCGGGCGCAGTGGCGTTCGATTGCGATCAGGCGTTCAGTACGAACTGCTCGATCACCTGAGCTACACCATCTTCATCGTTGCGGGCGGTGGTGTGCTGGGCGAGAGCCTTGATCTCGTCGGTGGCATTGCCCATCGCAACCCCGAGGCCTGCGTATTCGATCATGTGGCGGTCGTTGCCCGCATCCCCGACGCAGATCACCTGATCGGCGGTCAGACCCAGGTGCTCGGCCAGTGCGGCCACGCCGGTTCCCTTGTTGCTCTGCTTGTTCATGAACTCGAGGAAGAAGGGGGCACTCTGTACCACGGTATAGCGCTCATAGAGCTCTGCAGGCAGTCGCTCGATGGCGCGGGAGAGCTGGGGCGGCTCGTCGATCATCATCACCTTCATGATCTGCTCGTCGGCAGGCAGGGTGGCGAAGTCGATCAGATTGATCGGCATGCCGATCAGGCGGGATTCGTGCTCGGTGTAGGTGCTGACACGGGGACTGATGAGGCCCTGGGTGACCGAGAAACCGTGGACGTTCACCTCCAGCTCGTCAGCCAGTTTGGCGACGGCGCTGGCGTCACTGCCGGTCAGCAGCTGGCTGCGGATGATACGCTGATCAGCCACCTGTTGCACCAGAGCGCCGTTGTAGCAGATGACATAGTCATGCTCTGTGGTGAGGCCGAGCTCTTCCAGATAGCGGCTCATCCCTTCCAGCGGGCGGCCGGAGGCCAGCACAACGGTTACCCCTTTGGCGCGCGCGGCACTGATGGCGGCGTGGGTGCGGGGAGTAATCTGGCCCTGCGGGTTGAGCAGGGTGCCATCCATATCCAATGCGATCAGCTTGTACATCTCTCACTACCTGAGTCTGGGTGGCCCGCCCGGTGGGGCCAAGGAAGTGGCGAGTGTAGCGAAAATCTACGGCGGGATCACGGCCGGTTCAGCGATGGGGCCGTGCCGGTTGATCTATTTGTGCCCCTCGTAAGGGGTCATCTCGAGGGTTTCATCATGGATGGTCAGACGGGTAGGGCCTCGGGTGATGGTAACCTTGCGTTTGAAGCTGGCCATCTCGACCTCGATGCCGGAGTAGAGGTGCTGGGTGGCAATGACCTCCATCTGAGCCATCAAGTTTCGCAGCTCCTCCTGGTTGGCGGTGAGCTGCTCATCGAGCTGGGCCAGTTCGGCCAGCTGATGGTCCCGGATCGGTTTGAGCTTGCGCAGGGTATCCGGATTGCGCTTGTCGCCGGGCAGTTGCAGCAACTTCATGACCAGCTCCTTGATTTTCTCCAGCTGGGCCTGACACGCCTGCTGGCGCAGCTTGAGCTGGTGTTCCTGCTCCTTGTGGGTAAAGTAGCCGCCAAGGATCTGCAGTCGGGTATGGTTGGCGGCCTCGGCCCCCAGGCTGGGGGCCATGATCAGGCGATTGGCAATGCTGGTTCCCCCCAGCAGAGTGCCTTTGCGCATGTTACTGTCACCCACCTTGATATCTTGTCCGCTGCGGGAGTAGCAGTGGCTGAGCTGGCTCTGGATCTGGATATCCCCCCCCGCTTCCAGCTGGGCATACTGGGCGTAGCTGGCGTGGATCTCCCCCTGCGCATTGAGTTGGCAAAGGTACTCCCCCTGCTCGTTGCGGCGGCCAATGATGCCGTGGCGTACCGTGATGCTGCCCCCGGCTTCGATCCAGCCCCCTTCGATAAAGCCGCCGATGACGATGTCACCGCTGACCTTGATCTTCATGCCCGGGTTGACGTCGCCGCTGACGATTAAGCCCCCTTCAAAATCAATGTGGCCGTGGCGGGCATCCACTTGTTTGACGCTGAGCACCTCGTCCACCTTCATGCCTGCTTTCTCCTGACAGGGCAGGCCAGCCCGACCGGCAATCAGCAGGTCGGGATCGTCGGGGGAGATGAAGGTGCCCTCGCCAGCGCTCATCGGACTGTCTTTGCCATCTTTGGCGGGCAGATCCTGACCGGTCACGGTAAAACCGGGCACCCCGACGGTGGCCGGATGACGGCGCATCAGCGGAGCGCCTGCCTTGACGGTGACGATGGAGCCGAGATCCCGCAGGTCGACCTTGCCATGACCCAGCTCCTGCGGTTTGAGGATCCGTTCGGCCGGTGTCTCCACCAGCCGCTCATAGCGAGTGTCCTGACCATTGACGGCAGGCTGGCCGTTGGCAATCACCAGCTTGAGCTGACTGCCGGGGGCGGCCTCCTTGGCCGACTGGATGGCAGCGGTGAGCAGTTGCTCACTCACCCCCTGTTTGATTTCGCTGATGGCGATCGCCTCTTTCAGCTGTTCCAGCGTCACATACTTGCCCCCCCAGTCGGCAGTGATCTGGGCGATGGCGCTCATGCGATCCTTCTCCACTATTACGGCGAGTCGGGCATCCTGACGCTTGCCGACAGGGATGGGGTTGGCGGGGACGGGGGCGGCAGGGTTGGTGAGCAGGGTATTGAGTAGGCTGATAGCCTGTTTGATCCCCTCGGGCAGCGGCTGATAGCGGCGACAGTTGGAAGCGAGCAGCAGAGCCTGCACATCCTGTTCCGTGACAGGTTTGGTGAGACCGGCGGCAATCCGCAGGCAGACCAGTTCCATATCGCTTGATAGCAGCAACCACTCTTTGCTTAACACCGCATCTCCTTGCTGGATGAGAACGGAACGATCGGCTCGCTCCTCTACTGTCATTTAATCTCTCAATGATTAATAAAGCGAGTCACCAACCCTGAGAGTGGGCAGTATTCAGATATTTCCTCTGAATGGTCAATGAATTGAAGTTAAATCGGTGATGGCGGCCGGATAAATATGGGCGCTGTTTGGCAATGGCGTGAAAAGGCGGATCGCAGCGCCAGCAACATAGGGTCGCTGGCAGGGGCGGTAGTTATCAGCTGCGCTGGGCTGTTCTGGCCAGGGTGAGGTAATCGCCGAGTACCGGCTCACCCAGCATATGGCGGCGCAGCATGTCGAGGGCGGCAAAGGCGAGGATCTTGCGGCGGCTCTCCGGGTCGGGGTGGCTGACCTTGACCGTCTGACCGATGTGCATGCCATCGGCGCTGAGCAGCAGTGGCACCCCCTCTGTGCCCTCTCGCCCTATGGTCAGTTGCAGGCCCGCATCGGCGGTCGGCAGTTGCGCCAGCTCATCGGCCAGTTGCGTGCTGAAGTTGGCCTCCAGCCGGGGATGGCCGTGACAAAGCGCCAGCAGCGCACCGCCACTCTCCCCCTCCAGCAGAGCCAGCGGTTTGCCTTGCAGCAGCGCCAGGATCTGCTGCGCCGGTTCCGTATCTCCGCTGCCAACCAGCCAGGGGCGGATCGTATCCAGCAGTCGGCGCTCGGCACTCTCCATATCAGCGGCACTGGCGCCGTGGCCGATCAGTTTCAGCTCGATAAGGGGCATGGAGGAGCGGTAACCCAGCTCGATACCCATGGGCCAGGGTTCGGCATCCAGCATATCGCTGAGGGCTGATTCCGAGATGCCGAAGGTGTAAAAGCGACGCAGCTCGGTATCGATCTGTGCCCCGGCCAGTTGTTTGAGGCGCGGCAGAATTTGCTCGCGCACCATCTGTTTGAATTCGAAGGGGACGCCCGGAGTGAAGAAGAGCCGGCTCAGGCCGTGGCTGGCCGGGTGGGTGACCACAAAGCCGCAGGCGGTACCGACCGGATTGTCGAGGATCTCGCAATCCTGCGGCAGCAAGGCCTGCTTGGCATTGCTGGTTGGCATAGTACGGCCGCGGCTGGCGTAACGCGCTTCGATGGTGGCGAGCCAGTCCGGAAACAGGGTGAGCGGCTGGTCAAAGGCCTCGGCGGCGGCCTGAGCGGTCAGGTCGTCGGCAGTGGGCCCGAGTCCGCCACACACCAGCACCACCTCGGCGCGGCTGGCACTCTCTTGCAGCACCGTTTTCAGGTCAGCGAGGTTGTCCCCCACCGTCAGACGACGGCGCACCTGCCACCCCTGTTCCAGCAGCAGAGCGCTGAGCCAGGCTGCGTTGGTATCCACCACCAGACCCGTCACTATTTCGTCTCCGGTACTGATGATCTCGATACGCATGGCAGGCTCCTTGGATTAAACGAGTGGCAACGGTTGGCCTCGGGCCAACACAATCAGGCTTTGTTGTGCTCGAAGTAGTAGCTGATCCGGGTACGCGGATTGAGGTACTCGAACACGGCGGGCGGCAGCCGTTTGGGGTGGATCACCTTGGCGATCGACAGTTCGGCTTGCTGCAGGTCGATGATGGCCGCTTCCTGACGGGGAATGCGCGGATCGTAGACCAGCACCGAGGGGTAGAGCAGGCGAGAAGCGTTGACCGACATCACCAGCCCCACCTGACCGTTGGAGAGCTGCACCACGCTGCCGGGGGGGTAGATCCCCATCAACCGGATCAGCATGCTGAGGTACTCCGGATTGAACTGCGCCTTGCGCTGCTTGTAGAGGCCGCTCAGGGCCGAGTAGGGCACCTTGGCCTGCATGTGGCAGAGGTTATCGTACTCGTTGATCAGCGACACCATCTGGGTCAGCGGATCGAGCTGGCCACCCTTGAGCCCTTCCGGCCCGCTGCCATCGAGATATTCGTGGTGATGGAGCACGATCCCCTTCGCCTCGGCCGGGAAATCCTTGGCCAGATTGAGCAGATCCAGCCCGTAGCGCGGGTGCTGGGCCATCAGGTTCTGCTCCGGCTTGGTCAGCGGCTCGGTCTTGCGCAGGATCTGGCTCGGGATCTTCAACTTGCCGATATCGTGGAACAGCGCCCCCATGCCGACCCGGCGGATCTCGTCGGCCGTCATGCAGCACTCCTTGGCCAGCAGCATGCTGAGCACGCTCACATTGAGGGAGTGGAAGTAGAGGTTGTTGCCATCCTCGCTGTCGGAGACCAGATGGAGCACCATCTCGTCCACCGAGAGCAGCTGTTCTGTCATGGCGTTGACCAGCTCCTGCGCCTCGCCGATGGCATTGAGGGGGCGGGACTGGATCTTGCTCATCACGCTGCGCACCTGCGCCAGCGACTGCTGGAACTGTTTCTCGCACTGCTGCAGATTGCGGCGATAGAGTTGCAACTGTTCGATGCGGCGATCCTTCTCCTGCTGCATCTGGGCCTGACGCTGGGCGGCGTCTGCGCTCTCTTGTTGCTGAGGCTGTACCTGATTGAGGGGCTTGGGCGGAACGTCGCTCTTGTCGGGAATGATGGTGACCAGTTTCAGGCCGAGACGGCGGATCAGCTCGATCTCTTCTTCACTTTTGATCTTGAAGCTGGAAAACAGGAACGGGTGTTCGCGCCACCCCAGTGGCAGGGATACATAGTTGCCGACTTGCAGTCGATCTACGGAAATCTTGATACCGGTCATTATCTTGGAAGCAGGAGACACACTGAGCCGTATGCTAGTCAAAGGCGGGGGTGAATACAAAAGGTATCTGATGACAGGGCAGGAGCTTTATTATAGGCTTCTGGATGTCCAGACATATTTACTGATGCAGTACAGGGAGTAAGCATGCCGATCAAGATCCCGGATCAGTTACCCGCCGCCGAAGTGCTGGGGCAGGAGAACATCTTCGTGATGACGGAATCCCGGGCCGTCACCCAGAACATCCGCCCGCTGCGGGTGCTCATCCTCAACCTGATGCCAAAGAAGATTGAGACCGAGATCCAGCTGATGCGGATGCTCTCCAACTCGCCGCTGCAGGTGGATGTGGATCTGCTGCGCATCGATGACAGGGAGTCAAAGAACACGCCGCAGGCGCATCTGGAGAACTTCTATCACGACTTCGATCAGGTGCGTGGCAACAACTACGACGGCATGATCATCACAGGGGCGCCGCTCGGGCTGGTGGAGTTCGAGGAGGTGGTCTACTGGCCGCGCATCGTCGAGATCATCGAGTGGTCCCATCAGCATGTGACCTCCACCCTGTTCCTCTGCTGGGCGGTGCAGGCGGCGCTCAAGGCGCTCTATGGCATGGAGAAGCAGACCCACGGCGAGAAGCTCTCCGGGGTTTATCGCCACCATCGCCTCGATGAGCACGAGCCGCTGCTGCGCGGTTTCGATGACGAGTTCGTCGCCCCGCACTCCCGTTACGCGGCGTTTGATGGCGATCTGATCCGTGCCCAGACCGACTTGCAGATTTTTGCCGAGTCAGAAGAGGCGGGAGTCTATCTGGCGGCGACCAAGGATTGTCGTCAGGTGTTTGTCACCGGCCACCCGGAGTACGATGCCCTGACGCTGGACGGGGAGTATCAGCGGGATCTGGCGGCAGGGCTCGACCCGGCCATTCCGGTCAACTACTACCCGAATAACGATCCGGGCAAGACCCCGCGCGCCAGCTGGCGCAGCCACGGTCATCTGCTGTTTGCCAACTGGCTCAACTACTACGTTTATCAGCTCACCAGCTATCGGGTGGAAGATATCGGCAAGGTCTTTACCTATGACCAGGGAGGCAAGTAGTCAGTCGCCCTGCGCCAGCCGCTCGGCCAGCTGGTCGAGCCACTGGCGGTGGCAGGCTAGGGTAAACGCCTTGGGTCTGTGGGCCTTGATGGCGGCCATCGCCTCTTGCTGTGGCTGGCCGAGGGTCATCAGCAGCGCGGCGGCGACCAGACCGGTACGACCGCTTCCCCCTTTGCAGTGGATGACCAGATGTTTGCCATCCCCCAGCAGCTCGCGCAGTTGCGGCAGCACCTGTTGCCAGGCCGCCTCGAAGTCGGCATCGGGGGCCAGATCATCCTCGATGGGCAGATGGAACCAGCGCATCCCTTCGTGTTCGACCTGCTGGCCGAGCTGCGCCAGTTCGAGTCGGATCAACTCAGCGCTTGTCATCAGGGTCACCACTCCGTGGGCACCGGCCAACCGCAGTTGATCGAGCGCCAGGGTCAGCGGCACCTGCTGGGTGCCGGGGCAGGGGGTCAGCAGCAGCTGACCGTCGACACGGGGAACCTCAAGGCTCCAGAAGGGGTGATACGGGTGCATGGCGGATCCTCGCGTGGTGGCCGCAGGGTTGCGGCCGGTGAATGGCGCCAAGGATAGGCGGGGCAGGGGGGATGTCAATGGCCGTTGTGTTTGCCCCGGTTTACGGGCAGAGTCTAAAAAATTGAGCGGTTCAAGGAGTTAAGATGAGAAACCTGGATCAACTGGATTTGGATATCCTGGCCCATCTGTTTCGGGATGCGGGCATGACCAACAAGGATCTGGCCGCGCTGGTCGGTGTTGCCCCCTCCACCTGTCTGGAGCGGGTGCGCAAGCTGCAGCAGGATGGCGTGCTCAAGGGAGCGCACTGTGAAGTAGATTATCAGGCCCTCGGTGGCCACATTCAGGCCATGGTCTCCCTGCAGCTGGCCCGCCACAGCCGTCAGATCATCGATGCCTTCCGCGATGCCATTCTGGCGCTACCCGAAGTGATCAGTCTGTTCCACATGGGGGGCAAGGATGATTTTCTGGTGCACCTGTGTGTCTCCGATACCGAGCACCTGCGCAACTTCGTCTTCGATCACTTCACCTCCCGCGAAGAGGTGGTGCACCTCGAAACCTCGCTGGTGTTCGAGCACAAGTTCAGCCGCTCCCTTCCCTGCTTTCCCCAACCATAACGGCCTGTGGGCCGACGGTATGGATAGATGGAAAAAACCGCCAGCTGGCGGTTTTTTCCATTCTGCTATCGGCTGAATCAGCACGGGCGGCTCAATTGGCGGCGGTGCGTTCATCCTTGGCCGTCTGATAGAGACTCTTCTGATAGGCCATGCTGCCCCACAGGGCCAGACCGAGGGCATCCTCCTTCAAGGCGTCCGGCTGCGCCGCCAGGGTCAGCTTCTCGCTGGCATCATCGTAGACATAGCCCTCTGCCGCGCGCTCCGGTTGCAGGATCACCACATCCTTGCCGCGCATCAGGGCGAAGTTCTTGTCGTACTGCATGATGGCGCGCCCCGGCCAGTCGGCGGGCATACGGGTGAGATCTTTGCCGAGCATGGGGTAGTCGGCACTGATCCCCATCAGGGAGAGCAGGGTCGGCGCCATGTCGATCTGGCTGACGATGCGCGGATCCTTCCTCGGTGCAATGCCGTCACCCACAATGACGCCGGGGATATGGAAGCGGGGAATGGGCACCAGACTGGCGCCACCGACCCGGCTATCATGGTCGGCGATGACCAGGAACAGGGTGTCCTGCCAGTATTCGGACTGTTTCGCCCTCTTGAAGAACTCGCCGATGGCGTAATCCGCATACTTGGCCGCGTTGTTGCGGGTCTGCTTGGGCTGCTCGAACAGTTCGATGCGGTTGTCCGGGAATTCGAACGGATCGTGGTTGCTGGAGCTGAACACCAGACTGAAGAAGGGTTTGCCCTCCTTGTGCAGCGCCTTGAAGGTTTCGTCGGCCTTGGCCATCAGATCCTCGTCGGAGGCGCCCCATGATCCCTTGAAGACCGGGTTGGTGAAATCCTTCTGCTCGACGATGGTGGTGAAGCCGTTGCCGAGGAAGAAGCTGCGCATGTTGTCGAAGTGACTCTCGCCGCCGTAAATAAAGCTGGTGTCGTAACCCCGCTGTTTCAGCAGATCCGCGATGGTGAAGAAGTTGGTCTGGCTCTTGCCGAGTTTGACCACCGCCTGTGCCGGAGTTGGCGTGAAGCCGGTCAGTACCGCCTCGATACCGCGCACCGAGCGGGTGCCGGTGGCGTAGAGCTGCTCGAAGGCCCAGCCCTGCTGCGACAGAGCATCGATGTTGGGGGTGAGCGGCAGACCGCCGAGGGAACCGACAAACTGGGCACCCAGACTCTCCTGCAGCAGGATCACCAGATTCTTCGGTTTACCCCGGAAGCTCGCCTGGTTGAAGGTCTGGCTGGGCAGCAGATCGGAGTTGAAATCACTGGCCGGACGGCCACTCTCCTTGCGCATGACCTCGAGCACCTTCTGAGGGGTCATCTCACCGTAAAACTGGCCGGCATCCTCCTCGGCGCCCATCTGTTTGATGGCAAAGAAGAGGGAGTAGGCGGAGTTGACGGTGAGCGAGTTGACCAGCGGATCCTCGGCAAAGGCGACCATGGCCGGGTTCAGGGCGCGGTGGCCGAGACTGGAGCGGGCACCGAGAAAACCTATGGCCAGAATGAGCAGGGCGAAGGCCGGACGCAGATACCAGCGGGGGAAGCTGAGGCCACGTACCAGACGGCCGCTCAGCCACCAACCGCCGGTCAGCACGGCGCCACTGAAGAGTACCGCCAGCAGCAGCTCGGCTTTGCGCCCCGCCCACAGCATGGCGAACACCTCTTTCGGATAGATGAGGTACTCCACATAGAGGCGGTTGGGGCGCACGCCATACTCGGTGACGAACGAGGGGGTGGAGATCTCGAGGAACAGCATCAGCCAGAGTCCGACGGTCAGCCAGACGCGCATCAGTTGCAGCCAGCCTCGGCCGATGGCATGGGGGCCTGCCAGCAGCAGAGTGAGCATGGCGGGGACACCCCAGACCCAGCAGAGGGTCGCAAAGTCGACCCGGATCCCTTGCAGCAGCATCTCCTGCCAGCCGGCCATGGCATCCACCCGTTCCAGTTGCCAGAGACCGAGGGCGATTCGGCTGAAAGAGAGAGAGAAAAGCGCGAGCGCGCAGAAGACGGCGAAGGGCCAAAACGGGCCGAGTCGCTGTTTTAGATCTGTCATGTTTGTTCCTGAATGAGACTGTAAACGTCTGTCCACAGACGTTTTTTTAGTTGTTGTGAGGTTATGACAGATCGAATTGGTTAAGGTTGCATTCAAGTTTGTTAAAAGTCGGCATTAACACATTTATCATCTAAAAATGTGATGTCGCGCCACTAATGAGCACAGCATAATCTGCTGGGTAAAATGTGAGCCACAGCGTGTATGGATGGAGCGCTGGTGTTTATAATTGCCGCGAATTATCTCAATCGGAGCCGAAGGGATGCCGGTCTTTATCGATGTCGAGTATGTGCGGGGATGGCGCCTGTTTCTGGTGTTATCGGATGGCACCACGGGGGTGCTGGATCTGACCCCCTGGCGAACCCAGCCGCTGTTTGCAAAGCTGGAGAGCGAGCGTCACTGCGCCCGGGTCTTCATCAACCGTCACCACCAGCTGGAGTGGCCCGTTGGATGTACCTTGTCAGCCCATGAGGTCTATCACCTCATCTCTCCCATCGATGAGCGGGAAGCCTTCAGCTAATCCCCATTTTTTGTGAGCCAACGCCAGATTCCTGTTGCTGGAATGTTTGCCCGTTTGCCTTTCTGAGCCAACTTGGGTAAAACCTGCGCAACATTTTGCCAACTTGCCTTCGCTTCACCTGACATAGGCTTGCCGCTTTCGCGCCGCAGGCCTTTTTTGCGGCCTGACGGCAAACCTTTCCCTTGCTGAAAGGTTTGGTTGGTTGAATGAAAATAACAAAACAAACAAATACATAAGGAAAATGTATGGCTTGTCATATGCGCACACCCCTTGCCCTGCTGGTTGGTGGGCTCGCCTGTCACGGCGCTGCCGGTCAGGAACCGGTGCAACAGCTGGATCCCATGGTGGTGGTGGCAACTCGCCCGGCCAGCACACTTGAAGTGACGCTGGATCCCAAGAAGCCCGGTTCCCCCATGCCCGCTGCCGACGGCGCCGGTTATCTGAAGAATGTCACCGGGATGAGCATGGTGCGCAAAGGGGGGCTCGGTGGCGACCCTGTACTGCGGGGGATGGGGATGTCCCGCCTCAACGTGCAGATGGATGGCGGCATGCTGGCCGGTGGTTGTGGCGGCCGGATGGACCCGCCCACCGCCTATGTGTTCCCCCAATCCTTTGACCGGATCCGGGTGCTGAAGGGGCCGCAATCCCTCGAGCAGGGTGCCACTCTGGCGGGAACCGTGCTGTTCGAGCGGGACAGACCCGAGTTCACCGCACCGGGCCTCAAGGCCGATGCCTCGGCCCTCTTTGGCAGCTTCGGCCGCGATGACCAGATGGTGGATATGACGGCGGGTTCGACTGATGGCTATCTGCGCGGTCAGTTCACCCACTCCGACAGCGACGATTACCGCGATGGTCACGGTAACAAGGTGCGATCTTTCTATCGCCGCGAGAACGGCACCGCCCAGCTGGGCTGGACGCCGGGGGAGCACACCTGGCTGGAGCTCACCGCCGAGCGCAGCAATGCCCGTGCCGCCTATGCGGATCGCACCATGGATGGCCCCATGTTTGATCGCGAATCCTTCGGGCTGAAGCTCAAGCAAGAGCAGATCACCACTCACTGGCAGCGCAGCGAGCTGACCCTGTGGGACAACTACATCGACCACATTATGGACAACTTCAGCCTGCGGCAAAACAGCGGCATGAAGATGCTCTCCAACCCGGATCGCCGCAATACCGGCGGTCGCTGGGCCAACGACATCGCCTTGCCAGCAGACTGGCTGCTGACCGCCGGGCTCGACAGCAACCGGGATCAGCACCGCAGTCGGAGTGGGGTCGACTATGCCACCAAGGATCGCCAGCGTACCCTGCGTTTCGAGCAGCAGGGCGGCTTCGCCGAACTGGGTCGTCAGCAGGGGGCTCACAGCTACAAGGGCGGTTACCGTCAGGATAGGGTAGAGACCACCCGCTATGGCGCTGGTGAACAGACCCTCTACAGCGATACCCTGAGTCTTAACAGCGGGTTTGGCCGCTACGAATATCAGTGGTCACCCCGCTGGTCCAGCTATCTGGCCTGGGGGCAGGCAGAGCGGGCGCCGGACTACTGGGAGCGCAGCAAGGACAGTACCCCGTTCACCCTCAACCCGGAGCGCAGTCGCCAGTGGGATGCGGGGCTGGCTTTGCGCAGTCGCGAGCTGGACCTGACCCTCTCCCTCTTTAGCGCCGACATCAAGGACTACCTGCTCTACAACAGCAAGTCGAACAAGGTGCGCAATATCGATGCCCAGACCCGGGGTGGCGAGCTGGAGGGGCGCTGGCAGTTTGCCGAGCAGTGGCGTCTCGATGGTGGTCTGGCGGTGGTCTACGGCGAAAACCAGAGCGACAACAAACCGCTGGCCCAGATGCCACCACTCGATGGCAAACTGGCGCTGGGCTGGCAGCCGGACGAAGCGCTGAGTTTCACCCTGCTGGGACGCGCGGTGGCGGCGCAGGATCGGGTAGATCTCTGGTCCGGCACGGTCGCCGGTCAGGATCAGGGCGAGACCCCGGGCTTCTTCACCATGAACCTGAGCGGCGCCTGGCAGTTTGCCAAGGGGTGGCAGCTCTCGGCTGGGGTGGACAACCTGTTCGACACCTTCTACTACGAGCACCTCTCCAAGTCGGTGCACAGCAGTCAGGCCGGGCTGGGCTATGAGCAGAGCGGTCGCATCCCCGAGCCGGGCCGTTCCTACTGGCTCTCGCTCAACTACCGCTTTGCCTCGGCAGGGGTGCTCTAACCAGTTGAGTCAGATAACGTTTTCAGTCACAGACACTGCTGTGTGAGCATCGCTATCATGGTGAAAAACAGGCGTATCAGACGCCTGCTCTCACAGCGGGAACATAACAATGAAACAGGGAACGTTACGCTATGGCGGCCTGCTCGGGGCCGCCCTGTTACTTGCGGCTTGCGGCGGCAGCGGGAGTTCAGGTGGGGAGAGTTCTCCCCCCGTCGTCAATCCGCCGGTCACCCACCCTCCGGTCGCCACGGCCAGTCGTGCCTGCTATGGCGACGATCAACCCGCCTGCAACCTGCGCATCTATCAGGTAATGGTGGAGTCGTTTGCCGATGGTGACGGCAGTGCCAACTACGGCGTCGGCTATGGCCCCTCCCAGCACAACGGCGATCTGCAGGGGATCATCGACAGTCTCGACCACATCAAGAGTCTCAACGTCAACGCTATCTGGCTCACCCCGGTGTTCGACTCCTGCGCGGGGCACGGCGGCGATAACAAGCTCGATGCCACCGGCTACTTCGCCTGCGACTTTTTTACCGTGGATCCCAACTTTGGCAGCAATGCCAAGCTCAAACAGCTGGTGGATGCAGCGCATCAGCGCGGCCTCTATGTCTTCCTCGACGGGGTGTTTGGCCACGTCAACAAGGTGGGGGTGAGCAAGCCCTCGCCAGAGGGGCGTCTGCCCGCCCTCACCAGCGGCGGTGCGGGTTATCCCGGCCAGCTGGTGGATTACAGCAAGCCGGAAAGCCTCGCCTACTTCAAGGAGGTGGCCCGCTACTGGGTCGAGCAGTACGGTATCGACGGCTGGCGCCTCGATCAGGCCTATCAGCTTGGGCTGGATGATTGGCGCGCCATTCGCAGCGAGGTGGAGCAGGCCAGCGCAGCGCGCAAAGCGGCAGGGCAGCAGTGGGGCACCCTCGGCTACATGGTGGGCGAGGTGTGGAAGGGGGCTGACGATATTCGCGCTCAGGCTTATGGCAGCAGCGACAATCCGGCACTTTCATCTGCGTTCGACTTCCCGCTACGCTACGGCATCGTGCAGGCGCTGGCGGTGGAGGAGTCCGGCAAGGGCGGGCAGGGGGCCAGCGTGCTCGATGCCAGCTGGAACAAGGTGGAGAACTACCCGAATCACGCCATGCCAAACCTGATGCTGGGCAACCACGATCTGGTGCGTTTTGGTGATCTGCTGGAGCGTGGCAACTTCAAGTCGACCGAGTACTGGCAGCGCCACAAGGCGGCCTTCAGCTTCCTCGCTGCCCGCTCCGGCCCCATCACCTTCTACTATGGCGAGGAGTTTGGCGACGAGGTGCCGGGCTTTGCTGCCAAGGTCGGCGGTGACTGTGCGGCGCAGGGCTTGTGCGACGACCATGTGGCCCGCAGCGACGGCAAGGTGCCCGCTGTCACCGGCTTTGTGCCAAGTAGCGAACAAGCCGAGCTGAAAGAGTGGCTCGCCCAGCTACTGGAGATGCGTGCCGCGCACCCCGCTCTCTATCAGGGAGAGCGAGTCAAACTGGTGGCCGAGGGCAGTCTCTATGGTGACATCAAGCAGACGGCGGGGGAGCAGATAGTCTACCTGCTCAACCTCTCCACCACGGCGCTCAGCTACAACCTGCCGACGGGCAAACTGCGCAGCGGCAGCGCGCTGGTGGATCTGCAAAGCGGCGAGAGTCTGGCCATCGGCGGCAGCAGCGTGACGGTGGAGCTTCCGCCCTTGAGCGGGCGTTTCCTGCGTCTGCAATAAGTCAGCCGCAGCACGCTTTGATATGAGAGAGGGCCCCGTCGCGGGGCCCTCTCTGTCATAGTGGGCGACAAAGTCATGGCGGGGTTATGCGGTGGTCTGGCCCCGGTTTTCCAGCCGCTGGCGAAAGGCGCGGGCCAGTCGCTCGTAGAGATCTTGCGCCTCCTTGTCTTCGATATCGCCGCGGATCCAGGGGTTGTCGACGATCTCCAGCAGCACGCAGTCGCGCCCCTGCTGGCGCAAGTCGAGGCCATAGAGGCCATTGCCGAGCTGATGCACGGCGCGGCGAGCGGTCTGCAGTACCCGCTCCGGCACCTCGTTAAGCGGCAGCGCCTCGATGCGGCTCATGTCGAGAGGGTGCTTGCGGCGGCGGATGCGGTTGCCGGGTTCGGGCCGGTAGCGGCGACAGGCGAACAGCGGCGAGCCGTCGAGAAAGCCGATGCGCCAGTCAAACTCGGCGGGGATCCGGCTCTGCACCAGCAGCAGGGCGGAGCGGCCCAGCCCCTCGTCCAGCAGCCGGGCCAGCTGCTGCTCGTCGCTGGCCAAGGCGAGATCGCGCCCCTGCGCCCCGTCGGGCACCTTCACCATCAGCGGCAGGCCGAGCCGCTGTACCAGCTCGTCCACATGGTGGCGGCCGCGGCGGGTGACCACCATGGTGGGCGGCATGGGCACGCCGCTGCGCACCATCAGCTCGTAGAGATAGAGTTTGTTGCTGCAGGCGAGGATGGCGCGGGAGCTGTCGATCACCGGCATCTTGAGCTGTTCGGCGCGATGGGCAAATTCGAAGGTGTAGTGGCCGACCGCGGTTTCGGCACGCAGCCAGAGGGTGTCGAACTCCGGCAGCCGTTCGATGGCCGACGGTGGCAGGATCTCGGCCCGAATGCCCTGGGCGGCGGCAGCCCGGATAAAGCGCTCCAGCGCCAGCCCGTCACTGCTGGCACGGCCATCATCGGGGTCGACCAGAATGGCGAGCTGGTAGAGCGGCGCCGCCTGCTCCTCATCACCGGTCCCCACCAGTGCCTGAGCGTGGTGCAGCATCAACTCTTTCTCGCTTGGGCTCAGCTCCAGCGGTGACAGGCTCTGCTGCTGGCGCACGGACCAGCCGTGGCGGCCGCGCTTGAGGGTCAGCTCCTGCAGCGGTAGCTGGCTCAGGCCATAGTAGTAGCGAGCCAGCCCCGCGAGCTCGCTCTGTTCACACTGGCCGAAGATGGCGCGCACTCGAATCCGATCCTCGCTCTGCTGGGCCAGCCATCCCTGCGCCTTGCGCCACAGCTTGGCCGGTGGCTGCTGGGGTTGCAGTCGGCTGATGGCTTGCAGACCCGGCAGGCAGTGGTGGCCGCGGGCCTGGGCCAGCAGCGAGCAGTAGTAGCCTGCGCTCAGGTGTTCCAGATTGCGGCAGAGGTTGATGATGCGGGGTCGGCCGCCGGTGGTCGGCACGCCATGTTGCAGATAGGTGCGGGCGGTCAGCAGATAATCGGCATGGCAAGGCCAGTCGCCCAGCTCTTCGACGATGACATAGGTACTCATATTTTCGGCTCCACAGATCAGACTGCCTGAACAGGCAGGCTCCCCAGTGGGCTTCGATGCACCGACAAGCACGACAATGGCGCGAGGGGAAACAAGAGGTTACAGTGCCTAATATGACGCCTTGGTAACTTGTGATACAAGTCGCATTTTTGGTGCTGAGGATAAATAACCGAACAAGGACTCCCCGTGTTGACCGTACGTGCGGCCCGAACCGATGATCTGGGCGCCATCGTTAATCTGGAACGCTACTGTTTTCCTCCCGAAGTCGCCTTTGGCCGCAGCCGCTGGCACTATCTGCTGGCCCACGCCAAGGGGCGCACCCTGTTGCTGCTGGACGAGAAACATCAGCTGAT
This sequence comes from Aeromonas sp. Y289-2, assembly GCF_027705925.1. NCBI lineage: Bacteria > Pseudomonadati > Pseudomonadota > Gammaproteobacteria > Aeromonadales > Aeromonadaceae > Aeromonas > Aeromonas sp. Y289-2. The sequence goes on from NZ_JAPDCH010000006.1 coordinate 20,297, forward strand.
GGGCTATCTCTGCCTGCTGGAGCACAGAGGCTGGGATCGGCTGGTCATTCAGGCGCTGGCCATCCGCTGGACGGTGCGCCGTCTGGGCTGGGCGCGGCGCCTGCTGGAGCAGGTGATCCGCGAGGGCAAGGCCGCTGGCTGGGGGGCGATTCGCCTCGAAGTGGGGGACGCCAACGAAGAGGCGCTGGCGCTCTATCAGGGATTGGGATTTCGTCCCCAGCAGCGGCTGGCGGACTACTATGGCCGCGACCAGCATGCCCACCGGCTGGTGCTGCCGCTGGTGAGCGACGAGGAGCGTGAGCGGCGCAGAGTGGCTCGCTTTCAGGCGCGCAAGCCATCTTCACAGGCCAACTGATCATGTTGCACGAGCAGAATCGAGGAGCAGGATGAGCTGCGACAACTGTCTTGCCACCGCTATCAGGGCCAAGCTGGGGCGCTGTCCGGTCTGCGCCATCCAGACCTTCATCATTGGTCTGAGTGGCTGGCTGGTCTGGTGGTGGTGTGGTGCCGACACCTCGGTCAACGCCCTCACCGGCCTGCTGTTTGCGCTGGGTGGCTCGGGCCTGTTGCTGCTCCATCTGGTGGTATTTGTCTGGCGCAAGGCGACCGGACGTGAATTGAGCGATGAGTGAATCTTAATAGATTCAAACAGATAAATAACAATATCGGTGTAGATATGGAGGTTCAGATGATTGCAATGGTAACGGGCGCCTCGTCCGGTTTTGGTGAAGCCATCAGCCGCCAGCTGGTGCAGGCAGGCTACAAGGTGATCGGTACCGGTCGCCGCGCCGAGCGGCTGGCCGCGCTGGCTGACGAGCTGGGCGCGCAGTTCCTGCCGCTGGCGTTCGACTTGCAGGACAAGGCGGCCACCCGCGCTGCCATCGCTGCTCTGCCAGCCGAGTGGAGCGAGGTGGATCTGCTGGTCAACAATGCCGGTCTGGCGCTGGGGCTGGAGCCGGCCCACAAGGCGGATCTGGATGATTGGGAGCAGATGATTGCCACCAACATCAGCGGCCTGACCCTGCTCACCCGCTTGCTGCTGCCGGGCATGGTGGCGCGCAATCGCGGCCATGTCATCAACATCGGCTCCATCGCGGGCACTTACCCCTATCCGGGCGGCAACGTCTACGGCGCCACCAAGGCATTCGTGAAGCAGTTCAGCCTCAACCTGCGCGCCGATCTGGCTGGCACCGCCATCCGCGTCACCAACGTGGAACCGGGCCTGTGCGGCGGCACCGAGTTCTCCAACGTGCGCTTCCACGGTGACGATGCCAAGGCGGCTTCCGTCTATCAGGGGGTGGAGGCGATCCAGCCGGAAGATATCGCCAATACCGTGCTCTGGGTGAGCCAGCAACCGCCCCACGTCAACATCAACAGCATCGAGATCATGCCGGTGGCGCAGAGCTTCGGCCCGCTCAATATCAGCCGTCGCTGATCGCTGGATTGGCTGAAACAAAAGAGGCTCCCTTGGGAGCCTCTTTGCGTTGGCGAGCCGATTACAGGCTCATGATCTTCTTGAACTCCTCCGGCGAATACTTCTTCTCGCTGCGCTTGGTGAGATCCGTCATCAGCTTGTAGCGCAGCGTTTTGGCCATCTGATAGGTCTGCTCCAACTGGCCATAGGAGTAGTCGGCGGCCAGCCCTATGGCGGTAGCCTTGTCGCTGGCGTAGGCCTGCTTCAGGCTCTTGTCGAGCACGGCGACCTCCTTGTAGAGCTTGGCGCTCTGCTTGCTCCAGACGTTTCGCAGCAGCGGCAGGTACTTGTCCGGATCGGCGCTGGCCAGCGCGGTCAGGCTGCGGAACTGCCAGTAGGCGGAATCATCGGAGTAGCTGTCGCTGCCGGTGCGGTAGGGCAGGGGATAGGACTCCAGGGTGTTGTAGAGCGGCACCATCACGGATTCGGCCAGCACGCCGTAGCTCTGCCAGATGAGCCCCTGCAGCTCTTTGGGCATCTCCTTGCGCAGCTGGATGACGTGGGATTCCAGCTGGCGATCGACCCGGATCGGCCGCTCCGCCTTGCCCGCGAGCGGCGTGCCCTCATAGGTAGCGCTCAGCAGCCTGGCCACGTCCGGCACGGCGATGGGGACATCCGGCTTCATAAAGAGCGGATATTGCGCCTGCCGGGTCGCCTGTTTGTGGGAGGCGGTCAGCATTTTTTGGCCGAGCCACTCTCGATCCACGTTGTAGGGATCGGCAATCACCCCGAACGCCTTGGCGAAGTTGAAATCTTTCGGGTCGACGTTATCCAGCAGTTTGTGCTCGCGCACGAACTCCAGCAACTTGGGCGAGTGCAGCACATCGACGCTGTCGAGATTGACGCCGTGAATGCGCAGGCCGTTGGCCACCATGGCGTAGCTGTCGTCCGGCACCCGCACCGCGATCCAGTGGTGGCCGGAGCCAATCTCCATCAGCCAGGCCTCGTTCACATCCGCCAGATAGAGGCTGTTGCCCTCACCGGCGCCATATTGCTCCACATAGCGGCCAAGCAGCTCGACCCCCTCTTTGGCCGTCCTGGCCTGCGGCAGGATCAGGGTGGGGATGATGGCTTCAATCACTCCCTTCTCGATCAGCGGATCGGCTTTCTGGGCCTTGTCGTTGACCTCGGCACTGGTGGTGGCCGAGATGGCGACGTTGAACTCGTTGATGCCGCGCTCTTCATAATATTTGCCTGCCGGGTCGCTGGTGGTGGCATCCCAGTCGTGGATGGCGGAGTAGGCGAAAAACGCTTTGGGCATCGGCACTTCCAGCCCGTTGCCCAGTTTCCAGACTTTGCCCTCGTTCTGCTGCGCGGGCCGGAAGGCGAGGTACTTGTTCCAGTTGTTGACGCCAAAATCCTCGTTTCTGGCGATCATTACGCTGCCGTCCAAGCTGGCTCCCTTGCCGACAATAAGGCCGGTACAGGCGTCGGCACTGGTGCCAACCAGGGTGAGCAGGGTGGCGGAGAGAAGACTCAAGGTGTGTTTTTTCATAGGTTTACCCGAAGGGTTGCGGTGAGTGAGAGTCAGACGAGGGGATGAGGTGTGGGGAGGCTGCAACTCCGAACTGGCAGCGGAGTGAGCACGGCAGATTGGTCTGCCTGTTATTGGTTTGACGAACAGATCATCCATGACACGGCTGGCTGGTTGTGATGTGTGCCAAAATTGTATTCCTGAGTGGTTGTTTATTTTGTGATCGATCTGTGGTTCCTGACTTTTCTCTGGCATCGTGGCACGTGGACGGCAAAATGTGCCAAAACAGCGAGAACCGGCAGCAGATGAGTCATGATTCTGACGCCAGCCTTGCGTGGGGGACGTGGTGAGATCCGCCATAGCGCGGGATCTTGCACCATCTGACAAGTTGGCCTGTAACTTGCTGGTTTAATTGATAATGGTGGGGCATGACGCCCCATGTGACCGGATCAGCCTGTGCCCATTGCCGCAGATGCGCACCGAATTGGAGCCCCCATGGATATCAAACCTTACAGCCAGCAGCTTGCCCAGAGCGCATCCAACAACCGTGCCCTCGCTACCCTCAACAGTGCCAGTAGCGGCGGTCAGGGTGGTGGCTGGGAGGAGATGGTCAGCCTCTCCACCCAGCGCATGACCGGCCAGGCCCAGCAGGTGCTGACCTACGAACATCTGGCCAAGAACAACAAGTTGCCACCGGCGCTGGATATGAGATCCGACAAGGGGGGCGTAGTGCAGCAGCTGGTGGACAAGGCGCTCGGTTTCGATCGCAAGAAGTTCAACGAGCTCGAAGAGAAGCTCAAGACCATCGCCGACAACAAGAAGCTGACGCCGGAAGAGCGGGCGGAGCAGAGCAAGCCGCTCAACGAGCAGCGAGAGGCGATGCTCAAGGAGGCGATGGATCGCCTGACCGGCAAGAAGAGCTCATCCAAAGATGAGGCCAAAACTGCCTGATCCTGCCGCTGTTCTGAGATCTACCCGGTCGGCACCGATGGGCCAGTGTCGACCGCCGATGGGCAAGCTTCTGCCACCTCTTTTGACCTCACCTCCCCACAGGCGCACAATGTCCGCGCATTGAGCCAGTCGAGGAGTCCGCCGTGTACAACTTCCAATATGCCAATCCGACCCGTATCTGTTTCGGCGAGGGGCAGATCGCCAGCCTGCCCGAACTGATCCCGCCCGGCAGCCGGCTGCTGGTGCTCTATGGCGGAGGCAGCATCAAGCAAAACGGCGTCTATGAGCAGCTGACCCGGGCCCTGGAAGGGGTGACGTGGCAGGAGTTCTCCGGCATCGGCGCCAACCCCAGGTACGAGCTGTTGATGGAGGCGGTGGCGCTGGTGAAGCGTGAGCGCATCGACTTCCTGCTGGCGGTCGGTGGCGGCTCGGTAGTCGATGGCACCAAGTTTGTTGCAGCCGCCGCCTGCTACGAGGGGGATGAGCCCTGGGATATCTGCGGCAAGCAGGCGAGTGTGCACAAGGCGCTGCCGATGGGCTGTGTGCTGACCCTGCCAGCCACCGGCTCCGAGAGCAATCCCACCTCGGTGGTGAGCCGGGGGGATGTGAAGATCTCCTTCAGAAGCCCGCTGGTGCAACCGCAATTTGCGGTGCTCGATCCGGCGACCACCTACAGTCTGCCACCTCGCCAGACCGGCAATGGAGTGGTGGATGCCTTCGTCCATATTGCCGAGCAGTACCTCACCTTTCCGGTGGGAGGCGAGGTACAGGATCGGCTGGCGGAAGGTTTGCTGCAGGTGCTGGTGGAGAACGGCCCCAGGGCGCTGGCGGAGCCGACCAACTATCAGGTACGGGCCAATCTGATGTGGGCCGCCAGTCTGGCGCTCAACGGCCTTATCGGTTGCGGAGTGCCGCAGGATTGGGCCTCTCACGCCATCGGCCATCAGCTGACGGCGCTCTATGGGCTGGATCACGGCCAGAGCTTGGCGGTGGTGCTCCCCTCACTGCTGCGTGAGCGGGCGAGCCAGAAGCAGGACAAGCTGGCCCAGTTTGCCGAACGGGTGTGGCATTCGACCCGCGAGGACAAGGCCCTGCGCATCGAGGAGGTGATCATCCGCACCGAGCAGTTCTTTCAGAAGATGGGATTGGGTACCCGGCTGGCCGACTATGGCCTCAGCGAAAGTTGCATTCCGGCGGTCTGCTCCAACCTCAAGCGGGTGGGGCGCACCGCACTTGGGGAGCAGCAGGATATCGACCCGGATCGGGTGGCGCGCATTCTCGCCCGCGCGCTATAAGCCGGCGCCGGTTTGTTTCCCTGGCTGATTCATTTTCCCAATTAAAGAGGGCCGCTTGTTGCGGCCCTCTTGCATGACGGGTTAGCCGATCACTCGGTACGCGCCTTGAGATAACCGGCGTAATCCGGGATCTGCACGCTGAATGCTTGCCGCATATGGGGGCTGTCCATAATGAAATCGGCGGTCGCCTCGTTGGTGGCGACCGGGATGTTCCAGACCGCTGCCAGCCGCAGCAGCGCCTTCACGTCCGGATCGTGCGGCACCGCATTGAGGGGATCCCAGAAGAAGATCAGCACGTCGATCTTCCCTTCGGCGATCAGGGCGCCGAGCTGCTGGTCGCCCCCCATGGGGCCGGAGAAGAGGCAGGTGATGGGCAGTTGCGCCTGCTTGCCGAGCATGGTGCCGGTGGTGCCGGTGGCGTAAAGATGGTGGAGCTTGAGCTCCTCCTTGCGGCGCATCACCCAGTTCAGCAGAGGGGTCTTCATGTTGTCGTGAGCCACCAGAGCCACCCGTTTGTGGGGCGCCATCTCGCGTGCAATCTGTTCCATGGAAATCGTCCGTAGCATTGTTATTGGAAGAGAGCCGTATCCTAATCGAAAGCCATGACAGATGCTGTGTCGGGCGTATTAACTGTGATCCTGTCGAAAAGTTTTCGGGTCATGGCTGCTCAAATGAAGAGACCCGCGCTGGCGGGTCTCTTTGCTTGCTGGCCTGCGGGCTCAGGAGCCGTGGTGCAGTTGCGACTGCTGATAGTTCTCCAGCCCGATGCGATCGATAAGGTCTAGCTGGGTCTCCAGCCAGTCCACATGCTCCTCCTCATCCTCCAGGATCTCCTGGAACAGGTCGCGGCTGATGTAGTCCTGCACCGACTCGGCGTAGGCGATGGCTACCTTGAGGTCGGGGATGGCATCCATCTCCAGCGACAGGTCGCAGCGCAACATCTCTTCTACCGTTTCACCGATACGCAGCTTGCCCAGATCCTGCAAATTGGGCAGCCCTTCGAGAAACAGCACGCGTTTGACCAGCTCGTCGGCGTGTTTCATCTCATCGATGGACTCGTGATACTCCTTGTGCCCGAGCGCCTTGAGGCCCCAGTCATCGTAGATGCGGGCGTGCAGGAAGTATTGGTTGATGGCAATCAGCTCATTGGCCAGCACCTTGTTGAGGTGGGCAATGATCTTGGGATCTCCTTTCATCGACAGTGCTCCTTGGTTCGTGCCTGAGGCTCCGATCGTTAGAGCTTAGTCCAGAAAAGTGACAACAAGAGGTCTGGCGAGCCAGCTCGCCTGAGAAAAGGGGTGACCCTGTTGGCGGGTCGCATCAGAAAAGAGGTATCCGGATCAGGCCACTTCGTAGTAGAGCACGGGTTGCTCCTGCTCCATCTTGTCGAGTTCGGCAGCGATGATCTCCATGGTCATGCGCACGCATTTGCCACATTGGGCGCCCACCTCGAGCGACTGCTTGAGCTGGCGGAATTCGCTTTTACCTGACTGCACCGCTTTGCGGATCTGGGTATCTGTGATGCCGCGGCACAAACAGACGTACATGATGGTCACCTCTTGTGGAATGAGATGAAATCTAAATGAGAATGGTTCGTAGTGCAAATAACCATTGGTAATAAGATCCCCTGCTTGCCACTGTGCAACCCCTTGGGGACAATGCTGGCAACCAGAGGAGATCACCATGCTCAAGAAACTGTTCAGCGCCCTGTTCGGGGGCGAGCCGACCAAGGCGCCGGAAGTCACTCCCACTGAATATGCCGGCTATCTCATCTATCCGGAACCCATGGCCGAAGGTGGCCAGTACCGACTGGCAGGGCGGATCACCAAGGAGCTGGACGGCGTGCTGCAAACTCACCGTTTCATCCGCTCCGATCTGTTTGCCAATCCGGCTGATGCCGAGCGTTTCATGGTGCAAAAGGCTCACACCTTTATCGATCAGATGGGAGATCGCATGTTCGAGCCCCGCAAACCGGCTGACAGCCAAGCTTCATGACACAGCAAGAGGTCACCCTGTTGCGCGAGGTGCTGGCCCGCGCCGGTGAGCGGCGTCTTATCTGGCTGGAGGGGGAGGAGACCGACTGCATTGCCCGCGCCCAATCCCTGCTCGGCGAGACAGTCTTCTGGCTGGGTGCCGGGCCCGAGAGTTATGCCCCGCAACCCGCCGCCAAGGCGCTGCAGCGGCTCGGTCAGGAGTGCGACACGCTGGTATTCAACGCCTTCAGCGGCTTTCATCCCGACGCCTTCGGGGCGCTGGCGGGCACTCTGCGCGCCGGTGGCTTGCTGTTGTTGCTGACGCCGCCCAGAGCGCAGTGGCCTTCATGGCCGGATCCCGACCGGATCCGGCTGGTGGCCCAGCCGGAGGAGGCGGGTCGGGCCGGGCACGGCTTTATCGCCCGGCTGGTGCGGTTGCTGGAAGGTGATCCTGCCCTCTCTCTGGATCCGCCGGTTTGCTCGCAGCCGTGGCAACCGATTGGGCCGGAGCGCAGGCTGAGCTGCGATCAGACACGGGCACTGCCCGCTATCCACAAGGTGTTGCAGGGCCATCGCCGCCGTCCGCTGGTGCTGAGCGCCGACCGCGGTCGTGGCAAGAGTGCGCTGCTGGGGCTGGCTGCCGCCGAGCTGCTGCGCCAGCAGCCCGCGCTGAACATAGTGGTGACGGCCCCCTCGCAGGCAACGGTAGCGACCCTGTTTGCCCACGCCGCTCGCGGGCTAGATACTACTCCTGACCAGCTGGCAGGGCTGAGCTACTGCTCGCCGGATCGGCTGGTGCACGAGGCGATGAATCCCGATCTGCTGCTGGTGGATGAAGCGGCTGCCATTCCGACCCCGCTGCTCGAGGCCATGCTGGCCCGCCACAGCCGCATCGTGTTTGCCACCACCGAGCACGGTTACGAGGGGACGGGGCGCGGTTTTCACCTGCGCTTCAAGCGGGTGCTCGATAGCCAGACCCCGGAGTGGCAGGAGATCCACCTCTCTGAGCCTATTCGCTGGAGTAAGCGCGATCCGCTGGAGCCGCTGATTTTCCGCCTGCTGGGGCTTGATGCCGAAGTGGCAACGCTCTTGCCGCCTACCAGCCCGAGCTGGCGTCTGGTCAGTCAAGAGGCGCTGGCGAGCGACGAGGCGCTGCTCAACCAGCTCTTTGGCCTGCTGGTGCTGGCTCACTACCAGACAACGCCGAGTGATCTCAGATCCCTGCTGGAGAGCCCGGATCTCGACATCCATCTGCTGGAGCAGGATGCGAGCCTGCTGGGAGTAGCGCTGGTGGCGCGGGAAGGGGAGATAGAGCCCGAGCTGGCCGAGGCGATCTGGGCCGGTCGCCGCCGTCCGCGCGGCCATCTGCTGCCCCAGTCGCTGCTGGCCCACGCCGGTTTTAAAACGGCGGGGGGGCGCAGCTACGCCCGGGTGATGCGTATCGCCATCCATCCCGAGCTGCACCGGCACGGACTGGGATCGCTACTGCTTGGCAGGCTTGAAGAACATTATCGTCAGGCGGGGATCGATTACCTCGGTTCTGCCTTTTCGGCCAGCGCCGACCTGCTCCCTTTCTGGCGCAAGGCTGGATTGACGGTGCTGCGCATCGGCCTGCAGCGGGATGCCGCCAGCGGCTGCCACGCAGCCCTGCTGCTCAAAGCGCTGAAACCCGAGCATGAGATCGAGTTGAATCAATGGCAGCAGCGTTTTGTACGCCAGCTGCCGACCCTGCTGGCGGGTGAGTTGAAAGGATTGGAGCCCGAGCTAGTATGGCAATGTCTGCAAGGCAGCACCGTCACCGCGGCTGAGCTTGGCGAGTTCGAGCGCGATGAGGTTGAGTGCTTTGCCCTGCATCACAAGCCGTTCGAACTGAGCCAATCCAGCTTGCAGCTGTGGCTGGCACGCCATCTGGCTGTGCTGGCTTCGCTGACTCCTGACGAGCGTTATCTGCTGATCGCAGCCATCTGGCAATATGCCGACTGGGGAAGACTGGCTGCGAGGTTGCAACTGGCGGGCAAGCCCGCCGTGATCAAGAGGTTGCGGGCGCTGCTGGCGCGTCTCTTGAGTTCCTCTACCACTCGATAGGTTTGCCCTGCCAGTCGAGAAAGCTAAGTTCGCCATCCGGTTGCAGCCGGTTCATCTGGTTAATCAGATGGTCGGCTACCAGCTCGGGACTCTGCACATTTCCTGGCGGTACATTGGCGTGAAACGGGCGAGAGAGTTGGGTATCCACTGTGCCGGGGTGGAAAGCCAGCAATTTGACGCCTGGGGCCCGCCGGGCCAGCTCGATGGCGGCACACTTGAGCAGCATGTTGAGGGCGGCCTTGGATGCGCGATAGCCATACCAGCCGCCCGCTCGGTTGTCGCCAATGCTGCCGACCCGAGCGCTGAGAACGGCCAGAGTGCAAGGCTCGCGGCCAAACAGCGGTAACAACTGGCTGATCCAGCGCAGCGGCAGCAAGGCATTGGTCTGGTAGACGCGGGTCATGGCATCGAGATTTATTGCTTCGAGTCGCTTCTCTGGCTGAATCTCCCCCTGATGCAGGATGCCGTTGCAGATCACCACCCTGTGCGGTTTCGGCGCCAACTCCGCGATGCGGGCCACCACTTCTGTCATCTGCTCATCGCTGTAGTCACAACATAGCCAGTGCAGGGCCGGCGAAGAGGCCCCTGCTGGTGCGGGCTGACGACTGATGGCAAGCACTGGCCCGACACCCACCGCCAACCAGTGTGTCACCAGAGCCGCCCCGATCCCGCCAGAAGCGCCAATCACGACGATACCTTCACTCATCTCAGGCTCCTTGTGAGTACATGATGGATTTCTCCATCTGCCAATGTTGTCCTGATTGGCAGATACGATCGTGCCAGCCAGCGGGATCAAGCGGTTAACGCTGCAATCTTGCCGAGATCCGAGCCGTTGGGTGAATTCCATTCCTATACTGAGGGAAAACCGCAGCGGTCTGCTGCCCGCGCAACCAGAATGAGAGTCACCATGATGTCCAAAGATGGGGAAGAGCGTAAATCTATCCTGACCGAAAGTGGCACCAACGAGCTTGAGATCATCGAGTTTCACCTCAAGAAGCAGCTACCGGACGGCCGTGAAAAAACCGCTTATTACGGGATCAACGTCGCCAAGGTACGCGAGGTGATCCGGGTGCCGGAGACCACAGATTACCCCAACGCCCAGCGTCATATGGTGGGGGTCTTCTCCCTGCGGGATCGGCTCATCCCGCTGGTGGATCTGGCGGGCTGGCTCGGCATCAAAACCAACCCTGACCCCAGCCACAAGGTGGTGATTGTCACCGACTTCAACAAGATGGCCAACGGTTTTCTGATCGACAGTGTCAGCAGGATCCACCGGGTCTCCTGGGAGGATGTGGAGTCACCCAGCCAGTTTCTGGAGGCGGGGGAGAACGACTGCGTGGTGGCCGTGGTCAGGCGCGATGGCAACCTCATCATGATCCTCGATTTCGAGAAGATCATCGCTGATATCAACCCCGAGCTCAGCATGGAGAAATACGACGTCACCCAGGATCGCAAGGTGCTCATCGACGATCGCATGATGGCGCTGCGCCAGGGCAAAACAATTCTGGTGGTGGACGACTCGGCCTTTATCCGCAAGATGATCGAAACCACCCTGCGCACCGCTGGCTACAACGTGATTACGGCCAAGGATGGGGGCGAGGGACTGGAGATGATGACGGATTTCGATCGCCTGGCCCAGGAGGAGAGAATGCCGGTGACCGGCTTTGTCAACGCGGTGATCACCGATGTGGAGATGCCGCGCATGGATGGCATGCACCTGCTCAAGCGACTGCGGGATACCCCCTCCTACAAGGAGATGCCCATAGTGATGTTCTCCTCCCTGATGAGCGATGACAACCGCCAGAAAGCGCTACAACTGGGGGCCAACGATACCATCACCAAGCCCGAGATAGGGCGCATGGTGGGGATGATGGACCATATGCTGCTGGGGATCGCCCCGCCTTCGCCAGCCAACAACATCTGACCTGCCGTTAACTTCCAATTAGCCTGTCGAATCCACTGACCGGAGCCTCAAGCGGCCACTCCTCGCCAAGGGGTGGCCGCGCTGTTTTGGCTGTTTGCTGCGATCCCGACGCCCCTTGCCTCCCGGATATTATTTGTGTAATGATAATTATTATCATTTGTTGGTGTGAAGCATATGACAGCAACCTGGGTGAAGGGGTGGGTCGAGTCGACCGAAGGCGGCAGCAGCATGAGTCACTGGAAACAGCAGACCAGAGAGGGCAACCGGCTGTTTGACTGCGGCGAGTATCATCAGGCGCTGGCTCATTATCAGCAGGCGCTCTGGCTGGCTCGTCAGCAATTGGTGCAGTGGCATGACGCCGATGAGGCGGTGGCTGCGCTGGTTATGGCTCACCACAATCTGGCGGATCTGCTGGTGGCCATGACACTGCCCGATCGCGCCGCCGACCTGCTCTGCTATGTGCACGACTGCTTGCTGGCGACCTGTCACTCCCCCGCTTGCTCCTCTCGCCTGCGAGAGGCGGCTTTGCGCCATACCCGCACAACCCGTGCCGAGTTGCTGACGTTCGTACAGCGCCACGGCAGCCACGCCGGGATCATGCGCTCGCTCGGTCACTGCCTGTGTCAGAGCGAGCCCTCATCCCGGCTCCATTAATCCGAACAGAGGTCATCATGAGCCATACCCTGCCAGCCCTCAACTATGCCTACGACGCACTGGAACCCCATATCGATGCACTGACCATGGAGATCCACCATAGCCGTCATCACCAGACCTATATCAACAACCTCAACGCCGCACTGGAAACGGCGCCCGAGCTGGCCGCAATGCCGGTAGAGGCTCTGCTGCGCCGCTTCGATACTTTGCCCGCCACCTTGCAGGGGGCGGTCCGCAACCATGGCGGCGGCCATGCCAACCACTCCCTGTTCTGGCTGGTGATGAGCCCGCAGGGGGGCGGTGAGCCGGGTGGTGAACTGGCTTTGGCCATCGAGCGGGAATTGGGGGGATTCGATGCCTTCAAGCAGGCCTTCACTCAGGCTGCCCTGAGCCGCTTTGGTAGCGGCTGGGCCTGGCTGGTGGTGGACAAGGCGGGCAGATTGCAGGTGGAGAGCAGTGCCAATCAGGATAGTCCCCTGATGCATGGCCATACCCCGATCCTGGGGCTGGATGTGTGGGAGCACGCCTACTATCTCAAGTACCAGAACAAGCGTCCTGACTATATCGCAGCCTTCTATCAGGTGGTGGATTGGGCCGAAGTGGCCCGCCGTTATCAGGCGGCGCGAGGCTGACCTGTCGCTGGGTATGGGGGGGCAGGCTCACCGCCACAACCTGCGCTGCAATAACAGGACCCGCCAGTTGGCGGGTCATCTGTTTATGGTGCGGCTGTGCTGACGGCTGAAGGGGTCATCGGCAATGTGGGCAAGGCCGCGCTGGGCATCTCGGCGGCGGTTTCTGCAGCGGATTTGGCGGGAGTGACCGGCTCAGTGGCTGCCGCTGCGGATAAAGCAGGAGTGACTTGTTCAGTCGCGGCCGAGGCTGATGGAGTAGCCGACTCGGTGGCAACCGCGGCAGATACTGCCGCTGGCTTGGCCTCATCCACCGCCGGTTTGGGCTGTTTGAGGCAGGGTTGCAGGCTGCCGATGGTGCTCAGTGACTGGCAAGGCACAGGCAGACCGATGGGCACAGGAGCGCCGAGGAACTTGGGCCCCTTGTCCAGTACATAGAGGTCGAGCAACCCCATCAGGCGGGCAAAGACTTCCCGCACCCGGGTGCGGATCCCCTGATAGGCGCTGGGATCCTCGGCATTGAAGCCGACCGCATCGATACCAAAATGGCGGGCGATGAAAATGGCCCGCTCGTTATGAAAGCCCTGGGAGACCACGGTAAAGCGCTCCTGGCCGAACACCTCCTTGGCGCGAACCACTGAGTCGAGGGTGCGGAATCCGGCGAAATCCATATAGATGGCGGAGGCGGGGATGCCCGCCTTGATCAGGGCGCGGCGCATCTGGCGTGGCTCGTTGTACTGCACGGTAGCGTTGTCACCGGAGACGATGATGAAGTCCACCTTGGCATTGTTGTAGAGCTCGGCCGCCGCCTTGATGCGGTATTTGAAGTAGTGGTTGGGGCCGCCACCGGAGAGATATTTGGAGGTCCCCAGCACCACCGCAACTCGGTTGTAGGGCACCTTGTCTACCTGATCGTAGGTGTAGTGACGGGCATCCGAGACGATCCACTCGCTGTAGCCCAGCAGCATGGCAATCAGGGCCAGCAGCAAAACGAGGCAGGCGAGGAGGATCTTGGCAAACTTCTTCATGCGCGGTGCGGTCAGGGTCTGAAGTTGGGAGTGGCTATCGGCATTCTATTACAACTCGGCCGCTGGCGTCAGGCTTGATAACGGGCGGGCACCTCATTCGGGCAGAGGTTGTCGCAGCAGAGGCCGGGAGCGCGGGAGGATAAAGCGAGGGGCTGCGGTGGCAGCCCCTCTGGTCGGTGAAGGTTTATCAGTGGGCGGAGTCATTGCCCTTGCAGGCGTCTGACTCCTTGTTTGCTTGCCACCAGGGCAGCAGATCCCGGGCGAGCCACGCCTGATAGGCGTCGCTGTCGTTGGCGATCAGGCGGTCCAGCTCCCCTTCGAAGTCGCTCATCGCCTGCTGTCGATCCGGATTGCGCAGCGCCTGTGCCAGCGCCAGCCAGCTGGCGCCGCGACCGGTATCGTTGAGGAAACGGTGCACGGTATAGGACCAGGAGTAGACCATCTCGCCACCCTGGTCGTAGTCAAGGTGGAGGATCGCCGCCAGTGTCGGACGCAGGTTGGCGGGGCGGTTTGCCACGTTATCCAGACCTCGGGCAAAGCACTGGCCGTGGGCAATGTACTCTGCAATTCCCTCTGCCCACCAGGTGGTGCGGTTGAGCGGATAGTGGCCGAAGCTGCCGTACTGGTTGAAGCGACCATCCAGATAGTGAACGTACTCGTGGCGCAGGTTCCACACCTGGAAGGCGGGGCGTTTCCACTCCGCCTCATAGGCGAAGAAGCGGGCCTGATTGCCGGGGCGAGCCGGATCCCCCTCGATATAGATGCCGCCATTGTCGGTAGAGACGCCAAACAGCGCGCTGCCGTAGCGGCCCCAGTCGGCGGAGGAGTTGAAGATCACCAGCTCCAGCGCCTCGTTGTGATCATCGGCCACCGGTTGCCAGCCAGTCTCCATCTGCTGGTGGAAGCGCTGCTCTTCATCACCCAGCTCGCGGCAGATCCCTTCGGCCTGAGCCTGAGTCAGATCCTGGGCGCGCAGACGCAGGGTGGGTGAGCAGGTGTGCTCGAACGGCAGAATATCTTCCATGCGGATCGGGGTACAAAGCCCGGCGAACTCGCCGCTGACACAGGCTTCGCTGGTGCGATCCGTGTAGGTGAGGTAGTAGCTGGAGAGGGTCAGAGAGACCTCTTCCAGCATGGCAGCCGGATGCTGTCCACCCGGGATCAGCCCCTGCTGGCGCATGATGGCGATGACATCGCGATCCAGCTGTTGGCGATAGGCAATCGCCTTATCCGGGCTGGTGTGATGGAGGTAGCGCATCATCTGGTAGAGACGGCTATGGGCATCGAGGATGTTGTTGAAGATAAACAGATCCCGTGAGCCATCGCGCTGTTTCCAGAGGGCCAGTTCGCTCAGGCCCAGTTGCAGCAGGCTCTGGCGCAATGCCGCCTCCTGTTGCAGCACAGCTGCGCTGAAGTCTGCCTGCTGACCGTAAGAGGCGCTCTGATCGACCAGATTGAGCAGCTCGAACAGGCCATCGGCCCAGGGTTTGTGGCCATTGATCTGTGCCGCATGTTGCACCGCATAGGCGAGCGTCTGGTTGAGCTGGGCCAGCATGGGGGCGGCATTCTGGCGGAAGGCGGCTTGCCCAAGTTGTCCTTGCGCCGCTACGCTCCAGGCTTCCAGCACTGTGCCAGCCTGCTCCTGTGGTTCAGCTCCCAGCAGCAATGGGTGGTTGAGCAGATCAATCATTACCCCGGCTAGAGCCCGGGCGGCCTGATCACTCTCTTTGCCAACGCCGCCGTGGTAGTTGTGGGCGCGCACATAGTAGAGCAGCTTGTCCATTGCCGGATGGGTCGGCTGGTTGGCCGCCAGCAGAGCACGCATGCCGCGCACCACCGCCATCAGCTTGGCGTCATCGTGGCCGTAATCCGCCTGCCAGGCAGGACTGTTCTGGCCGCTCACGTCGGCTACCAGTTTGGCGGCATCGCTGTCGAGCAGATCCACATCGGGCTGCTCGGGCTCGGAGCAGAGACGACCGTTGGCGCGGCGGCACTCCAGCTGTTCCTCCTTGCTGGCCAGCACGATGGGGCGATTGAGCACCCGACTCTCCTGCCACTCTTTGCTCTCTGGCAGGGGCTGCCACTCGCCGCCAGCGACCGGGTATTGGTAGCCGCTATCTTGCAGCGTTACCTGAACCTCGCTGCCTGCGGGGATCACCTGACGGCAGATGCGATAGCGGATTGTGTTGCTCCCCTCCTTGCGCTCCTGCGGCTCATCACACTCCTGCTGAGGCGTGAGCTGATCCAGCTGCCACTGATAGCGGCGCCAGACGTGGATCTCGCTGACCTGAGCGGCCGCCTGACTGCCTGCCACCGGTTGCAGGCGGAAGAAGATCTGCTCCAACCGGCCATCCCGCTCACTCGGGGTCTCTTCAAGTACCTGCAACTGCTGCCAATCCTGCGGCTGATAGTGCCACTCCGACTCGGTGCAGCGGCCCTGCGCGTTGAGTTCGCAGCGATCCAGCTCCCTTTCGCTCTGACCCAGGATGATGGCTTGCGGCAGCGGCAGACGATCCTGCCGCTGGGCGGTCGGCGTGCCCGCCAGCTGCTCCCAGCGACCCTGCTTGAGGCCATAACCAAAGTCATAACTGCTGGCGGGAATGAGCTTGCCCGCCGGAACCCGATCTTCACAGCGCATGAAGCGGATCTGCCAGCCCGCATCTACCTTGAGCTGCGGCTCGCCACACTGCTGTTCGGCAAGGGCCGCGAGAGCGCTGCTCTGCCAGTCGAAGCGACGGTAGACCCTGAGCTGCTGATAGGGGGCGTTGCTGCTGCGCGCCTTGAGCTCGTAGGTGATCTCGGTGATGCGCGCGGCCAGTTGCCGGCTCGATTCGCTAGTCAGCTGATACTGTCGCCAGTCATTGGGGGAGTAGTTGGCTTGCGCCGAGGATGTCGCCAAAAGCAGGGGGCCTGCCAGCCGCAGCCACCCGGTACCTGAACGGTTCATTTTTATCCCTTTGTTCTTGTTTGTGTATTGTCTTGCGAGTAATCGCAAGGCAATTTAAACAGTTCCAAAGGGATATCAATTGCCAATTAAAAATCAGATAAATCAATAAGATGGTAGCTTTTTGAGTCTGATCGAATTATCGTGGGTTGGCGCCGCAGTAAGGACTCACATGTTTCTTTTTTTGTTTTCAAAGAAGATCGGTAAAATGTGAGTCCGATCTCATTCAGCTTGTCGTGCCCGAGTGGTCTGTTGTCGGGCTACCTTGCCCAGCTGTTGGCGGGAGGGTTTGAGATTGCCGCCAAGATCGGGCCAGGGGAGCCAGTGGTCGGGGACCATAAAGCCGGGCAGGGTGCTGCGGATCCAGGCAGCCAGTTCGGAGTCGGGAACCGGCTCGCCGTGCCAGTCGATAAAGGCGGCGGGGCGTTGCCCCCACTCGTCGCTCGGCACCGGCACCACCAGCGCCTGGGCGACGGCGGGATGATCCACCAGTCGCTGCTCTATGGTTTCTGGCTGGATATTCTCCCCGCCCGAGATAAAGAGGTTATCGAGCCGTCCCTCTACCAGCAGTTCCCCTGCCGCAGTGAACCTCCCCTTGTCGCGGGTATGAAACCAGCCTTCGTCATCGAGGGGCAGTTCCAGCTCGCCATCTCGGTAGTAACCGGCAAACAGGGTGGCGCCGCGCACGCAGATCTCCTGCTCCCGGATGCACACCTCCCGTCCCGGTAGCGGTTTGCCAACTATGCCTGCATCGCCGGGGATAGCGGTGCAGACCTGGCTCCCCATCTCGGAGAGACCATAACTCACCTTGGGTTCGAGCCCCATGGCGCAGAGGCGGCTCACCAGCGGCTGTGGGATGGCGGCGCCACCGAGCAGCAGCTCGCGCAGGCGGGTGCGGGTGGGGTCAAAGCCCTCTGCCAGCAGGCGCCAGAGCTGGGTTGGCACCAACGAGAGGTGAGTGATGGGCTGGCACTCCAGCCGCTCCTTGAGGGAGCGTTCACGTTGATCCAGTACCAGAGTTGCACCCGCCAGAAAGACCCGAAACAGGATGGCGTAGCCGCCCACATGGAACAGCGGCAGGGAGAGCAGCCAGCCGCAGGCCTCATCAAGGGGAATGAGGGTGGCAGAGCCGCGCGCCGAGGCAAGGTGGTTGCAGAGTCGGTGCACCACCGCTTTCGGCGTACCGCTGGAGCCGGAGGTGAGGATCATATTGTTGAGTTGGGTCGATTCCAGCGGCCACGCTTCCTCTCTTGCTGGCAGTTCGCGCGTGAAGTCGAGCGGCAAGGGCTGCCAGTTGCCTGCCGGGATCTCCCCTGCCGACCAGAAGGCATCGGCATCGAGTTGCACCGCCAGCTCGCTCTGCTTTTCGAGAGGAAAGGCGGGGTTGAACGGGCAGAACACCACGCCGCTGCGTACGCAGGCCCACGCCAGCAGCACATCTTCCAGCGCACCGCGCACCACCGCAGCCAGATGTTCGCCACGGCGCACTCCGGCTTGTTTCAGCTGTTGGCACAGGCTGTTGAGGCGGGCATCGAGCTGGCGGTAACTGAGGGGCGAGGCGGCGTGGATGGCAATGCGGTTCGGGGCTGTGATTGCCCGGTGGCGTACCGGGCAAGGTGTCTGTTTGGGTGAACGTGTGGGTTCAATCACGGTAATACAGTTGCTCCAGTCGGCTCAGGTCCGGTTTGCCATCTTCCCCCAGCAGGTTGCCCGCCATCCAGCGGCGGGTATCCAGACCCGGCGCCTGTTCGGGAGCCCATTCGCTCGCCAGATGAAAGAGCTGGTTCAGGCCCAGATCCGATTCGAAGCAGGAGGAGATGATCACCTTGAGCCGCAGTTCGCGGGCGCGGGCGATCAGGGCTTCGCAGTTGGCGAGTGAACCGAGCAGGGTAGGCTTGAGCACCAGCGCGCGCAGTTGCGGGATCGGTTCCCACGGCTTGCCTTGTGCCAGCAGTTCGTCCAGCGCCACCGGCATGCCGGTGCGGTTGGCGACAAAGGCGATGTCGGCAAAGTCGGCGCAAGGGTCTTCCAGATACTCGATGCGATTCGGGTCGAGGTGGCCGCAGAAGGTCCACGCCTCCTCGCGAGTCCAGCCCTGGTTGGCATCCAGCACCAGCTTGAGGGAGGGGAGGCGGTCGCACAGCAGGCGGATCAGCGCCAGCTCGTCACGCATCGGGTAGCGCGCCACCTTCAGCTTGGCCTTGCCAGGCGTGCGGTGCAGCCACTCTTTCCAGTTGCGCAGCAGCTCCTGGGGGGAGCCTTGAATGAGGGGATAGGGTTCCGGCAGCGGGTTGCGCTGCTCCGGCCATGTCCGGCGTGCGCAGTCGAGGCCAAATTGCACCGACGGCAGCACGGGGGTCGGGGTATCGCCGGCGGCCAGGGCCGCCAGCGTGGCAAGGGCTTCTGCCTCTGCCTGTTGCAGGCTCTCTTTCGAGAAGCCGGGCAGGGGGGCGATTTCCCCCCAGCCGTCGTTGATGCGCACCAACAGCCCCTCTCGCGCCACCTCCACCTTGCCGTGAAAGGTCAGTGGCTGGGTAAAAGGCAGTTGATAGCGATACAGGGCTAGTGTCATCAGGGGTTCCGCTTGTATTTGGAGAAGTCGGGGCGACGCTTTTCGTTGAAGGCGTTGCGGCCTTCCTGACCCTCTTCGGTCATGTAGAAGAGCATGGTGGCATTGCCCGCCAGCTCCTGCAAGCCCGCCTGCCCATCACAGTCAGCGTTGAGGGCGGCTTTCAGGCAACGCAGCGCCATCGGGCTGTTTTGCAGCATTTCACGGCACCAGCGCACGGTTTCACGCTCCAGTTCCGCCAGCGGCACGACGGTGTTGACCAGACCCATGTCGAGGGCTTGCTGGGCATCGTACATGCGGCAAAGGAACCAGATTTCGCGGGCCTTCTTCTGGCCGACGATACGAGCCATGTAGGAAGCACCCCAACCGCCGTCGAAGGAGCCCACTTTCGGGCCGGTCTGGCCAAACTGGGCGTTGTCAGCGGCGATGGTCAGGTCACACATCATGTGCAGCACATGACCGCCACCGACCGCGTAACCGGCCACCATGGCAACCACAGGTTTCGGGCAGGTGCGGATGTCGCGCTGGAAGTCGAGCACGTTGAGGTGGTGAGTCCCCTCGTCATCACGGTATCCACCGTAGTCGCCACGGATCTTCTGGTCGCCACCTGCACAGAAGGCTTTCTCGCCAAAACCGGTCAGGATGATGGTGCCGATCTGATCGTCATAACGGGCATCGGCCAGCGCCTGCAGCATCTCTTTGACGGTGCGGGGGCGGAAGGCGTTGCGCACCTGGGGACGGTTGATGGTGATCTTGGCAATGCCATCGTTGGACTTGTGATAGAGGATGTCCTCGTAACCGGCGGAGCAATCCTGCCACTCAACCGGAGCGTACAGTTCCGCTTCCGTCATTGCTTCAATCATGGTTTTTTCCTTCTGATCTGGGAGAGTGCAGTTGAGCACCGAGTTGAACTCTGAGTTGAGCAATCCTGGCATGTTGAACAGGTGCATACAGTTCAGCTTCCGTCATTGCTTCAATCATGACTCGTCTCTTCTTGTTGGTTGACCCACTCCGCGAGGAGTCGGGCAAAGTTATCAGGCTGATGGGCGTGCAGATTATGGCCGCCATCCAGCACCAAGTGGTTGATTCTGCGATCCTGGTTCGCCAGCTGGCAAGCCAGCTGATGGAATTTGTGATCCCGCTTGCCACTCACCCAGGTGACCGGCAGCTGGCTCGCCATGAGCCAGGGGGCGAGATCCGGCTGCTTGCCTAGCGAAGTGGCGCGCAGCATGGTGGCGATGCCCTGACCGTCGTTGCCAAGGCGGCGGGCGATCTGGCGGGCCCGGGCCGCATCGTCAAGATCGGCAAACACCCCTTGCCGGTACCAGTCTGCCAGCACATCAGCCAGGGGCTCACGCTCAAAGCGCTGCGCCCACCGTTCATCGTGCTGGATGCGGGCGGCCCGTTCACTGGCCGGTAGCCCCGGGTGGCAGTTCTCCAGCAGCAGCCCCCGCAGCCCGGCGGGCTCGCGGCTGGCGTGATAGAGGGCCAGTCGCCCACCCAGCGAATAACCCGCCAGCAGATAGCGTTCAATGTTGCGGCTGGTCAGCTCGGCGACCAGCCACTGGTGGCTCTGCTCAAAGTCGCTGACGTTGAGATCGCGATACTGGCCGTGACCCGGCAGATCGAGGGCGATGCAGCGGATGGCGGGCAGCCGGTCGATCACCGGTTGCCAGTCGCCGCTATCCCCCAGCAGGCCGTGCAGCAGCACCAGCGGCACATTGGCATCTTTATTTACCACGGATGGCGGCCCCCAGCGCCTTGAGATCATCGGCCACCTGCTCGCTCGGTACCCGGATCTCGATCAAGGTAACGCCATGTTTGAGGGCGGCGCTGTAATCGCGTTCGAACTCGAGCAGGGTGGTCGGCGCCCGATAGGCGAGACCAAACATGGCTGCGGCATGTTCAAAGCTGAGACCGTGGGGCAGCCGGTAGTAGCTCTCCAGCAGCTCCCCTTCGGTGGGCACCGGCAACATACGAAAGATGCTGCCGCCATCGTTGTTGAGCAGGATCACCACCAGCGGTCGGCTCGCCTTGCTGAGCAGGGCTAGGCTATTGAGATCGTGCAGGGCGCTGAGATCGCCAAGCAGCAGGGTGGTGGGCTCATCACTGTCCTGCTCGATTGATTGGGCAAACCCGTAGGCGGTGGCGATCAGGCCATCGATGCCGGAGGCGCCACGGTTGGTCATCACCCGGCTCGGCCCCTTGCCCGTTTCGCCGAGCATATCCATCAGTCGGGCTGGCATGCTGTTGCCGACAAACAGTTGGCCTTCGATCAGGCGGTTGAGGCGATGGCAGACCCCAAGCTCGGAGAAGTGCTCGCAGGCAGCGGCGATCTGCTGGCTGGCGTTATGTTGCAGCTCGGCCAATGTGTGCCAAGGGGCTTGTGTGGTGACCGGATGGGCCGCAGCAAAGGCGCTGGCACTGCAGAGCAGCCGGTTGCGCAGCCGGTAGTCGGGATCGAGCCGCGCCGGTTGCGGATCCACCAGCCAGTAATCCTGCCATGAATGGTGTTTTATGAACTGGCCGAGCCGCTTGGAGACAAGCCGCGCGCCAAATTGCAGCAGCACCTCGGCGCGGCCCAGCTCGGCGACGAATTCAAGGTCGTTGAGCGCCATATCCATGTGGATGAGGTTACGGCAATCGAAGCGGATCTGGCTCTGCAGATCCGCCAGCAACGGCCAGCCAAGTTGCTCTGCCAGTTCGGCGACCACCTGTGCCTGTTCGGGGTCAGTGATCCTGCCGGCGACAATAATGCCGCGCTGTTGGCGAAAGGTTTCCCACTCCGCCTGAGGGGGGCAGCTTGCCGCGCTCTGTTGCCACGGGCTCCATGGCTTGTGCGAGCCGAGCCAGTCGCCGAGAGGGGCCAGATAGTCGGAGAAATCCTGATAGTGCTCGCCCGGGTAGAGGGGCTCGGGGTACATGCAGTTGAAGTGCACCACCCCGGGGGTGAGCGCCTGTTTGGCCAAGGCTTGGTCCACCGAGCTCAGCACAAACGCCGCCGGAATGGTCGGGGTGGGGCTCGGCAGGTTCTGCTGATAGACGGGGTAGCGGCCGAAGATCCCCTGCTGGTCGATCGCCTGATTGGCGCCGTTGTCGATAAGCTCGTGAGGGCGATCGGCGGAGAGAATAATCAGTGGCACGCCGGTGAGCTGGGCCTCAGCCACCGCGGGCCAGAGGTTGGCTACCGCGGTACCCGAGGTCATGATCACCGCCACCGGCCGGTTGCTCCCCTTGGCCAGCCCCAGCGCCATAAAGCCGAGACCGCGCTCGTCAAAGTGCAGGTGACGACGAAAGCCCGAATGGGCCGCGGCGGCCATGGTCAGCGGCGCAGAGCGGGAGCCGGGGGCCAGCGCGATGTCGCGCACCCCGAGGCGAAAGAGCTCCTCCAGCAAGAGGGAGGACCAGACGTGATTGAAGGTGGCGTGCTGGCTCGAAAACGGTGTGCAGGCAAACTCTTCGCTGGCAGGCTCTTTACGGGTGGGCATAGGGGCTCTCGTAGCGTGAAAAGGGTGAATGACTATCCCAGCAGGGAGAGCACATTGGCGATCTTGTTGTCGAGTTCGGCCCACTCGGCGACAGGCTCGGAACCGGCGACAATGCCGGCACCGGCAAACAGGGTGACGCTGCCCGGCTGAATGCGGGCGCTGCGAATGGCGACCGAGAACTCGGACGTCTCCCGACTCAGCATGCCGCAGGCTCCGGCGTACCAGCCCCGATCGTAGGGTTCGAACTCGCGGATAAAGGCGAGCGCTGCCTCGCGCGGAGCGCCGCCCACAGCGGGAGTCGGGTGGAGGGCGTCGAGCAGCTGCCAGTCGCAGACCCCGGGCTTGAGCTCGGCTTCGATATCGCACTTGAGGTGTTGCAGCAGCCGCAGTTTCAGAATGCGCGGCTCGGTCAGGGTGGCATCGTGGGTCAGTGGCGCCAGTCGGCTCAGGATGTCGGCGTGTACCAGCCGGTTCTCCAGCCGGTTCTTGCTGTCGGCCAGCAGCTCGGCGGCAAGTTGGGCATCGACCTCTTCATCACCGGAGCGGCGAATGGTGCCCGCCAGCGCCTCGGTAAAGAGGTGGCGATCTTCCCGGCGGTAGAGCCGCTCGGGAGAACAGGCGATAAAGGCCTGCTCGGGGGAGAATTGAAAACCGAAGTGGAAGCAGTCCTGGGCGTGGCGGGCCCACTGGTCGAGCATGGCCCAGGGATTGATATCCGCATCATGGTTCGGACTGGTCAGCACGCTCTCCCGCGATAGCACCACCTTGGGAGTGTGCGCCTGAAAATCGGGGGCGGTGACGCGCTCCACCAGTGTCTGCCACTGGGCGTGGCCGGGGCAATCCTGTCGCTGCCAAGGCTGCTTTTGCAGGGCGGGCAGCGGGGCTTCCGGGCGCAGGGCATCGAGGGCGGCGTCGGCCGCCTGCAGTTCGGCCTCGAGATTGTTTTCATCCAGCCAGAGGTTGAGGCAGAGACTGACGCACTCGCCACGGCGCACCAGCTCGATGCGGGGCAGCACGAAACGGCAGGGGCCAAACCCTTGCCAGCCGGACTGGGCCGGATCGAACGCCAGTCCGCCATAGTAGCGAGGGCTGTCGTCATGATGCTGGTTGGCTGTGTTAGTGCACACCTGCTTGATGGCGTGCGGTTCGGTCAGTTCATGGATGGCGCCCAGCGCGACATACTCGGGACGAGCCTCTCCACGGGCCTGCCAGTAGATGCGGGGATAGAGGGTTTGCGCCGCGAGCCAGCCCAGAAAGGAGCGGATTTCGATCGCCACTCGCAACCGTACGAAGCCGCTGACGTTGCTGTGACGCAGGGCGTCCAGTTGTTGCTTGATATGGGTCTGAGCCAACATGGATTCTTGTCTGAGCCGGGTAGTAACGAGCGATCCGGTAGCTGGATGCCGTAGGTTTATGCCAAAGGGCGATGATTTCCTATATATTATCTGCCCATTCGTCCATGTAAATCGCCCGCGGGAGCTTCACTCTCCGGGGCCAAGTATACCCAAATCCGGTTCGATAACCCTTAACACGATCAATATCCGATTGTTTGGCCATCACAAAATGACAAATACCTTCTCTGTTTGGTTGCTGGCGGCGCGTTTGCGAACACTGCCGCTCGCCTGCTCTTCCATCCTGCTGGGCTCGGGGCTGGCTGCCAGTCGTGGCGCCTTCGATGGCACCATCATGGCGCTCTCCCTGCTGACCGCCATCCTGCTGCAGATCCTCTCCAATCTGGCCAACGATTACGGCGATGCGGTCTCCGGCGCTGACAACGGTGAGCGGATCGGCCCGCAGCGGGCAGTGGTCTCCGGCCTTATCACCAAAAAGCAGATGTGCGTGGCGATGGGGCTGACAGCACTGGCGGCGGTGGCCAGTGGCCTGCTGCTGCTGGGCTGTGCCTTCGGTGGCCAGTGGCTGCAGATTTTGGCGTTTGTGGTGCTGGGTGGCGCAGCGATTGTCGCGGCGGTGACCTACACGGTCGGCAAGACTCCCTACGGCTATCGCGGGTTTGGCGATATCTCGGTGTTCCTCTTCTTCGGTCTGCTGGGGGTGCTCGGCTCCTACTACCTCTTCACCAAGACGCTGGAGTGGGATCTGCTGCTGCCTGCCACCGCTTGTGGTCTGCTGGCCACCGCCGTGCTCAATATCAACAATGTGCGCGATATCGAGACCGACGCCGCCAGCGGCAAGATCACCCTGGCAGTGCGCCTTGGCCGCAACCGCGCCATCGCTTATCACTGGGTACTGTTGGGGGCGGCGTTGCTGGCAACCATCGCCTTTATCCTGATCCAGCCCGCCAGCTTCTGGCCGTGGATCTTCTTGCCCGCCATGAAGCCCCTCAGCGATGCGGCCAAGACTCTTCGCGAAAGCTACGATGGCGAGGTGCTGACCGGTTCCCTCAAGAAGACCGCCATCAGCGCGTTTCTGTTCAGCCTGCTGCTCTCCATCGGGGTGGCGCTCTCCTGACAGCTGGTCGCAGCTCGCCAAGGCGAACAATAAAAAGGGCTCCCGAGATGGGAGCCCTTTTTGGTTTTGGCCGGTTTAGCTGGCTCGAGCCACTTTGAGCGTGCGGCGGGAGAAAATCAGGGTATCCAGCAGCCAGATGGCGACCATGGAGGTGCCCACCAGCGGGATGGCGATCCCCAGCAGGATCAGCAGGGCGATGGCACCGCGCATTGACGGGAGTTTGGCAGGCAGCGGCGGTGCGGCGAGACGGCCCTGCGGACGACGGCACCACCAGATCCACAGACCACTCATGGCGCTGGCCAGCACCATCAGGCAGATAAGCAGCATGGCGAGCTGGTGGGGCCAGCCGTAGAGCTTGCCCATGTGCAGCATGACGCCACTCTCCACCGTCTTGGCGACCGGGCCGTAATCCTGCCAGCGCACATCGGCCAGCACCTTGCCGCTGTATTGATCGATATGCAGGGTGGCATCGTTGCGTGGATCGTCGGCAAACAGGGCGATGGTGTAGACGCCGGTGTCGCCGACCGGCGGGGTGATGCTGTAACCCGGTTGGACTCCGCGCTCATGGGCGATCTCGACCACCTGTTGCAGCGCAATGCGCTGGCGTGCCATCACCACTCCCTCGTGCTCGCCATGGTTCATGGCACCGTGATCGTGCCCCTCATCAACAGGCTGCGAGCTGGGCATGGGGGTATTCTCCACCGCCCAGGGGACGGTCTGCTCATGGGCCTGATTCAGGGTGCGGGCCAGCGGTGCCGATTTGGGCACCTCGTTCCACATGGCGGCCGGGAAGCGGTTCCAGACCGCGGCGAACTGATCGCCCCAGAAACCGGTCCAGGTCATGCCACTCAAGAGCAGCAGCAACAGGAAACCTGCGCCCCAGAAGCCGATAACGGCGTGCAGATCGCGCCACCAGAGGCGGCCGCGCTGGCTCACTCTGGGCCAGAGGATGCCGCCTACCCCGGGCCCCTTGCGTGGCCACCAGAGGTAGAGGCCGCTCAGCAGCAGTACCAGCCCCCAGCCTGCCGCCAGTTCGATCAGCCTGTCCCCCGTGGTGCCGAGCAGCAGGTCGGCGTGCAGGGAGCGAGCCACCGCTTGCAGATTCCACTTGTTGTCCATGGTGCCAAGCAGGGCGCCGCTGGCGGGATCGAGGAACAGGGTCAGTTCGCGATCCCCCTGATTGACGATGAACTGGGCGCTCTGATCGGGTGCGACAGGCGGCAGGTATTTACGCAGGCTGGCATCGGGCATGGTCATCATCGCCTTGGCCAGCAGCTGGTCGGCACTCAGGGTCTGGCTGGCGGGGGCGACCTTCATCAGCTCGGGGTACATCAGGTTGTCGAGCTGGGGTTTGAACAGATAGACGATCCCGGTCAGTGACAGCAGGATCAGGAAAGGGGCGACAAAGAGACCGGCGTAGAAGTGCCAGCGCCAGATCCGTTGGTAATGACTCGAGTCCCTGTTTTTCATTGCACATCCTTGTTGGGGCGCTAAACCTTTCGGTTGGTGGAATGTTTGTGGCGGCGCGGATAATAGCAGTAACGTTTCGTTAACTGCAATCACACATCTCGAGATCGATTCAGTGCGGGATGCCGGTAACATAAGGTGCCGACGGTTTGCTGGATAGGATGAGCACGCTTTGGGAAAAGCCTGTTTGCTGCTGGACTTTTCCTTATAAATTATTACCTTGTGGTAACAATTTGCAGGCGATGGTGGTGATAACGGAATGGGAGCAGTCATGCAGCCACATGGGCAATTTGACATGGAGCGCAGGGGCCAGATGCTGATCTGCCGCCCGAGTGGCCCTTTCAATCTGGCTGGTGCCATGGCCTATGAGGCGCGTTTTCGTCACGAACTGGCCGGATTGATGGATGGCCCCTGGGGGATTGTCGAGGTCGCGACCGAGTTTGAAGCGGCCGGGCCCGAGGTGCTGGCCCGTTTTCGTCGCCAGTTTGGCTGGTGTGCCGAGAGTGGCTGTCAGTTTCTGGCGGTGGTCTTCGTGGGGGGCTTCAAGCGCTATCTGGCGGATAACATCTTCAAGGGATTGCCCTTTCGGGCGGTACGTTACTTTGAGCAGGAGGCTGCGGCCATCCAGTGGCTGGGGGAGCAGCTCAACACCGCTCCCTGTGAACCTGCGAGCGCTTGACCACCCGTATCCTGACTGGCCTTGGCTCAATCCAGCGTGATAAACCACTTGTCCCGCTCGTCAACGCAGTCGGGCTCACCCATTTCGAATTCACGGCAGATCAGCGGCCGCACCTCGTAGATACGGCACATCATGGTGTTGCGGTCGAGGGCGGCGCACCAGCCGTCGTCCAGCCGGCGCATGACCGGTATCTCGCCATCCCGTTCCAGTACATAACGGTCCGGCACGCCGGTATCGGTAAAGAGCATCACTTCGAGGCGGCAGCAGCAGGCTTCGCAGTTCTGGCAGCTCACATCGGTTTGGATTGCTTGGGTCATGGTGCCTGTCTTGCCGCATGGCGGCATCGGAGATATGAAACAGGCGCCTGTCAGGCGCCTGTGGTTTGGCTAACGGCTTGCAAAGAACCTTAGCCCAGTTTGCGGGCGCGGTAGCTGCGACCCTTGATCTTGCCTTCCTGCAACCGCTTGAGGGCGGTGCTCGCCACGCTGCGCTTCACGGCGACGTAGGAGTACTGCTCGGAGATCTGGATCTTGCCCACATCGGCACCGGCAATGCCGCCTTCTCCGGTCAGGGCGCCCAGAATGTCACCGGCCCGTACCTTGGTCTTGCGGCCTGCATCGATGGAGAGGGTCACCATCTGCGGGGCGATCGGCTTGATGTCGCGGCCGATGCTGTCGAGATCACCCAGCGGCATCGGAGCCTGCTGGTACTCTTCGATAAAGTTGACGCGCTGGGCCTCGTTCGGCTGATAGAGACTCAGGGCCAGACCCTGTTGGCCGGCACGACCGGTACGACCGATGCGGTGCACGTGCACTTCCGGATCATAGGTCAGCTCGTAGTTGATGACGGCGCCCAGCTCCTTGATGTCGAGACCACGGGCCGCCACGTCGGTGGCCACCAGAATGGTGGCGCTGCCGTTGGCAAAGCGCACCAGCACCTGATCCCGCTCGCGCTGTTCCAGATCGCCATTCAGCGCCAGCGCCGAGAAGCCCTTGGCGGCCAGATGGTCGGCCACGTCGTTACAGGCGCGCTTGGTGTTGCAGAACACCACGCAGGAGCTTGGCTGGTAGTGACTCAGCAGCCAGGTGAGGGCGTCGAGGCGCTGACCGGCAGGCACTTCATAGAGCTTCTGTTCGATGGCGCTCCCCTCGTGCAGGGACTCCACGCTCACCTCGACCGGATTGCGCTGCACGCCGCGGCTCATCTGGGCGATCCCTTCCGGATAGGTCGCGGAGAAGAGCAGGGTCTGGCGCTGCTGGGGGGCATAGCTGATGACCCGGTTGATATCTTCGCCAAAGCCCATGTCCAGCATGCGATCCGCTTCATCCAGCACCAGCGTCTTGAGGCCGGAGAGCTCCAGCGTGCCTTGCTCCAGATGCTTGAGAATACGACCCGGGGTGCCGACGGCGATGTGGGCACCAAAGCTCAGGGTGGCGGACTGCGGTGCGGTCGGGGTGCCGCCGCACAGGGTGACCAGCTTGACGTTGGGCAGGGCGCGCGCCAGACGACGGATCTCGGTGGCCACCTGATCCGCCAGTTCGCGGGTCGGGCAGAGCACCAGCGCCTGCACTTCGAGGCGGTTGACGTTGAGCTTGGCCAGCAGGCCGAGGCCGAAGGCGGCGGTCTTGCCGCTGCCGGTTTTTGCCTTGGCGATCAGGTCTTTGCCATCGAGCACCAGGGGCAGGCTCTGGGCCTGGATCGGGGTCATCTGCAGGTAACCCAGGCTGGTGAGGTTCTCTTGCAGGGCGGGGGAGAGATTGAGGCTGCTAAATTCGCTGTTGTTCACAAAAGGACTCTATTTCGGAGAAAACGGGGATGCGCGAGCGCTAAGGCCGCGCATCATACCAGAATGTGGCACCGGATGTGGCGGATTTTTGAACGGCTGGTCACGAGGGGCCATGAAAGGTTCATTTGTTGCCAAATCGATCGCGGGCGATCACCGACATAGCAATAAGGACTATTTTTCAAACACTCATCTAATTATTTATCGCGGATAAACGTTTTCTATTTTCATTATTTTAATATAATGACTGGAAAATATTTCACGAGCAGTTACTGCGCCACAGGAAATGTTGCGAAAATGCTGATGAAATATTTTCAAAGAACATGAAAACGGCGCAAACCTTGCTCAACATGATGTTTTTAAAGGAATTTATATTTTCCATGTTGCGCGATTAATATCAGTTCATTGCACAATTAATTTAAAAACGTTTGTATTATCCTGCCTCCATAATATTGCGCGGGATTGTGATGGCTATCTGATTTTTAAATGTGCAAATGTCTATGATGGCGCCGGTCAAAAATTACAATTTACTCAGGTGCTACAGGTATGGAATACGTTCACTTTGTGCTCGGACTGGTGATGGTCCTCGCTCTCTCTCTGCTGGCTAACCGCCACAACTGGAAACAGATCAAGCTGCGTTATATCGGCCAACTGCTGGTGGTCGAACTGGCGCTGGCCTGGTTCATGCTGAACTCCGAAGTGGGTCTGGCGGTGGTGGGGGGCTTTGCCGCCGGCTTCACCAAGCTGATGGAGTTTGCCAAACAGGGTACCGACTTCGTGTTCGGTGGTCTGGTCAACGAAGGGGCCTTCTCCTTCTTCCTGATGGTGCTGATGCCCATCGTCTTCATCTCCGTGCTGATCGGTATTCTGCAGTACATCCGCCTGCTGCCGCTGGTGATCCGCGGTATCGGTACCGTGCTGGCCAAGATCAATGGCATGGGCAAGCTGGAGTCTTTCAACGCCATCAGCTCGATGATCGTCGGTCAGTCCGAGAACTTCATTGCCCTCAAGAACATCCTGCCGCACCTGAACGAGAAGCAGATGTACACCCTGGCGGCGACGGCGATGTCTACCGTCTCCATGTCCATCGTCGGTGCCTACATGCAGCTGATCGAGCCGCGCTACGTGGTTGCCGCGCTGGTGCTCAACATGTTCAGTACCTTCGTGGTGCTCTCGCTGATTAACCCCTACGAGCCGGATAACTCCGTGACCGACATCAAGGCCATTGCCGAAGGTGACGAGCACCACACGCCGAAGAAAGAGAACTTCTTCGAGATGCTGGGCGAGTACATCATGGCCGGTTTCACCGTTGCCGTGATCGTGGGTGCCATGCTGGTGGGCTTTATCGCCCTGATCGCCCTCATCAACTACCTGTTCGAGATGGCATTTGGCGTGAACTTCCAGTTCGTCATGGGTTACCTCTTCTACCCGATCGCCTGGATCCTGGGTATCCCGAGTGGTGAAGCGCTGCAAGCGGGCTCCATCATGGCGACCAAGCTGGTAACCAACGAGTTCGTGGCGATGATGGATCTGGGCAAGGTGGCTGCCGAGCTCTCTCCGCGCACCGTCGGCATCCTCTCCATCTTCATGGTCTCTTTCGCCAACTTCAGCTCCATCGGCATCATCGCCGGTGCGGTAAAAGCGCTGAACGAAGAGAAGGGCAACATGGTTTCCCGCTTCGGTCTGAAGCTGGTCTACGGTTCCACCCTGGTCAGCCTGCTCTCTGCTGTTATCGCAGGCATCATGATCTGATCCTCTAGTGGCATCCGCTACTGCTTGGGCCCCTGACTTTGTCAGGGGCTTTTTTGTTTCTGGCTCATAGCCGCCAGCCGCACCACCAGCCGGCGACCAGCAGAGTGAGGGTGCAAAAGCCGGTTTCGATGGCGCCGCCGCTGCGCAGCGGCCAGCCCGGCAGGCGGTAACGGCGCTTGATGGGCCAGAAGAGCGGAATGCCTGCCGGGGTGAGCCAGTCCCCCAGCAGATGGCTGAGGTAGCCGACGATAAGTGCATCCTTGACTCCCATGGGCAGGGTGTCCGGCGGCAGGCTCTGGTTCAGCCCCCAGACGGCAGCGGCGACCGCCAGCAGACTGTGGGTGAAGCCGCGATGGCCGAACAGCCGCGACAGAGGTTTCGAGATCCACGGCAGGCGCTGCCCCAGCACCGATTTGGGGTGGTCGAGGTCGGGCAACAGGGCGCTGGACAGCGCGGCAGGGATGGTCTGCCACAGGCTGGCATCGGCCAGTGCCGGAGTTAGCTGCAGTTTATGGGCGATCAGGGTGCAGGTAACGGAGAAGAGCAGGTGCCCTTGGGCGGTCATGATGATTACGGCGTGGACAAGATGGCGGCGCATCTTACCAGCCTGATAGTTGTGGTCAGCTCTTATTTTAAAAATCAGGATGTTACGGCGAAAAAGCGCCCATGTTGGGCGCCTTTAGGGTCTCTTTACAGCTTGCCTTTGACCAGCCACTTGTCGAGGGCGTTGGCGAAGCGCTGTTTGTCGGCAGCATTGAAGGGGGCCGGGCCGCCGGTCTGCACGCCAGCCGAGCGCAGCTCTTCCATAAAGTTGCGCATGCCGAGCCGCGCCTTGATGGTCTCGCGGGTGTAGATCTCGCCGCGGGGATTGAGCGCCTCGCCACCGGCATCGATCACCCAGGAGGCGAGAGGGATGTCGCCGGTGATCACCAGATCGCCGGGTTGAACCTGCTGGGCGATGACATGATCTGCCACATCGAATCCCTTCTCCACCTGCTGGGTTTTGATGAAAGGCGAGGGGGGCACCCGTAACCCCTGATTGGCCACCATGGTGGTGACGACCTGGGCGCGGTGGGCGGCGCGGTAGAGGATCTCCTTGACCGGAATGGGGCAGGCATCGGCATCAACCCAGATGGGCATGGCATGGTTTCCTGTAGTTAAAGCGGATGGAAAACGAGAGCGGGCATGTTAACACAAGCCTCCCTTCCCGGCGCGGGGCTGAGTCGGCCCCGCCTTTGGTGTAAGCTGGGGCCAGCATATGAAACGAGAAGGAGACGAGATGGATCGGGTGCCCGGTGAAGTGATTTATGCCCTGACCCTTGATGGCAAGGGTGGCATGGCGCCGCTGACGGCGGGAAGCGAAGTCCCGGCGGGACATCCCGGCTGGCTGCATATGGATTACGGCAATCCCGATTCGGCGCGCTGGCTGTTGCAGACCCCCTTGCTCAGCGAGGCGGCCAGGGAGTCGCTGCTCGGCCAGAGCAATCGTCCCAAGCTGGTGCGGATGGGGGAGACGGTGCTGCTGATCCTGCGCGGCATTAACCACAACAAGGATCACAGGCCCGAAGAGATGGTGGCGCTGCGCATCTTCATCACCCCGGATCTCATCATCAGCAGCCGTCGTCGTCCGCTGCTCTCCGAACAGGATGTCTTCAACCAGCTCAAGCTGGGGGGCGGCGCCGATACCCCGGCCGACTGGCTGGTGGAGATCTGCGATGCCCTGACCGACCGGGCGGGGGAGTTTGTCGAGGAGCTGCACGACAAGATCCTCGATCTGGAGGAGATGGTGCTGATGCGCGACATGCCCGCTAATGGCCGACTGGCGCTGATCCGCAAGCAGCTCATCATGATCCGCCGCTACCTCTCCCCCCAGCGGGATCTGGTGGCGCGGCTGGCCAACGAGAAGATCAGCTGGCTGGATGAGGATGACCGCCGTCGTCTGCTCGATATCGCCGATCGGCTGCGGCGCTGGCTCGATGACCTCGATGCCGGAGTGGCACGCACCGCCGTGCTGGCAGACGAGATCAACAATCTGATGGCGGAGGCGACCAACCGCCGCGCCTACCAGATGTCGGTGATGGCGCTGCTCTTTTTGCCCGCCAGTTTCCTGACTGGCCTGTTTGGCATCAACCTCGGCGGTATCCCCGGGGCCGAGAATCCGACCGCCTTCTGGGTCTTCTGTGGTTCGCTGGTGGCGCTGGCAAGCGGGCTGGCTATCTGGCTCAAACATCGGCGCTGGTGGTAAGGAGGGATAACCCATGTGGCAATCAATTGGCCTGACCCTGCTGCTGTTGCTGGGTCATACCCTGATCCGGCGGCTGATTCACAAGAGCCTGCTGGCGCTCGGTCAGAGCAGGCAGGTGAGCGAGAACCGGGTGCTCTACGTGGCCCATGTGTTCCACTTCCTGCTCGGTTGCGCCACCTTGCTGGTGCTGGCCGGGGTATGGGGGCTCGACTTCTCCCGACTGGTGGTGCTCGCCTCCTCCTTCTTTGCGGTACTGGGGGTCGCCATGGTGGCCCAGTGGTCGATCCTCTCTAACATCACCGCCAGCATCACCATCTTCTTCGCTTTCCCCTACAAGATTGGCGACCGGATCCGCATCCTCGACAAAGATGATTCGGTCACCGGCGTCATCACCGAGATCGGCCTCTTCTATGTGCGGGTGCGTGATGACAACGGCGATCTGGTCACCTATCCGGCCAACCTGATCCTGCAAAAGCCGGTCAGAAAGCTGGAGGGCAAGGTGGTGGAACCACTGCAACCGGAATAGAAAGCAACCGGAATAACAAAAAGGCTCCCTCGGGAGCCTTTTTACTGTGCGGTGGTTGGCGCTAGCGTTCGAAGAAGCGGTAGAGGTGCTCCACCTGAACCGGGCAGTCGGCCACCTGATGCAGATGTTCGCGGGCCTGCTCGACGGTGCCGAAACTGACCGGGCAGCCGAGGGTGTCGGTCAGCTCGTAGAGGGCGCCATCCTTGCCTCTGAATTCGATGAGCCAGCCGGGAATGGCCACGTCGTGGAGGATTTCGGCCTCGTGCAGGATCTGTTGCTGATAGAGCTTACGAAGTTCACTGACTGTCATGATGCTCTCCTGTGGGGAATATCCAGCTTCAGTCTATGCCTGCCCTTTATGTGCGGCAACAGTGGTGCGGCAACGGGATCATCCCCGCAGAACCTCCCATGCCCAGCGGATGCGGATAAAGGTCTCGGCGTTGCCGCCCCGATCCGGATGGTGCTGCAGTGCCAGCTCCCGCCAGCGGCGGCGGATCGCCTCCTGACTCGCCCCTTCATTCAACTCGAACAGGGCCAGCGCCTCAGCTTTGTGTCCCTCACCGTCATAAGCGCGCCAGAAGCGGTTGAGCAGGGCCTCCACTTCGGCACGGTCGGTCTGCCAGAACACCTGCCAGTCGAGATAGTAGCTACGCAGATTTTCGCCAAGGGCAAAGCCGTGGTTGGCCTCCTGGTTCCCGGCCAGCGGTTCGAGCCGGATATCCAGGGTGCTGATCACCAGCCACCAACCCTCTTCATAAAGCTCGGCCTGCAACTGGTAGAGGGCGTTCATGATCAGGAAGTTGACCCGAAACAGCTGCAGCTGCTCATCGTCAGCCAGTCGGGGGATTGCTCCCTGCTGGCGCAGAGCGGCCATCAGCTCATGCACCTTGTAACTGCCCGCCGCCTGTTGCAGCAGCACCAGCAGAGGGGCGACCAGCGGATTGTGGCTGGCTTCGCTCATTCGGCACCCTGCTCTCTGGGCGGTTGCAGGGCGATCAGCAGCTCACCCGCCTGCGGGGTGACGGGGCCGGTGACGATCTGGGGCTTGCCCTTGCCATCCATGATGAAGAGCGGGATGGCGCCGGGATTGGCGGTCTGATACTGGGCCCAGTCGAACGCCTCGCTCAGGCGGGTCGCCTTGATCTGGCCATCCCGGCTCAGCAGGCCGCTCAGCTTGGCATAGTTGATGTCGGGGCCGAACAGGTTCTGGCGAGCGCGAAAGGTGGCGCTCTCCCGGTTGGCCTTGCCGTGCTGCTCGCTGGAGCGCAGGGAGTAGACCTGCTCCTCGCCGTAGAGGTGGGCGAAGTACAGCACCCCGAGGGCGTTGTTGTGGCGGTTGGGGGAGAGTGCCAGCACGGTACTGATGCTGGTAAGCGGCAGGTGCAGCTCGGCATGTTCCGACTGGGGGTTGCCGAAATAGCAGGGGAGGTTGCTCATCCGCGCCTGTTTGCAGAACTCCCAGGCGGGATCGCAGAGCTGTACCGGCACCCCCTGATCCGCCAGCGCCCGGCCTATGGCCCGCGCCACCGAGTTGGCCCCTATGATGAGCCAGGTGTTGGGGGCGCTCTGGCGCATCTTGAGCAGGCTGGCCAGCGGTGCCGAGGTGAGGCTCTGCAACACCACGGTGGAGATGATCACCGCAAATACCAGCGGCACCAGCTTGTCGGCGTCGGGGATCTCGGCCTGATGCAGGCTGATGGCGAACGAGGCGCTGACTGCCGCCGCGACTATGCCGCGCGGGGCGATCCAGCTCAGCAGGGCGCGAGCTCGCCAGGAGAGATCCGAGCCCCAGGTCGAGACCAGAATACAGAGCGGGCGCGCCACAAACTGCACCACGCACAGCAGCGCCAGCACCATGGGGCCGAGCTGCCAGAGCTGTGCCAGATCGAGGCGGGCCGCCAGCAGGATAAACAGGCTGGATATAAGGATGACCGCGAGATCCTCCTTGAACGCCAGCACCTCCTCCAGATCCAGCCCCTCCTGATTGGCGAGCCAGATGCCGAACACGGTCACCGCCAGCAGGCCCGATTCGTGGCTCAGCCAGTTGGAGAGGCTGAAGGTGACCAGCACCAGCGCCAGCACGCCGAATTTGTGCAGGCTGACCGGTAGCCAGTCCTTGCGAATGAGCAGGGTGGTGAGCCAGCCTGCCACCACCCCGATCAGGGAACCGACCAGCACTGTCTTGCCCAGCGCCAGCAGGGTATGGCTGATGAGATCCCCCTGACTGCCGAGGCGCACCGCCTCGAACACCAGCACCGCAAACAGGGCGCCGATGGGGTCGATGACGATCCCCTCCCAGCGCAGGATGCGGTCCACCTCCCGGGTGGGGCGGATCACGTTGAGCATGGGGGCGATCACCGTCGGGCCCGTTACCACCAGCACAGCGCCGAGCATGGTGGCAACCCGCCAGTCCAGCCCCAGCAGGAAGTAACCGGCGCTGCCGATGACGGCGAAACTGACCAGCATGCCGGTGGAGCAGAGATTGCGCACCACCTTGCCGATCCCCTTGAGCTCGGCCAGATGGAGGGTCAGTGCCCCCTCGAACAGGATGATGGCCACCGACAGGGAGACCAGCGGAAACAGCAGATCCCCGAGCAGGGCATCGGGGTCGAGCAGGCCGCTGACCGGGCCCAGAGTCAGGCCGGTGAGCAGCAGAAACAGGATGGCGGGTACCCGCAGCGACCAGGCAAGCCATTGGGCCAGCACGGAGACCAGGGCGATCCCGGCCAGAGAGAGGGCAATCATGCAGACCTCGATTCAGGCAGTGAGTATGGAGCTAGTGTAGTGGCTAAGTTGGTCAGATTGACACCCGAAGGTGCGGGCGTCATGGCCGGGATGGGGAGATGTGCGACAGTCGGCGTCATGGTGGCTGGCGGTGATGTGAAGGGCGCCAGCCAGACGCCAACCGTGGTGATGGTGTGGCCTTGGGGCCGGATTAGATGGGGCTCTCCTTGTGGAGCTCGCCGACACAGTCGGCCAGCGCCAGTACCAGTGCGGAGCGCACCATCTGATCGAGCCGGTTGAGCTGCATCTGGTAGAAGGCCCAATCCTCTTCGCTGGCGGGGGGCTCCAGCTTCATCATGCCGCCCTGATTGACCCCGTGCAGGCGGTCGAGCAGATCGCGGATCGGCTTGTCGCTGAAGCGGTAATCCTTGGGGTCGCGCACCAGAAAGTCGCGGATCTTGATATAGGCTTCGATATCCTGATAGCGCTCGAGGGAGATGAGGCCGAGGGCGAAGATGAGCTTGAGGCGCACCTCCAGCTGGCCGAGGGGGCCGCTCTGGTTGAGCAGGGGTTCGATGGCGTATTTGACGGCATACTCCTCCTGACGGAACGCGCGTCGCATCAGGGAGTCGACCGCCTCTTCCAGGATGGTCACGGCTTCGAGAAAGAAGCCGCGGGGGCCATCCTGCTCGTTCAGTCGTTCCAGTACTTCATCTTCCTGGTGTGTGGTCATAAGTGCATTGGGTCCAGCTGACAGGGAGAGAGTGGGCCTCTCTCCCGGTTTTTATCATATGGGGCACATTCCCTTGCCATTCAAGCGCTTGGCGCGCTATCAGTGGTGGCTGAATGCGCCGCAAGCAGGGTTATTACAGGGTTTCGTAACGGGCGACGATGGCGCGAACCACTTCGCTCTCTTCATCCAGTCCGGTGACGCGGGCCAGCGCTTTGGCCGGGCCCAGCTCCGCCAGCAGCTGTTGCAGCTCGACTGCCTGCGGATCATCGGCATTGCGATAATGGAGCGCCGCGGCGATCCCCTCCTGCAACTGATCGCTCGGCAGGCCGTACTCCAGGGTGCCGAGCAGCGGTTTCACCAGTCGATCCCCCGCCGCCAGCTTGCGCAGCGGCTGACGACCGACCCGGTCAATCTCGTCCACCAGATAGGGGTTGGCGAAGCGGGCCAGGATCTTCTCGATGTAGGCGGCGTGCAGACGCGGGTCGAAGCCGTAGCGTTTCACCAGTACGGCACCGCTCTCCTCCATGGCGCGGCGCACCTTGCTGCGGATCACCGGATCTTCGATCGCCTCGCGCACTGTGCGGTAGCCCCGCAGTTTGCCGAGATAGGCGGTGACGATGTGGCCGGTGTTGAGGGTGAACAGCTTGCGCTCGACGAAGGCCATCAGGTTGTCGGTGGGTTCCATGCCCGCCACCTGTGGCAGCTCTCCCTTGAACTGGGTCTGGTCGACGATCCACTCGCTGAAGCTCTCGACCGTCACTTCCAGCGGATCATCGTTGGCAGCCGCGGCGGGCGGCACGATGCGATCCACCGCCGAGTCGACGAAGCCGATATAGGATTCGAGCGTGGCATGATACGCGACCGGCAGGTACTTGAGTACCTCCCGCTTGAGGTGGCTGGTGCCGCGCACCATGTTTTCACAGGCGATGACGTTGAGCGGAGTCAAGTTGCCGGCATCGAAGCGGGCTTGCAGCCCCTTGGCCAGAGTGCTGGCAATCTTGTCCAGAATGTTGGGGCCCACTGCCGTGGTGACCAGATCGGCGGTGATGATACGGGCGATCACCTCGTGACCGGCGGAACTGACCGCCGCCACGTTGCGCACCACGTCCAGCTTCTGATCCGCACCCACCACATGGACCTTGTACTCCTGACGGTGGTTGAGCTGGTCGATCAGGGTGTCGTTGACGTCGGCGAAGGTGACCTGATGGCTGGCATCCGCCAGCACTTTGCCGATAAAACCGCGACCGATGTTACCAGCACCAAAATGCAATGTTTTCATGATATTAACCTCTTGAACCAAAGACGATGAAAGATGATTACGCAGCCTGTTCGGCACCCAGCAGATCCAGGAAGGCCTGGGGATCCGTGGTGCTGGCCAGCCGGTCGATGAGACCGGGTTCATCCAGTGCATTGGTCAGGCGGGTTATCACCTGCATATGTTCGTCGTTGCGGGCGGCGATACCGATCACCAGCCGTGCTACCTCATCGGCAGCCTCGCCAAAGGCGACCCCGGCCGGGTACTGGCAGATGACGATGCCGGTACGCTTCACAAACTCCTTGGCGGCGATGGTGCCGTGCGGCACGGCGATGGACTCGCCGAGGTAGGTGGAGACCAGCTGTTCCCGCTCCAGCATGGCGTTGACGTAGTCGGGCGCCACGTAGCCGCGCTCGGCCAGCAGTCGGCCTGCGGTCAGGATGGCGGCCTCCTTGTTGTCCGCTTTCAGTCCCAGATGCACGTCATGACGGCTCAGGGTAAAGACCTCGGCCGCTTGCGGTTCGTAGCTGTCGTCGTTGGCGGCCACCAACAGTTGCGGGTTGGCTACATCATCGTTGGCGGCGCTGCTCAGGCTCTGTACCAGCTCCTGATAGAGGCTGTTGTCGAGGAAGTTGGTGAGCGAGATATGGTGAGCGTTCGGCGCATGGCGACGGGCCCGCTCGGTTAGATCCTTGTGAGTGATGACCCAGTCCACCTGATCATCGAGCTGATCGATGGCGCGGTTGGTGACGCTGATATCGAGCCCTGCGGCCTGCACCCGCTTGCGCAGCATGCCGGCGCCCATGGCGCTGGAGCCCATGCCCGCATCGCAGGCGACCACGATATTGCGTACCGCCATCAGTTCGCCGCCCGGCTTCTTGGCCGATGCGGTTTCGGGTTTGCCTCCCTTCATGGCTTTCATCTTGCGAGTGGCTTCACCGAGGGCATCGGCCTCGTCCGCTTCCGGCTGCTGGGCGCGAACGAATACGGCGGCGACCAGGAAGGAGACCAGAGTGGCGCTGATGATGGAGAGGGCGACCCCGATCAGGGAAGCTTTCGGCGTCATCAACAGCACGGCGAAGATGGAGCCCGGCGACGCGGGGGAGACCAGACCAGCGTTGAACAGGGTCAGGGTAAAGACCCCGGTCATGCCACCGGCGATCACCGCCAGAATGAGGCGCGGATTCATCAGCACGTACGGGAAGTAGATCTCGTGGATGCCGCCGAAGAAGTGAATGATGGAGGCGCCAGCCGCGGACTGCTTGGCCGCACCACGACCGAACACCATGTAGGCCAGCAGCACACCCATGCCCGGGCCCGGGTTCGCTTCAATCAGGAAGAAGATGGAGCTGCCGTGCTCGGTCGCCTGCTGAATCCCCAGCGGCGAGAAGATGCCGTGGTTGATGGCGTTGTTGAGGAACAGGATCTTGGCCGGTTCGACGAAGATGGAGGTGAGCGGCAGCATGTGGTTTTCCACCAGGAAGCCGACGCCACCGGCCAGCAGGCCGGAGAGCACCTTGACGAAGGGGCCAATCACGAAGAAGGCAAGGATGGCCAGCAGCATGCCGATAAGGCCAGCGGAGAAGTTGTTGACCAGCATCTCGAAGCCGCTCTTGACGCGACCGTCCATCGCCTTGTCGAAGCGCTTGATGGCCCAGCCACCGAGCGGGCCGACCATCATGGCACCCATGAACATGGGGATATCGGTTCCCACGATGACACCCATGGTGGTGATGGCACCGACCACGCCGCCGCGCTCACCGCCCATCAGTTTGCCGCCGGTGTAGCCAATCAGCAGCGGCAGCAGGTAGGTGATCATGGGGCCGACCAGCTTGGCCAAGGTTTCATTGGGCAGCCAGCCGGTGGGGATGAAGAGGGCGGTAATAAAGCCCCAGGCGATAAAGGCGCCTATGTTGGGCATGACCATATTGGACAGGAAGCGTCCAAAATTCTGTATCTTGACTTTGGTATCCGGTGATAACATGTCGGGACCCCGTTTTAAGCCTGTTTGATTAAAAGTGGTAGTCGGGATGGCCGGTTTTGCCGAACCTCCATCCCGGTCGTCTAAGCAACTTCAATCTACCAGCTTGATATCAAATTAGGCTGAAAACGGGGTGTCTTGTGATCCAGCTCTCAGATACCCAGCGATACCCCCTCCCAAACCAGTGATCCTGATCACGTTCGAGAGCTGTAATTCGACTACATTTCGATCTTTTCTGTTTTGAATGACCATTTTTTGTGATTTAGATCACCAGTTCAGCTTTGCCGCTCCTTCGCGAAAAAGTGATTAGCATCACAAATTTAGTTTTTGTATTCGAATGGGACAAATCACTCAATTACTCATCAGCGGGTATTGACGATGGATCTATCGCAACACTCCATTGATTATCAATGAATCAATAAATTTGTAACCCGCTTTCAGTTTTTACGGTTGGTGATGAGGGCTCTTTTGCGGCTGATTGATGGGAATGGGCGCCAACATGCAGGATGCTATCGAGCGGCAGTGTTCGGGGCGCTTGTTTTCCGCGCAGGCCAGATTGCAGATAAAAACAAACCGCCAGCAGGCGGTTTGTCGGTTTTTGCGATCTGAGCCCTGTCGGGGCTGCGGCTTAGTAGAAGCTTGCATCCTCGGGGGAGGGGCGGGTCTTGAAGCGGCGATGGAGCCACATGTACTGCTCCGGCGCCTTGCGCACCGCGGCTTCAATCTCGCGGTTGGCGCGAGCCGCATCGACCATGTCATCCCCACTCGGGTAGTCGGCGAGGGGCGCCCCGATATGGAGGGTGTAACCCTCGCTGGTGCGGATGTTGTAGCAGGGCAGGGTGACGGTGTTCTTCACCCGCGCCAGAGTGGCGGTGCCGGTGATGGTGGCCGCCTGCTCCACCGCGAAGTAGGGCACGAACACGCTGGCGTGGGAGCCATAGTCGTGATCCGGCGCGTACCAGAGGGCGTCACCGTTGCGCAGCGCCTTGATCATCCCCTTCACGTCCATCCGGTCTACCAGATATTTGTTGGAGGCGCAGCGACCGTGATACTGGGCATACTCCAGCACCGGGTTGGTGTTGGGGCGATAGACGCCGACCCCTGGCCGTACCAGACCGAAACAGCGGGCGTTGAGTTCCAGCGTCAGGAAGTGGCAGGAGAGCAGCAGCATGCCCTGACCTTTTTCCATGGCGGCAATGACATGCTCTTCCCCTTCCACCTTCATCAGGTTGCGCATCCGCCAGTCCGGCCAGAACCAGGCGATACCCACCTCGAATACGGCGCAGCCCACGCTCTCGAAGTTTTGCTTGAGCAGCTTCTCGCGCTCGGCCAGAGTCAGCTCCGGCATCGCCAGCTCCAGATTGCGACGGGCAATCTTCACCCGTGACTTGAGCACTTTGGCGGCAAGCTGACCGAGCTGACGACCCAGCCACATCTGGCTGCGCCACGGCAGCAGGGTCAGCAGCCAGAGCAGGCCGAGGCCGAACCAGCTGGCCCAGTAACGGGGATGAAACAGGCGGGGCTCCAGGCGAGGAGCGTTGTCGTGGGCCATGGCTAATCTCTTGTTCGCAAACACAATCGGGGGATTCTAGCCGAAAAGGGGGGGCGGGGGCGAATGGCTGTGTGCTGGTCAGAGGGGTAGCCTGCGTCCGGTTAGCGTGACAGCGGCGGCAACCGCGGTCGGCTTTTTCTACACCGGATAAAAGAGTGTGATAAAATCGCCCGCTGATTTTTCAGGTTTTGAGAGTCGATACAGATGAAGATCACCCTGCCCGATTTTGAAAAAGCCCGCGTTCTGGTCGTTGGCGATGTCATGTTGGACCGTTACTGGCATGGCCCTACCGGTCGGATCTCCCCCGAGGCGCCGGTGCCCGTGGTCAAGGTTGAACACATTGAGGAGCGTCCCGGTGGCGCGGCCAACGTGGCCCTCAACTCCGCCGCCCTTGGCGCTCACGCTGTGCTGCTTGGCCTGACCGGTCAGGACGAGGCTGCCGATGCTTTGGCTGGCCAGATGGCTGGCGTCAAGGTTGCCTGTGATTTCGTTCGTCTGGCCGACTTCCCGACTATCACCAAGCTGCGGGTGCTGTCACGCAACCAGCAGCTGCTGCGTCTGGACTTTGAAGAGCCCTTCCACTCCGTCGATGCCACCCTGCTGATGAGCAAGGTCGAGCAGGCGCTGCCTAATAGCGACGTGATGATCCTCTCCGACTACGGCAAGGGGGCTCTCAACGACGTGCCCGGCATGATCCAGCGCGCCCGAGCCGCGGGTATTCCGGTGCTGGTCGACCCCAAGGGGACCGACTTCGAGAAGTATCGCGGTGCCACTCTGCTGACCCCCAACATGTCCGAGTTCGAGGCTGTGGTAGGCAAGGTGAAGAGCGAAGAGGAGCTGGTCGCCAAGGGGCTGGATCTGGTCAAGCGTTTCGAGCTGGATGCCCTGCTGGTCACCCGTTCCGAGAACGGCATGACCCTGATCCGCGAAGGTCAGCCGGAGCTGCATCTGCCGGCTCAGGCCCACGAGGTTTATGATGTGACCGGTGCCGGTGATACCGTCATCTCCACTCTGGCCACCTCGCTGGCGGCAGGCAAGAGCCTGGACGAAGCCTGCGCACTGGCCAATACCGCTGCCGGTATCGTGGTCGGCAAGCTGGGTACCTCTACCGTGAGTCCGGTCGAGCTGGCCAACGCCCTCTATACCGAGCAGGAGACCGGCTTCGGCGTCATGTCTGAAGCCCAGCTGAAAGTGGCGGTTCGTGCCGCCCGTCTGCGTGGCGAGAAGGTGGTGATGACCAACGGTTGCTTCGACATCCTGCATGCCGGTCACGTCTCCTATCTGGCCAACGCCGGCAAGCTGGGGGATCGTCTGATCGTGGCGGTCAATACCGACGAGTCGGTTCGCCGTCTGAAAGGGCCGGGTCGTCCGGTCAACCCGACCGAGCGCCGCATGGCGGTGCTGGCTGCGCTGGGCGCGGTGGACTGGGTAGTGCCGTTTGGTGAAGATACCCCGCAGCGCCTGATCGCCGAGATCCTGCCCGATCTGCTGGTGAAGGGCGGTGACTACAAGCCGGAAGATATCGCCGGTTACGCCGAAGTGACTGCCAATGGCGGTGAGGTGCGCGTTCTCAACTTCGAGGATGGCTGCTCCACCACCGACATCATCAAGACGATCCGCGAGCGCGGCTAACGTTCTGCTGGCCCCGCAATCTGGCGGGGCTCACTATCGGCGGCTGCAAGCCGACCGAAATACGGATAACAAAAAGGCGACCTTGCGGTCGCCTTTTTCATGCACGATAGCGGCTATCAGCCTTTGGCTTTTGCCGTGGCAGGCATCAGACCCTGGTTCACTTCCACCAGATCCTGCGCTTCCAGCACACCGGCAGCCTGCTTCAGGCTCAGGATATTGAGGATATAGTTGTAACGGGCTTCGGAGAGCTTTTGCTTGGCGCTATATAGCTTTTTGGTTGAGTCCAGTACGTCGACGATGGTACGGGTACCCACTTCGTAACCGGCTTCGGTCGCCTTCAGGGCGCTGTCGGCGGAAACCACAGACTGGCTGTAGGCACGTACCGAGCCGATGCTGGCGTTCACGTTGTTGTAGGAGGAGCGCACTGTGCTCTGCACCG
Organism: Aeromonas sp. Y289-2; assembly: GCF_027705925.1. NCBI lineage: Bacteria > Pseudomonadati > Pseudomonadota > Gammaproteobacteria > Aeromonadales > Aeromonadaceae > Aeromonas > Aeromonas sp. Y289-2. The sequence goes on from NZ_JAPDCH010000006.1 coordinate 64,022, forward strand.
AGCGGAAGTTCTTCTCCAGCAGTTCGCTGGCCGCCACGTAGTCGTACTGAGCCTGCTTCACCTTGGAGCTGGTGGCGCCACCACTGTAAATCGGCAGCTTGAAGGTCAGGCCGATATTGGCCTGATTGTCATTGCCACCGCTCTGAATGCTATCAAGCTTGTAATCGGTATTGCTGGTCTGCAGTCCGGCATCCAGATCCAGCGTCGGCTCATGACCGGTTTTGGCCAGATCGATCTGCTCCTTGGCAATGTCCTTACTGATGCGGGCACTGTGCAGTTGCAGGTTTTTGTCCAGCGCCAGCTCCAGCCACTTGTCGGAGCCGAAAGCGGTCTTCTGCGGGCTGAAACGATCGGTGTTCAGCACGTCCAGATTGCGGTGATCGATACCGGTCAGCTCGCGCAGGGTCTCATAGCTGTTGTCCAGCTCGTTCTCGGCATTGATCTCGTCAGCCAGCGCTTGGTCACGGGAGGCTTCCGCTTCATGGACGTCGGTGATGGCGGTCAGGCCCACTTCGAAACGCTGCTGGGTTTGCTCCAGCTGACGTTCTACCGCAACCTTGTTGGCACGGACGAACTCCAGGGTATCCATCGCCTTGAGCACATCAAAGTAGGCTTTGGCGGTGCGCACCATCAGGTTCTGGATTTCGAGGTTGTAGGCTACGTCATTCTGGGTTGCACTCTTCTCGGAGATATCCAGATTGACCCAGTTACTGCGACGATAGATGGATTGATCCAGTGAAAGTGAACCGGAGGCTCTGTTGTTGGTCTGGGTATCGTTTTCGTTTTGCAGGTACTTCAGGTCAGCACCCAGATTGATCTGGGGCAGCAGGGCTGCACGGGATTCATTGATCTGCTCGAAGGCTTTATCGCGAACGGCTTTGGACTGCAGCAACTGCGGGTCTTTGATCTGGGCTTGCTGGTAGATGTCGAGCAGGTTTTCGGCATGGGCACCGGCACTGACGCCCAGCAACACCATGACTGACAAAAGTGTTCTTTTCATAGATCGTTTTAACCTTATGTAGTAACCCAAACTGGTTGCTGGAGAGGCAAATATTGTCACCGACCAAGCTTGATTGCAGCTTAATCACTCTACTATAAGCAAAATTTAATGCTAAGAGTCTCAGGTCCGGTGACGGGAACGTCAAGAACCGGACGCAGTTTTCTCCCCGCGCGCCTAGCCAAATGGTCTGTGGCTGCTAAAATCCACCCCTCATTACCATGGCACGCCGAGTGAATGAACGTTCATTCATGTTCCTCGGATTTTATGGTCAAACTGATACAAGTCAAGCTGACGGGAGCCCCGGATGTCGCAGCAACCCTTGCCGCAAGATCGGCATTACGCCGCCGATGATGTGAAAATCATTGAAAAATCAGCTGTATATAACGGCTTCTTCAAGGTGAATGTCTATCGTTTGCAGCATCGGTTATTTGCTGGTGGCTGGAATCAGCCCATCGTGCGCGAGCTGTTCGAGCGGGGCCATGCTGCCGCGCTGCTTCCCTACGATCCGGAGCGCGACCAGATAGTGCTGGTGGAGCAGTTCCGCATCGGCGCCATGGAGACCAGCCCGACCCCCTGGCTGCTGGAGCTGGTGGCCGGCATTATCGACGAAGGTGAGACCGCCGAGGCGGTGGTGCGTCGCGAAGCGGTGGAAGAGGCCGGTATCGAGGTGGCCCGCTGCGAGCATGCCATCAGCTATCTGGTGAGCCCGGGCGGCAGCACCGAGCGGATCGAGGTCTTTGTGGGCGAGGTGGATGCCAGCAAGGCCGAGGGGCTGCACGGGCTGGCGGATGAAGGCGAGGATATCCGGGTGCACGTGGTGAGCCGCGAACAGGCCTACGCCTGGCTCAAAGAGGGACGCATCGACAATGCGGCCTCGGTCATCGCCCTGCAGTGGCTGGCCCTCAACCACGGCGAGCTGCGTGCCCGCTGGCTGGCGGCTCGCTGAGGTGGCGCTGACCCTGCAACAGAGCAGGCGCTATGTGCCTGATCTGATGTCCTTGCAGCGTACCTGCGAGGTCAATTACATGGCGTTGATGAAACTGCTGCCGCCAGATGGGGAGGTGGGAGCCGAGCGCCGCTATCGGGTCGGCAACGATCTGCAGTTCCAGCTCACCATCATTGGCGAGAGTCGCTTCACCAATCAGGTGATCCTGAGCCAGCACAACCCCGAATTGCCCGAATATTTACAAGCTCAGATAGAGATTCGTTTGTATCATGATGTGCGGATGGCGGAAGTGTGTGCAGCGCAACAGATTTCCCGTTTGCAACCACGTTATGATTATCCCAATAAAAAGATGCACCAGCGGGACGAAAAGGAGCAGGTAAATCTGTTTCTGGCCGAATGGCTAAAATTTTGTCTCAGACATGGTACCAGCCCGATCAATATCTCCAGTTGAACAAATAAAAAGAAGCGTGATTTTGGAAACAGAGCTCCCCCAGGCGCAGGACGGCAGTGTGCGCCTGTTGCAAATTACCGACACCCACCTCTTCGCGAGTGCCGAAGGGCGGCTGTTGGCTGTGCGCACCGCAGAGAGTCTGGCCGCCGTGCTGGAACAGGTGCAGGCCAATGAACACCCCTACGAGGTGATTCTGGCGACCGGCGATCTGTCGCAGGATCACAGCCCGGAATCCTATCAGCGTTTCGCCTCCATGATGGCGCCCCTTGGCCGCCCCATCTACTGGCTGCCTGGCAATCACGATGACAGCCCGCTGATGACCGAATATCTCCATGCCGCCGGGATCAGCGAATCCAAGCAGCTGGTGGGCGACCACTGGCAGGTGATCCTGCTCGACACCCAGGTGCGCGGCAAACCCCACGGCATGATTGGCGATCACCAGCTGGCCGCCCTCGACCGCGCCCTGCGCCAATATCCTGATCGCCACGCTCTTATCACCCTGCACCATCAGGCGGTGCCGGTGGGTTGCGCCTGGCTGGATCAGCACAATCTCAAGAATGCCGATGACCTGTTCGCCGTGCTGGCTCGTCATCCGCAGCAGAAGACCATCCTGTTTGGCCACGTCCATCAGGAGTTTGACGAGGTGCACCGCGGGGTGCGGCTGATTGCCAGCCCCTCCACCTGCATTCAGTTCAAACCGCTCTCTGATGGCTTCGCGCTGGATGAATCCGGACCGGGCTGGCGCTATCTCACCCTCTATCCGGATGGGCGGGTGGCCAGTGAGGTGTGGCGCCTGCCGGTGGGGCAGTTTGTGCCCGACCCCAACGCCACCGGTTATTGAGGAGAGCATTTCATGAGGTCGGTTCTCCTTTATCTGCACGGTTTCAATTCCTCACCCGGTTCCGCCAAGGCCCAGCAGATGGCTGCCTGGGTGGCCGCCAACCGGCCCGACATCGAAGTGATCATTCCGGCCCAGCCCAATACGCCAGCGGCGGCCTGGGCGGCTATCGAGCAGACCATCGCCTATCTGCAGGGTCGTTATGGTAGTGAATTCAAACTCGGCGCCGTGGGCAGCTCCCTCGGTGGCTTTATGGCGACCCGGGTGAGCGAGCAGTACGGTTGCCGCGCGGCACTGATCAATCCGGCGGTGCGCCCGCACGAGCTGCTCTGTGACTACCTCGGCCCCCAGACCAATCCCTATACCGGGGAGCAGTATGTACTGCTGCCTCAACATATGGACGAGCTGCGGGCACTGGCGGTACCGGTGGCGGCGCCGGAGCGACTCTGGGTGCTGCAACAGCAGGGGGATGAGGTGCTCGACTATCGCAAGGCGCTGGATGAATACCGCTTTGCCCGCCTCTCGCTGGAGTGTGGCGGCAACCACGCCTTTGTCGCGTTCGAGCGTTACCCCGCCCAGATCATCCGTTTCCTCGGGTTATAGTCAGGTTTGAGTCAATAAGGACGGTCTCGCCCTGCTTGTTCTTCTCCAGATCAAGCTTTCGGTGCGGGGAGTTTGTTCTACCCCCGCCTAGCAGTTAAGATTCCCTCCAAACGTCAATTCGCAAGGCCCTCCATGTCTACTCAATACAATGCGGATGCCATTGAGGTCCTCAATGGCCTTGAACCGGTGCGTCGCCGCCCCGGCATGTATACCGACACCACCCGGCCCAATCACCTCGGCCAGGAGGTCATCGACAACAGCGTCGATGAAGCGCTGGCAGGTCACGCCCGCAATCTGGAGGTGATCCTGCATGAAGACCAGTCTCTCGAAGTGATCGACGACGGCCGCGGCATGCCGGTCGATATCCACCCGGAAGAGGGGGTCAGCGGGGTGGAGCTGATCCTCTGCAAGCTGCACGCGGGCGGCAAATTCTCCAACAAGAACTACCAGTTCTCCGGCGGTCTGCACGGGGTGGGTATTTCGGTGGTGAATGCCCTTTCCGATCGGGTCGAGGTGACGGTGCGTCGCGACGGTCAGGTCTATGACATCGCCTTCGAGCGCGGCGAGAAGGTACAGGAGCTGACCATCACCGGCACCTGCGGCCGTCGCAACACCGGCACCCGGGTGCGCTTCTGGCCGCAGGCGAGCTACTTCGATTCGCCCAAATTCTCGGTCACCAAGCTGGAGCACCTGCTCAAAGCCAAGGCCGTACTCTGCCCTGGCCTCACCATCAAGTTCCTCGACAAGAACACCGGCATCAAGCTGGAGTGGTGCTACGAAGATGGCCTCAAGGATTATCTGGTCGATGCGGTCAAGCAGTTCACCTGCCTGCCGGAGCAGCCTTTTATCGGCTCGTTCAGCTCCGAACAGTCGGCGGTGGACTGGGCGCTCTGCTGGTTGCCGGAAGGGGGCGAATGCCTCGCCGAATCCTATGTGAACCTCATTCCCACCGCGCAGGGTGGTACTCACGTCAACGGTCTGCGTCAGGGGCTGCTCGACGCCATGCGCGAGTTCTGCGAGTTCCGCAACCTGCTGCCGCGCGGGGTCAAGCTGACCCCGGAAGATATCTGGGATCGCTGCGCCTACATCCTCTCCATCAAGATGCAGGATCCGCAGTTCGCCGGTCAGACCAAGGAGCGCCTCTCCTCCCGCCAGAGCTCGGCGTTTGTCTCCGGCGTGGTGAAGGATGCCTTCAGCCTCTACCTGAACAGCAACACCGAGCTGGCGGAGCAGATCGCCGAGATCTGTATCTCCAGCGCCCAGCGCCGGATGCGTGCCGCCAAGACAGTGGTGCGCAAGAAGATTACCCAGGGCCCGGCGCTGCCCGGCAAGCTGACCGACTGTAACTGCGCCGACCCCATGCAGGGCGAATTGTTCCTGGTGGAGGGTGACTCTGCGGGCGGCAGTGCCAAGCAGGCGCGGGATCGCGAGTTTCAGGCCATCATGCCGCTGCGCGGCAAGATCCTGAACACCTGGGAGGTGGAGGCCGGTCAGGTGCTCGCCTCGCAAGAAGTTCACGATATCTCGGTCGCTATCGGGCTCGACCCCGACTCCGAGGATCTCAGCGGCCTGCGCTACGGCAAGGTGTGCATCCTCGCGGATGCGGACTCGGACGGTCTGCACATCGCCACTCTGCTCTGCGCCCTGTTTGTGAAGCACTTCCGCACGCTGGTGGAGAAGGGCCACGTCTATGTCGCCATGCCGCCGCTTTACCGGATCGATATCGGTAAAGAGGTCTACTACGCCCTCGACGAGGACGAGAAGAACGGCGTGCTGCAACGGGTCGAAGCCGAGAAGAAAAAGGGCAAGGTGATGGTGACCCGATTCAAGGGTCTGGGTGAGATGAACCCGAAACAGCTGCGGGAAACCACCATGGATCCCAACACCCGCCGTCTGGTGCAGCTCACCATGGAACCGGCAGGAGAGAGCGAAGGGGATGCGGCTGACGAGACCCTGCAGCTGATGGACATGCTGCTGGCCAAGAAGCGGGCGAGCGATCGCCGTGAGTGGCTTGAAGAGAAGGGCAACCTCGCCATCATCTAAGCCGTCGGCCGGCCCTGTCGGGGCCGGCAAGCATTTAGCCGGAGTCGCCCTGTGGCGGCTCCCGAACCGAAAGAGAAAATCACATGAGTGATGCTATCGAGCTCAGTCTGGACGGGGTAGAGCGCCAGCCAATGCGCACCTTTACCGAACAGGCTTACTTGAACTACTCCATGTACGTCATCATGGATCGGGCCTTGCCGCATATCGGCGACGGCCTCAAACCGGTGCAGCGGCGTATCATCTACGCCATGAGCGAGCTGGGTCTGTCGGCGCTCTCCAAGCACAAGAAATCCGCCCGTACCGTGGGTGATGTGCTGGGTAAGTACCACCCCCACGGCGACATCGCCTGTTATGAAGCCATGGTGCTGATGGCCCAGCCCTTCTCCTACCGTTACCCGCTGGTGGACGGTCAGGGTAACTGGGGTGCGCCGGACGATCCCAAATCCTTCGCCGCCATGCGTTATACCGAAGCGCGCTTGTCGCGCTTCTCCGAGCTGCTGCTCTCTGAATTGGGCCAAGGCACTGTGGAGTGGACGCCGAACTTCGACGGCACCATGAAGGAGCCGGTGGTGCTGCCTGCCCGTCTGCCGCACATCCTGCTCAACGGGGTGACCGGTATCGCGGTGGGGATGGCGACCGACATCCCGCCCCACAACGCGCGGGAAGTGGCCTACGCCTGTGCCGAGCTGCTCGACAACCCCAATGCTGGGCTGGATGCATTGATGCAGCACATTCAGGGGCCGGACTACCCGACCAACGCCGAGATCATCACCCCGCGCGACGATATCCGCAAAATCTACGAGACCGGCAAGGGCTCCATCAAGCAGCGGGCGGTCTGGAGCGAGGAGGATGGCGACATCGTCATCACCGCGCTGCCCCATCAGGCCTCCGGCGCCAAGATCATGGAGCAGATCGCCGCCCAGATGGTGGCGAAAAAGCTGCCGATGGTCACCGATCTGCGCGATGAATCGGACCACGAGAACCCGACCCGTCTGGTGATCGTGCCGCGCTCCAACCGGGTGGATGTAGAGGGGCTGATGGCCCACCTGTTCGCCACCACGGATCTGGAGAAGAACTACCGGGTCAACCTCAACATCCTCGGCCTCGACAACCGGCCGCAGGTGAAGTGCCTCAAGACCATCCTCAGCGAGTGGATCCAGTTCCGCCGCGAGACCGTGCGTCGCCGTCTGCAGTTCCGCCTCGACAAGGTGCTGGCTCGCCTGCATATCCTCGAAGGCTTGCTGATCGCCTACCTCAACATCGACGAGGTGATCGAGATCATCCGCACCGAGGATGAGCCGGGCAAGGTGATGGTGGAGCGTTTCAACATTACCGAGACCCAGGCCGAAGCGATCCTCGAGCTGAAACTGCGCCATCTGGCCAAGCTCGAAGAGTTCAAGCTGCGCGCCGAACAGAACGAACTGGCCGAAGAGCGCGACAAGCTGGAGCTCATTCTGGGCTCCGAGCGTCGCCTCAACACCCTGCTCAAGAAAGAGCTGCTGGCCGATGCCGAGAAGTACGGCGACGATCGCCGCACCCCGCTGGTGGAGCGTGCCACCGCCGTGGCGCTGACCGAGAAAGAGCTTATTCCCAGCGAACCGGTCACCGTCATCCTCTCCGACAAGGGGTGGGTGCGTGCCGCCAAGGGTCACGACGTGGATGTGGCGGGGCTCTCCTACAAGGCGGGGGACAGCTATCTGGCCCACGCCTGTGGCCGCAGCAACCAGCAGGCGGTGTTCCTCTCCACGCTGGGCCGCACCTACGCCCTTGAATCTCACACCTTGCCATCCGCGCGCAGTCAGGGCGAGCCGCTCACCGGCCGCTTTGCACTGGGGGCAGGGGAAGAGGTGCGTCATCTGGTGATGGGCAACGAGGGTGAGCCGTATCTGATCGCCAGCGACGCCGGTTACGGCTTTGTCTGCACCTATGACGACCTGATCGGCAAGAACAAGAACGGCAAGGCGCTGCTCACCGTGCCGGAAGGGGGTCAGGTGATGGCACCCCAGAAGATCGGCTCGCCAGAGACCGATCTCTGCATGGCCATCTCCAACGAAGGGCGCATGCTGCTGTTCCCGCTCAACACCCTGCCGGTGCTCGGCAAGGGCAAGGGCAACAAGCTCATCAGCATTCCGTCTGCTCGCGTCAAGGCGCGGGAGGAGTTTGTGGTGATGGCTGCCGTGATCCCGCAGGGCCAGTCGGTCACCCTGTTTGCCGGCAAGCGCAAGCTGACCCTCAAACCGTCCGATCTCGACTACTACCGTGGCGAGCGCGGCCGCCGCGGTGCCAAGCTGCCCCGCGGTTTGCAGCGGGTTGATCGCATCGAAATTGAACCCGCCGCCGGTGCCGAACCGGTAGCCGGGGAAAATCAGGAAGGGTAATAATTAAAAGGGAGCGATTAGTCGCTCCCTTTTTGCATAATTAATTTATTATGTGGTTGGCTTTTTCCTAGATATAAATGGGTCACTTTCAATTTGATCGCTAAGTTTATTTACCATCTCAACGACATCTCGGTATTTATTTAAGTGCTCAATTTCAATGCTTGATAGTTGCTTTTTAATAAAAGAGTAATGAGTGCTAAAACTTCTGTTGTCAATATGAGTTTGAGCGAGACCCTTTAAATGTTCCATAATATACTCAAGCTCATCGTAGTCATGAACTTTTGCAAGAATAAGATTAAGTCCATAGATTATTGTTTTCTCATCAATGGTTATACCCTTAAGCTCAACATAAGTGGTCTTCAAAAGGTGGGCTACATTATCATGAAGTTTACCAGATGATAGAGTGTAAATAGAAAAAACAAACCTTTCTATAATTGCTAGGCGAGGGAAAATGTCATACGTCATAATATTATTGATAAATGCGTATAACTTTTTATTGTTGCTAATGATCTCATTAACTTGATTATTTTTATTCAAAATATAAAGGAGATTAGAAAATAGTAAGCCGTCTTCTCTTAGTGGATGCCAGTCTAAATTAGAGAGTTTATCAATTTGCTTGTTAAGGATTGCTTCCAGGGTTTCAGGTGTGAAGTTAAACTCATATTTGTTAATTTGAAAGACAAGAAATTTATTTGTTGACTCTGTTAGCTCTGTCCATCTTGTGGTTTCAAATATTTCAGATAATATGGAAGTTATTTTCGACATCATGTCGTTATTATGAGAAATAAAAGATAGCAGAGCAAGAGTATTGTTCCATACCTTGATGGAGTAATTAATTATCGAGCTGTTGTCACTTGTTTTTATTGCATGTATACAATTCTTTAATATCGTCAATAGATACTCAGTAGTTTCATCATCTGCATCTAATGATTGCTTATCTTTCAATAGTGATGACAAGAAGTCTGATAGTTCATTTCTGTTAAATGAAATAATAGCTGTATAGGATAAAAACTGATCGACAAATGTTTTATTATCTAGAACCATCCGCTTGGATATGAATTCAAAAGTGGTTCTTGCTATGTATTTAAAGTCTGATGAGTAAAGAATAGCTAATTTGTTTTTTATGACAAAGAGTACGGTACAATACGAGTAATTATATAAAGCAATGGATTTATTGCTGAAAACCATACTGCCATTATTAATTTGGTGTATTTCATCATCTAACTCTCTACTTTTATGAGAGATTGTTTTAAATCTTTCCAATATGAAAGAGTTATTTGCATCCAAACCATTAAGCAGTGCTTTTTGCTGATATAAAACCTGCTTAGGAAAGCGGTCTATCATCTCTGATATATTATCGTTTTTAGATAGTTGCTCGCCCATAGATATATCATAGAATGACATTGCGCTCTCAAGTGGAATTTCACCAAAGCATAGATGTTTTTTATTGTATGAAGCGAGCAATGATTTAACAAAATATGATTTTGAAAAAAACAAATTAGCAAGGTGAGAAAATGTATCTCTTGATAACTCTAACTTCTTGAGAAAATAGTAATCAAAGGCTAAATCATAAGTTTCATCCAAACTAAGGTTGAAGTTAATAGATGAGCTGCGCTGACTTATCTTCATGAAGTCGAAGGTTGTATACTCATCAATAAAATTTATTTTATGTGGGTTTTTTATTCTGTAGAATTTTCTGTTTCTTCTGTCGATATGCAGCCTGACCTCAGAAACCGATACTGTTCTGAGTAGTTTTATTATACTCTTTCTTATTTCTCGTACATCAGATCTAGAATAATAAACCCCATCATCCACTTGGTATTCAATGGAGTCATTGCTGGCATCATAATATATTTTATTGATCTCTGTAGAGTCTAATTTATCTCTCAGCAGTCTGATTAAATTGGTCGGATATATATTGCTCCAATCAGAAGTATATGAAGAAGCCTCTGATAGAATGTCGTAAATAGCTACTGTAGTACTCGGATTCGCAATTTCCTCTAATACTCTCGCGACTCCAGAGCTTTTTCTAGATAAGTCATGATAAGAAAGAGTGTTAAATGTATTGTCATTCAATAATGGGTAAATTCCTTTCTCTTTAAGGTAATTATCTTCAGATAAGGACAAAGAACTTTCAGTAAGTAGAGTAAATGCTGGTGGTGCGTCAGTGGTTCTATTTCTAACCCAAGTTAATATTTGGTTTAAGTTGTAATCACTAATGCTATATCCTATAAATAAAACGACATGAGTTGAGAATAAACTTTTTATAAAGTTTTCAATTAGTGGAAAATTGTCAGAATATGCATGGTAATCGGACTCCTTAAATACAATGTTTCTAAGAGATAAGTCGCCATGCATTTTTATTAATAACTTGGAGCTTGGTGATGATGCAAGCTCATGATCATTGGCAACTTTAAAATACAGTTCGTTTTTTGTATGTATAGTTTTTTCTAGAAGGTCATCCCAATTTGTAGTTACTATATGCTGAGGCCTTAATGAAATAATTAGATCATGTAACTTGTTTGGTGTGCTTTCCTTTGGGAAAAATTCATTAATTTTATTGTAGTATGTATTCCTTCCATACTGTAAATGGTAATGTTCCGCAATTTTCAAATAATCATCTGTTCGAGGTTTATCTAGAGCAGCCTTCATGGAGTCAATTAATTTCTTCCATGATGGTAGTTTTGAGTCATAAGAAACTGCAGAGCCTACGAAAATAACAAGTTTATTGTTGTCTATTGCTCTTCGAATTGTTTTTATGTTCTCTTTATTTATCGCTTCCATGATGACCTTATTGTTGGCAGATCAGTGAAATTTATAGAGATTCTATAGATAATTAACTCATTTATAAAACGAAATCGTATAGGTCCATATCCGCACGTGAGAGGGCCATATCTCTGCAGCAAATCGTAATCAGACGCTCGCGAAAACAGTTACCCCAATTCTGCTGGTGCTCCAGCAGATCTCTTCTCTATGTCCATCGCCCCCGAGATTGCGGTGCGGACGATTACGCTTCGCTAATCGACCCTACGCGTTCCTGCTTGATTTCACGCTCTGCTGCTTGTCGGTGGTTTGCTCCCCCTCCTCACCGACCTTTCTCCCCTTATCTATGGCAAAGAGTGGGAGAAGGGAGCAGAGATCGCAGCCATTGATAGTGACCGTGGTATAGCGTGATAGCTAAGGGTGACAGCTATGGCTACAGGTTGGCAGGCGCTGGTTCCCTCTCCCCTTGGGAGAGGGTTAGGGTGAGGGAAAGCTGACGATAGGGGCAAACGCCGCAACAGGCACCAGGTTGCCAACCTGAAAAGAGCCACACATCCCGCCAAAAAAGAGGACCCCGCCATCCATGATGGCGGGGCCCCTTGCATTATCAGCTGTGTCGCGGATTCAACCGTTCGCGCTGGCAGGGGCCACTGAAATGGCTGGCCCGAGCCCGGTCAGACAGGGATAGCTGTCGCCGCCGGTTGCGGGGTGATTTTCGAGGCGATCAGCTGGCGCAGGCGGGGCACCAGCAGTAGCAACACCAAGCCGCCCGCCAGCGAGCCCCAGCCCAGCATATTGAACACCGAGCTGTAACCCGGGTTGGTGGCGACCGGGGTGCTGCCGATATTCTGCGGCATGGCGCCGGAGACATAGCCTGCCAGTACCGAGGCGACGCCAGTCACCATCATCCAGCAACCCATCATCAAGCCTTGCAGGCTGGCGGGGGCCAGCTTGCCAATCATGGCGTAACCGATGGGGGAGATCAGCAGCTCGCCAAAACTCTGCAGCACATAGCTGATGGCGATCCACTTGAAGGCGACCAGCCCGTCGGCCCCCGCCAGATGGATGCCGATCGGCAGTACCAGCATCCCCAATCCCATGCAGAACAGGGAGGCGGCAAACTGGGAGGGGATGTCGATATTCCACCCCTGTTCGCGTAGTCGCTTGAACAGCAGCGCCATCAGCGGGCCACCGATAACGATGACGAGGGTGTTGATGTTCTGGATCCACTGGGGGGCGACCCGCAGCCCGAACACGTTGAGGTTGATGTTGTGCTCGGAGAAGAGCATCAGCCCCATGGGCGCCAGCTGATAGAGTGACCAGAAGATGAGGGAGCCGAGGGCGAGGATCAGGTAGGCCACCATGCGGCTGCGCTCGGCGGCGTCCGGATGGCGGGCGGTCATCACACAGAGCAGCACCAGCACCACGGCCCCCAGGATCAGCACGAAACTGCCGCTGAAGCTGGCGTGGGTCAGCAGCAGACGCAGCGCCGGCACCAGCATGGCCAGAATGGCGATACCTGCCAGCATGCGGCGGTAGAAGCCGCTCCCTTTGACATGGCGCAACGGGGTGCTGATATCCGCCAGAATCGGCCAGCAGGCGAAGGTAGCGATGATAGCGATGATATTGCCCAGCGTCGCAAACAGGAACAGGGTGCGGTAATCCTCGGTGAGCTGGAAGTAGCCCGCTACCGTGAAGCCGATAAAGAAGCCCAGATTCATCCCGGCGTAGTTCCACAGGAAGGCGCTCTCGCGGCGGTGATCATCCGGGGCGAAGCGCTGGGTCAGCATCATGTTGAGGCAGGTAACGTTGAGGCCGCTGCCGGTGAGGAACATGGCGAGCCCCCAGTAGAGGCCGGTGATCCCCATCTCGGCGATGAAGTAGCAGCCGATCACCTGCAACACCATCCCCATCACGAACAGGTTGCGGTTGCTGAGGTAGCGCCCGCCGAGATAACCGCCAAACAGGTGCAGGCCATAGTTGAAGGCCCCGAAGACCCCCATCATGGCGTTGGCCTGGGATTCACTGAAGCCGAGCCGCTTGGTGGCGTAGAGCACCAGGGTGGAGTAGAGCACGGCAAACCCCAGGGTCGAGAAGGTCTGGATAAAGAACAGCGCCCCGGAGCCGGGGGGAATGGTGGGGTGTTGATTCGAAGCGCTCACGGTCTGTCTCCTGTGAGAGAAGAAAGTCATTACTCGTCCTGAGAGCGTACCGGTCTGCTGCCGGCTAGCCTTGTGCGCTTCCATGCTGGTCTGAAGGCCGGTCTGTCATTTAGCGGCCAAGCGGTGCAAATAGCCATACCTGAAATTTAATCCGGCGCGATTAATTGCTTTTTATTGATCTATTCCGCCTTTTTATGCGCGATTGAGCCGTGGTTGTAGCTCGGCTTACCACGCGATTGCGGCATGGTTGATGTGATTCAGTCGGCTATTTTGTGCCGATTATGGCGCTATAGCGGGATCTGTGTCCCGCTTTGTTGTCCCGAAACGCAGCTGGCGCCAAGTTGTTGTATTGCAGGTTGTTTATTCATCCTTGGGCATTGAGTGAATAAATATCGGGAGGAGAAGGGGTTGCCTCAGGGTGACTTGCGTGTGTTCCCTCTCTGCTTGGGAGAGAGTGAGGGGAGGATAGAACAACGCCCGGCGGGCCGGGCGTTGTGGTGCGACTGATGGGCGGCGAAAGCGGCCTTAAAAGTCGTGGTAGAGCGGCCAGCCGAGCAGCGGGTGCTTGAGACCGGCGCGCATCTCCATGTTGTCGAGCTTCTCCGGTGAGGCGTTCTCTTTTTGCAGCAGCTGGTACTGGCGCACAAAGCCGAGGGTGTGCAGCAGGTTCGGCACAAAGCCCGGGCTCAACTCCTGCCGCAGGGCGGCGGCCATGTCGGCAGGCAGCGCGTTCAGCATCAGGGCGAGCTGGGCGGCGAGGTAGTCGGTGTCATACCAGCCCTCATCGAGCTCAATCTCCCGCGCCAGTTTGCGCTTGAGATCCTGCTTCACCTTGAGCGGGGCGGCGCCACTGCCCTTGCCGCAGAGAATGCGGTAGAGCAGGGCCTCGGCCAGCTTGTCCTCCATGGTGGGGTGGTCGCTCTCGCAGGCGAAGAAGTGCTGGTCGATGAGTTCCATCAGGCGGCTCTTGTTGTGCTCGGTCAGCGCCTTCTCGTACTCCTGCCACCCTTGCCACTCCTCCACATCGGGCGGGCTCGAGATCTTGTCCAGCAGGCGGGCATCCACGTCACCGTAGAGGCTGTTGCCAGCCTGCTTGGGGCTGACGGTAATGAGCATCGACCAGCCCTTCTGGAACGGCTTGATGGGGCCTTCCGGCGCCTGCAGCAGCGCCAGCGCCTTGGCCGGATCCCGCGCCGAGAGCTCCTGCAGGCCGAGGCTCACCACGCCGATGACGTCGTGGGCCGCCTGCTCCAGCAGGTGCATCTTGTACTTGTTGTAGTACTTGTCGGCGAATTTGAGGCTCATCAGCACCGCCTTGCCCTTGATGGCGGCGAGCTGCTGCTGACTCAAGAGTTCGTTGTCGCGGCCAAAGCGCAGCACCTGGGTCAGAAAGGGGCCCTGGTTGGCATCGCGAATGACTAACTGCATGAATGGGCTCCTTAATCCAGAAAGCTGAACATGTCGTCGACGTCGCCGTACTCGTCTTCCTCGACCTTGTTCTTCTCTTTGGCCTGCATCACCAGTTCGGCGGCAAACTTGTTGATGATGCCGTCCCAGGTGGAGTGCTCGTTGCGCAGCAGCGCCTTGATGGCTTTCTCCACCTCGGGGGCCAGCTCGCGAATGAGCATCAAGAGGCTGCGCGGGTCATCCAGCGCGTAGTCGTGGACATCCTCGCTCTGCTGACGCTCGCTGTAGCGCAGGGACTCTTCGAGATCTTCCTCTTCGGCGTGCAGCACGTCGCGATAGCCTTCGTCCTCTTCATAGCGATCGCCGCGATAGAACTCGATAAAGGGGATGGCGAGGTAGAAGAGACCGGCCGGATCTTCGGCCACGCACTCGAGGATCTCGCGCTGCTTGGCTTCGCTATCCTGGGTGCGGATCAGGTAGTTGAGGAAGTCGAAGGTGTGCTGTTGCAGCTCGTCGGCGTTGTTCTTGATCGCCTCTTCCCAATAGAGCGGCTGCTGGCAGACGATGTCGCGGATCCGCTCCGGCGTCATCAGCTCGGAGATGATGGAGGGGAAGGAGATATCGTGCTGGCCGTTAATCTGGGTCAGGGTAACGATATCAATGTTTTCAATCACTTCTGCCAGCTGGTCGTCAGACATGGTCTTGGCGATCAGCTCGAACTTCTCGCTGGCCTGCTTCGGCTCGATAACGGCCAGCTCTTTGATCTCGATGGCGGTAATTTCTATCAGACTGTTGCTCATGCCTTGCCCCAATTAGAAACGGACTTCGTCGTACATATCCTGATCGCCGTCGTCATCACCATAGCGGTCACTGCCGCCGTGGTAGTCGGCGTCGGCATCTTCCCCGTCTTCATCTTCTTCGTCGCGCAGCTCATAGTCGTCATCGCTGCGGTGGCTACCGCGCGGCAGCGGGTTGTCGAGCAGGAACAGCACGGCGCAGGCTTCCATCAGCTGATCTTCGCTCTGGGCCCGCACCGCCTTGACCAGCGGCAGGGCGGCGTTGTTGAAGCCGACGCTCACCTTGAACTCGTCCCAGGAGGGCTGCTCGCCGCTGGCGAGCCACTTGTTCCACTGCGACTTGGCCTTGGCCGGGAACTGCACCCGGCCATAGAGGGCCAGCGGCAGATACTCGGGCATAAACTCCAGCATGCTCATATCGGCCAGCAGCAGGCTCTTCATCTGGTCGGTGAACTGTTCCAGCCCCTTGGGGTCGTCCTGATCCCGGTAGGATTCGATGTTTTCGCTGGCATCGCTTTGCAGCGACTTGAGCCGCGCCTGGTCCCATCTCTTTTGCATAGTTGCTCTTTCTGCCTGCTGTTTCAGGGGTAGAACTGATCCCACATCTCCTGCATGGCGGAGGCGGGGTCGGTCACGATGACGTTGTTGAAATCCTTGATAAAGGCGGCCCGCTGTTTCGGATCGGACAGCACTTCATAGGCCTGCTTTACCTGGTGCAGCTTGATGGCTGCCTGCTCTTTCTCTTCTTCACTGGCCCCGTGCAGCTTGTCGGGGTGGTACTGGTTCGACAGCCGACGATAGGCTTTCTTGATGTCGTTTTCGCTGGCGTTGGACTTGACGCCCAGCACCCGAAAGTAGTTGTTCATGGCAGATCCTGCATCACTGGCATCATAGGATTCACGCTGCGAGTGCCTGATGGTGGGGATTGGTAAACCAGGCACGGCAAAAACCCGTCATTTTAACGGAAACAGCCCGCCAACGCGATGAGTTGGGCGATCAATTAACGGGCGAGATGAAGAGGTGTCAGTTGAGCGTCTATTGTTGCCAGTCGGTCTGGCCAGTGCAAGGGGCGGGCACGGGAAGGCGATGAAAAAATGGTCAGGGGCGAGTGTGGGGTGAGATGGCGGCGGCAGCGCAAATCGGGCTGCCGCCGCAAGGGGTTACTCCTCCCAGAAGGAGGCGGAGGTGTGGTAGATCATCTTCTTGCTCATCCCGCCATCGACCACCAGATTGGCACCGTTGATAAAGTCGTTGCGAGGATCCGCCAGAAAGAGGCAGGCCCGTGTGATGTCGTCGGGGCGCCCGGCCCGGCCGCTCGGGTGCTGGCGATGATCCGCCTCGGTCAGGGTGTGGTAATCCTCCGCCTGGATCCAGCCCGGACTGATGGCATTGACCGTGATGGGATGGTCGGCCAGCGAGTTGGCGAGGGACTGGGTGAGGGCGACCAGTGCCCCCTTGGAGGCGCCGTAGGCATCCCAACCCGGTTCGTTCTGCTGCCAGCGGGTGGAGGCAATATTGATGATGCGGCCATAGGACAACCCGCGGTTGGCCTGCACAAAGGCGCGGGCGCAGAGCATGGCACCGCGCACATTGACCGTCATCACCTGATCGAACTGGGCTGCGCTCAGCTCTTCGAAGCGGGTGTGGAACTTGCTGATGGCGCCGTTGTTGATCAGCAGGTGGATGCCGCCATGTTGTGCGCGCACCTCGGCAAAGAGCCGCACGATGGCCTGCTCGTCCCGCAGATCGAGGGGGTGAAAGTGGATCTCAGGATGGTCGAAAGCGTGAGGGGCCAGATCGGTTGCGATCACCCGATAACCCGCCTCGGCCAGCCCGATGCAGAGCTGGCGGCCAATCCCGCCAGCGGCGCCGGTGACCAGTGCAATTTGGGGTTGGTTGGTCAGCTCGTTCATTGTGCCGCTCCATTGCGTGCCCGCAGCACCTTGATCAGGGCCGACACCTCCTGCTGACCAAACCCTTGCGCCACCCCTTCCTCAAACAGATCGGCGGCAAAGCGCGGGAAGCGGCTGTCTATCCCGGCATCGGTGGCATGACCGGCGAGGCGGCTGATGGCGGCGCTCCAGGTTTTCAGGCTGGCGTAGGGGTGATCGAAATCGCCGCTCGCCAGCGTCTTGCCCAGATGGGCCACATCGCCACCGAGAATGGGCGAGAGCTCGCTGAACTGGGCGCACACCTTGGCCACCGGCAACCCTTCCGCCTCGCAGATCAGCGCGCCGTGCAGAGCACCGAGCAGACCACCGGCAAAGTAGGCGGCGACGGCACAATCTTGCGCCGCGGCGGCGCCCACCGCCTCGGCCACATGGTCGAGGGTGGGGGCGAGCAGGCGCAGCACCGGCTCGGCGTCGCTAAAGGCGGTGCTGGCACCGGAGCAGATGATGCTGGCATCAGTGGTGCCGATCTGATCCGGGAAGCAGAGGATGGCGCCATCGAGATAGCGGGCGCCGCGGGCGTGACTCCAGCTCTCCAGCGCTCTGGCCCCCTGCGGGCTGCCGGTGGAGAGCTGCACCAGCAGCTTGCCCGCCACCGCATCGCTCGCCTCATCCAGCAACTGCTGGCTGACGGCGTAGTTATCGACGCAGACAAGGGTGATATCGCTTGCAGCTATGGCCGCGCCAACCGAGGGGGCGAGTGTTGCACCCAGTGCCTGCAGCGGGGCCGCCTTGGCGGTGCTGCGATTCCAGACGGTGACCGGATGGCCCGCCTTGAGCAAGGTGGTGGCGAGGGCGGAGCCCATGGCCCCGAGGCCAATGACAGAGAGATGGTGCATGATGGCTCCTGACGGTGTTGATAGACGCTGATATAGGGAATTGGGATGCCTTGTGGCAGGTAAGCCACTATATTTGCCCAGTGTCGCCGTGAAAAATGGCTTTTATGACTATATGGTATAGGTGAAATCTATGGATGTGCGAACCCTGCGTGCGTTTGTGGCTGTCTTCGAGGAGCGCAACATCACGGCGGCGGCCACCCGCCTCTTCATTACCCAGCCCACCCTCTCCACCACCATCAAAACGCTGGAGGATGAGCTGGGGGTGACCCTGTTTGTGCGGCAGGCGCGCGGGGTGGAGGGGACCGAAGCGGCGCACCGGCTCTATCCCCGTGCCAAGCGGCTGATCGCCGACACCGACTCCCTCGCCCGCGAGTTTCGTGAAACCTCCCCCTGCCTCGAGCTGACGGTGGGGATTGAGGCAGACCTTGGCGATGGCGTGGTGGGGACGCTGGTCAACGGGGTACTCGCCCACGAGGAGATCCTGCTGACTCTGGAGGAGGGCTGTTGTGGCGATGTGCGGCTGGGCTGTGAATCCCTGCGTTGCGGTGACGAGCTCTTTATCCCCCTGCTGGAGGAGGAGTTTGTGCTGGTGCTGCCGCCGGATCATCCGCTGGCGGGCAAGGGGGCGCTAACGCCGGCTGAGCTGGCGGACGAGCCCTGGGTCACTTGCCCGCGCCACGAATCCCACCTGCGGCTTATCGCCATTCTCGGCAATCAGGCGCCCCTCTATCCACGGCGGGCGGGGTCGCTGCGACTGGCGGCGACTATGGTGGCCGCCAGGGCGGGGATCGGCTGGTTGCCCCGTTCCCTCTGTCTGCCCGGTTGTACAGTCGCCGAGCTGGCGGCCTCTTCCTTCAAGCGGCGGGTGGGGCTCTGCTACGCCCCGGATGCGTTGCGCTCGGCGGCGGTGACCGCCCTGCTGGCTCAGGTGCGCGGGATGCAGCTCCCCGTCTGATGTCGGGATAAAAATGTCGGCATAAAAAAGGGCCATCCGGTGGGATGGCCCTGTTGAAGGCAATGTTGTTGCGTGGCTAGCGCGACGCCCACCAGAGCCGCAGCTGCAAGCCCCACTTCGAGCTCCAGCCGGTGGTGCTGCTCACAAGCGTCCCATCCCTGATGACGAGGAACGTCGGGGTGACCCCTACCTGCCACTTGGCGGCCAGCGCTCCCGACTCGTCGTTGTGGGTCGGGAAGGTGAGCCTCTTCTTGCTCATCCCCTTGGCTAACTGCTCCGAATTGCCGGAGCGCAGCGCCACCGTCAGCACGTTTTCCCCCTCTTGCCAGAGCTGCTGTACCGCCGGGGTGGTGAAACGGCACACCCCGCACCAGCTGGCCCAGTAGTAGACCAGCAGCGGCTTGCCCTGGCTCAGGGTGGCGAGATCCGTACTGGTGCCATCCTGCAGAGTGACGGGGGCGCTCATCGCCCCCTCTGGCAGGGTTGGGCTGCGCCACAGATCCAGCAGGGTCGAGATGATCAGCGCCATCAGCAGCAGCCAGAGCGCCTCCTTGCCCCAGCGGCGCCAGCGGGGTTGAGGATTGGTGGTCATCCCTTACCCCTGCTTGACCAGTTCGGCCTTCACCAGCTGCTCCAGCTCCTCATAGGGGATGGCGCCCGGCACCAGCTGGTTGCCAATCAGGGTCGCCGGAGTGCCCTGTACCCCCAGAATGGTGCCGATGCGCAGGCTGTTGCGCAGCTCTTCGGTCGCCTTGGCGGCCGGTTTGAGCGCGGTGTTGCCGGTGGCGGCCAGTGCCTTGTTGATGTCCGCCTCGGTCAGCATCCCCTGCTTGCTCATCAGCTTGTCGTGCAGGGTGAGGAAGCGGGCGGGATCCTGTTGCCACAGGGTCAGGCTGTATTGGGCCGCCTTGGCGGAGGTCTGCCCCTTGAACGGCAGCAGCTTGATCACCAGCCCCAGATCGTCCGGATAGGCCTTGAGCAGCTTGGTCAGCTGGGGATCGAACTGCTTGCAGTAGGGGCAGTTGTAGTCGGTGAACAGCACCAGCGTCAGCTTGGGGTTTTTGGCTCCCAGACGCGGGCTGGTGGCGCTGTTGAACAGCACATCCTTGTTGCCCTTGATGAAGTTGCCAAGCTGCGCCTCCTGGGCTGCCGCGTTCTGCTTCTCCCAGGATTCGGCGGCCTCGTCGAGGATCTTGGGGTTGGCGATCAGGGTCTCGCGGATCAGCTCCTTGATACGTGCCTCTTGCTCCGGGGTGAAGGGGCCCGCGTGCAGGGCCGGAGCCAGCAGGGCTGCGGAAAGGGAGGCCAGCAGGGTCAGGGCGCTCAGAGTCGGTTTCATGGTTGCTCCTTAAAATCGGGTGGTGTCAGCCTGAAGCAGGCCAGCCTTGTGCAATGTGGTCAGCAGATCGTCCTTGTCGAGCAGGGGTGACAGTGTGGCCCCTTGCGGCAATTCCGGGCCGTAAATCTGGTTGAAGGGGACGGCCGCCGCGCCCCGCTTACGCAGGAAGGCGGCGATGGTGTCGTTCGGTTTGCTCCAGTCGCCGCGCAGGGCCACCACATCGGGGGCAGAGAGGGCCTGTTGCACCTCATCGCGCAGCAACACGTTGTATTTGTTGGCCTTGCAGGTAACGCACCAGTCGGCGGTGACATCGATAAAGACCCGCTTGTTCTGGGCCAGCGCATCAGTGATGGCGCGCTCAGAGAGCGGCTGCCAGACCACCTTGTCAACGCTGGCCGAGCCCTGCGCGCTAAAGGCGCCACTCAGCAGCAGGGGGCTGCCAATCAGGGCGGTAAGGGCGATCGCCAGCGTGAACCCGCGGATGCCGTAACGCCAGATGATGCCAGCCAGCAGTGCCAGCAGCATGGCAACCATCAACCAGCCGGTGGCATAGCTGCCGAGATGGTTGTCGAGCAAGCTGGTGAGCCAGAGGCTGGAGCCCAGCATCATCAGGCCGAGCAGGATGCGCAGATGGTTCATCCAGCGCCCTGGTTTCGGCAGCCAGAGGGCGAGCCGTGGCAGGGCCGCCACCAGCAGCCAGGGCAGGCTCATACCAATCCCCAACGCTGTGAAGATGAGCCAGAGCTGATCAAGGGGGGCGGCCAGCGCAAAGGCCACCGCAGTGCCGAGGAAGGGGGCCGAGCAGGGGGTCGCCAGCAGAGTGGCGAAGCTCCCCTGCAGGAAGTGACCGCCGAGGCCGTTGCCGCCGCTGGTGGCGAGGCGGGTGCTGAGGGCGCTGGGCAGGCGGATCTCGAACAGCCCCAGCAGGTTGGCGCAAAACAGCAGGGTGACCAGCACCATCAAGCCGATAAAACCGGAGCTCTGGAACTGGATGCCCCAGCCGACGGCCCCTTGCGTGGCGCGTAGCAGGCTGCTCATGGCCGCCAGCACCCAGAAGGAGGCGATGATCCCGGCGCTGGCGGCGAGGAACTGCTTGCGCACCGCTCCCTGTTCACAATCCTGATGTTGCAACACTGAGCCCAGCTTGAGCGCCAGCACCGGCAGCACGCAGGGCATCAGGTTGAGGATCAGGCCGCCGAGCAGCGCCGCCCCCAGCAACCAGAACAGCGAATGGCTCTGGTTGGGCAGTGCGAGTGGCGCGCCGATCGTCCCCTTGCCCTGCCATGCCTGCTCGCCACTGGTGAGCAGCAGGCCGAGGGATTGACCGCGCAGATCCGGCGCATCTCCCTGCCAGCCGTCGCTCACCGGTACCCGGGCGATCAGGGCGTTGCCCTCGACCTCAAGCGCCGGTTTGCCAAACTCGGCCCCCTCCAGAGCGTCGATGAAGAGCGCTGGTGATTGCCAGCCCTCTGCCCGCTCGGCGCGCAGTTGCAGCTGGTTGTGCTGATAACCCAGCTCGACCCGGGTTTCGGCAGGCAATTGCTGGGGCAGGGTACTCATCGCCTTCGCCCAGGCAAAATCGAAGTCGGCCGGGGCGGCGCCATCCACCGCGAGGGTGAAGGGGAAGTCGGTCAGGATGCAGACATTGCTGCAGGTGGAGAGGCGAAGAGTTCCCTTGAGCGGTTGCCCAGCGGGGTAGTTGAGGCTCAGAGGGAAGGTCGCATCACCCTGATAACCCTGGGTGCTGAGCCCGGCTACCTCGAAGTGGCGTGGCACCGGCCAGCGCCACTGAAAGGCACCGACCGGCTCATCCCACAGGATCTGGGGGGCAATCCCCCCTTCTCCCGGACTGTGCCAGTAGGTCTTCCAGCCCGACTCCAGCTCGACATCGAGCAGGATGCGGGTCTGATCTGCCGTGCTGCGGTCGGCCTGCAGCCGTACCCGGGCGTGATCATTCTGTGGGCTGGTGAGCCAGCCCGTGTCGCTGGCCAATCCCATGGATTGCCACAGCAGACCGCCCAGTAGCAGGGCCGCCTTGAAGAGATTCGACATCTTTTTGGTCTCGCAAAAATTGAGTGACAGCTAACGAAAGAACGCAGCCGAACTCATTCCCGCCAGACGCACAGGGTGAGGTGCAGACGCCGCTCGGGCGGCGAGATGACTCTGAGAGGGGGCAGTGGCGGTGTGTAGCGCCAAAGGGGAGCCAGCAGGGCGATCAGCACGGCCACGGCAAAGAAGAGCTGTTCGACGCAGAGCAGGGTGGCGGCGCTTAGCCACTTGCCGTTGAGCTGGCAGCTGGTGGGCTGCGGGCTGGCCGGTTTGGCATCCTCTTGATCCGTTGCCGAGCCTGGAACGGGCAGTGCCTGACAGCTGAGGGCGTGATCGAGCAGGGCAAGCCGGGCCAGCGGCTGGGCCGCACAATTGAGCACCAGCAGGCAGACCAGCAGCAGGAGATGTTTCGCTACCCGTTGTTGCAACATCATGTTCGCCCCGTCCATCAAGATGGGGCGATCCTAACGACCAATGGCGGGTGGGGCAAGTCGGCGATGTATTGATGAGCAGTACTGTGGGTGGCGCGACGGGGAGGGTGGTCGGTTCTGTTTGGCGAACGCTTGTTCGCTAAAAGGGGGATCAGTATACTGCGCCGAGTTAAAACTCGAGGTGTTCGATGCTCAAAATTGCCCGTGTGCTGCTGCTTGGTCTGCTGCTCATTTTCTGGTTCCTGTTCGGCCTGCTGCTCTGTCTGGTTCGTCCGCGCCATCCCAACAACGTCTATGTCTTCGCCCGCATGTATCACGCGGTCTGCCCGCTGATCGGGCTGCGAGTCAAGGTCACGGTGGCCGACGAGGTCAAATCGGTCGGCCCGGCGGTCTACGTCTGCAACCACCAGAGCAACTTCGACATCTTCACCGTGACCGGTGCGGTGCAGCCCGGCGTGGTGGCGGTAGGCAAGAAGAGCCTGCTCTGGCTGCCGCTGTTCGGCCTTATCTTCTGGCTCTCCGGCAACGTGCTGATCGACCGCTCCAACCGCTCCCGTGCCATCGGCACCATAGGTCAGGTGGTGGATCGCATCAAGAACCGTGGCACCTCCATCTGGATGTTCCCGGAAGGGACCCGCTCCCAGGGGCGTGGCCTGCTGCCATTCAAGGCGGGCGCTTTCCACACTGCGGTACAGGCTGAAGTGCCCGTGGTGCCCATCGTCTGCTCCAGCTACTTCGGTCAGGTCGACTTGAATCGCTGGGACAACGGCGAAGTGCTGGTGGAAGTGATGGCGCCGGTCTGCAGCAAGGAGCACGGTGCCAGCGGCATTCGCGATCTCTCCGACACCTGCCGCGCCCGGATGGAGGCCAAGCTGGCCGAACTGGACAGCAAGCTGGGCCACAGCCACGCCGCCTGATGGATAGCGCAGAAGAATCGACAAGGGAGCCAGAGGCTCCCTTTTTTGTTGGTAAAAATCACCACCAGGTTGGCTATTTTCACCAACAAGCCCTTCTTGAATTTCCTCAGTAAATTCCCATCTATATGTAAAACAACAATAATTTTTCTTGGCACGGCTCTTGTAATGCTATGGGAAGAGATAGCCATCCCATCAACAAGGAGCCAGACCATGAGCGTATTCAGCCGCCTGACCGACGTGATAAATGCCAACCTGCACAGCCTGCTCGACAAGAGTGAAGAGCCGGAGAAGATGCTGCGACTGATGATCGAAGAGATGGAGCAGGTGCAGGTCGAGATGCGTACCCAGTCCGCCCGCGTGATTGCCGAACAGAAGCAGCTGGAGCGTCACCAGCAGGGGTTGCAGGCGCAGATCCTGGAGTGGTCGGCCAAGGCCGAGCTCGCCATCCAGAAGGGACGTGAGGATCTGGCCCGCGCCGCCCTCACCGAGAAGCTGGCGGAGGTCAAAAAATGTGAACAGCTGGAGCAGGACAAGGCACGTGTGGCCGAGGTGCTGGCCCAGCTCACCGCCGACAGCGAGCGGCTGGCTGCCAAGCTGACCGAGGCGCGCGAGAAGCAGAAACTGCTGACCCTGCGCGAGCAGACCGCCCACAGCCGCATTCGTGCCCGCGCCCAGGTGGACAACCAGCGGATGCATGAGCTGATGGCGCGCTTTGACGGTTTTCAGGGCCGGGTCGATCAGCTGGAAGCCCAGCTGGAGGCGGCCACCTTGGGGCAGAATCCCTCGCTGGAGGCCCAGTTCCGCGAGCTGGAGCTCAATGACGAGATCGAGCGCGAGCTGGCTCGCCTCAAAGGCCAGAAGGCGGAGGTGTAATCATGAGCCCCTGGCCCAAGGATCTGGTGCATCGCAAGCTGACCGGGGTCTGCGCCGGTATTGCCAGGCGGTTGGGGGTCTCCAGAGTCACGGTGCGGGTGGTGGCACTGCTCGCCCTGATCCTGATGCCGCCGCTGGCACTGGCCGCCTATCTGCTGGCGGTGCTGATGATGCCGCCCCGTTATGAATTGAAGCGCTGGCTGGATTGACCAAAGGGTTGATCAGCCGGCAGACAAGGTACTGATAAGGAGCAAGTTATGCTGGAATTTTTCATCTTGCTGGTGGTGCTGCTGGTCATGGCACTGACCGGTTTTACCCTGGTAGCCATGTTGCTGGTGAGCGGCCTGTTCGTGCTGCTTGGGGCACTGGGCGGCATGCTTGCTCTGATCATCAAGCTGGCCCCCTGGTTGCTGCTGGTGCTGGCGGTTTGCTGGCTGATCAGCAACCGCAGCAAGCGTTCCAATACCTACCTCTAACCCGCCTGAGGTTGTGCAAGACGTTGTGTGATGCTCCCTGATTTCCCCTTTCCGGCCACTCATCGAGTGGCCTTTTTTTGCCTGCACCCCTTAAGGTCGGGTCGTTTCGGGTAACCACTGGGGGCTCCAGCTCTGCCAGAGTGCCGGGCTGTGGATCAGCTGCTCCTTGAAGGATTTTGGCTGCTGCTTGAGGCGATATTCGATGCGCAGGGCCGCCCCCTTCTCGCCGACTTCCTGTTGCCACGCCAGCGTCAGTGGTCCCTTGCCGCGCAGGGCGCGAGCGCCCTTGCCACTCTGGTGCTGGCCCAGACGGCGCAGCGGATCCGTGCTAATCCCGGTATAGAGCAGGCCGGTGGCAGTACGCACCATGTAGACAGACCAGCGGGAAGGGGTGGATGGTTGCTGTGCCGGTGTGGTGGTCGCGGGTTCTCTCATTCAAATTCTCTGTGCCAAACTCAGAGGCAGCTCAAGGAGGTGCGATGAGAGTCTGGTTTTGGTTGTGGTTACTGTTGTCGGTCCCGGCTCTGGGGGAGACGATCCGTCTCTACGATTACCATCAGCATCCCCCCTTCAACACCGGAGTGGATGCAGGGCTGAGCCGCGAGCTGGTCAAGTATCTCAATGAAAAGCTGGGGGGTGAACCCAGAATCGAGCTCTGGCTGGTCAATCGCGCCCGGCTGGCGCTGGAGATGGCGGATCCCGACTTCGATGGTCTGGTGGTCTGGGTCAATCCGGCCTGGGTGGGGGATCCCCATCGCGAGCGCTATCTCTGGACCTTTCCGGTGATGCGCGACACCAACGAGCTGGTCTCGAACATCGACAACCCGGTCACCTATCGCGGGCCTGACTCCCTCAAGGGGCTGGTGTTTGGTGGGGTGGAGGGCTACCGCTATCAGGGGATCGATGATGCGGCCAGCCGCGGCGAGCTGGTACGTCAGGATGCCAAGAAGGTGAAGACCAACCTCGAGCTGCTGGTGCGCGGCCGCATTGATGTGACGCTGGTGAGTGGTTCATCGCTGGGCTTTTTCATCGACGCACAGCACTATCAGGGCAAGCTGTTTATCTCACCCTTCCCCCAATCCAGCTATACCCGCCATATCCTGCTGCCCAAATCCCGTCCCGAGCTGCATGCCACCCTCAACGACATCGCCGAGCAGATGGACAGAGATCCCCGCTGGCACAAGGTGCTGGAGTCCTATCGCGGTACGCCCTGAGGGCGGCGCTTGAGCCGGTGCAGCGGTAACAGGCTCACCAGCAGACCTGCCCAGACAAAGGTGAAACCGACTGCCTTGATGGGGTCCGGCGCCTCACCAAACCAGTAGATGGCGAGCAGGAAGGCGAGGCTGGGCTCGATATATTGCAGCAGTCCCACCGTGCTCATCCGGGTTCTCGCCACTGCATAGCAGAACAGCCCCACCGGCAGCAGAGTAGCGGGCGCACTGCCCATCAGCAGCAGCTTGTCGGCCAGATCCCCGTTCACGAATGCCCCTTCCCCGTGCCATGCCAGCGTGCCGATGATGATCAGCGCGACGGGCAGTTGCACCATGGCTTCCAGATAGAGGCTGGTGCCGGTGTCGTAGTGGATCTTCTTCTTGATAAGGCCATAGCAGGCGAAGTTGGCCCCCATGATGAGGGAGAACCAGGGGAGCTGGCCGTAGCAGAACAGCATGTAGGCGAGACCCGCCAGTGCCAGAGCGACTGCCAGATGCTTTTGCGGGGTGAGCCGCTCTTTGAGAAAGATGACGGCGAATACGATATTGAACAGCGGGGTCATAAAGAAGGCGAGGCTGGTGGTCAGCACCTGCCCGGTGGTGAGGCACCAGGTGAACATGCACCAGCTGATGGACATGACGGGGCCCGCCAACAGAATGAGGCCGAGCTGGCGCGGCTCGCTGCGCAGTTGTGCCCAAGGTATCTGGTGGCCAAGCAGCAAAAACAGGACACCCAGCAGAACCACAGACCAGAGCACCCGGTGGGAGATCAGCTCCCACATGTTGACCTCGGGCATGAATTGATAATAGAGCGGCAGCATCCCCCACAGGATGAAGGAGAGGGTCGCGGTGCCGGTACCTAGCCAGTTTTTCATTATTGTCCGTTTATTAAATTAAACATCCATGGCGATAGTAGGGGGCGCGCCCTGTTTCCACAAGAGGGAAAACAGGGAAATGCTGGTACTATCAACGTCATGCAGCGAATCGATAAGTTGTTTGAGCAAATCAGGGCCTGCCGTCTGTGTGAGGCTCATCTGCCGCTGGGGCCTCGTCCGGTGATCCGCGGGGCCGAGAGTGCCCGCTTGCTGATCATCGGTCAGGCGCCCGGCACCCGGGTGCATGCCAGCGGTATCCCGTGGGATGACCCCTCCGGTGACAGGCTGCGCCAGTGGCTCGGGGTCGATAAAACCACCTTCTACGACGAATCCCGCATCGCCATCATGCCGATGGGTCTCTGCTATCCCGGCAAGGGCAAGTCGGGTGATCTGCCGCCCAGACCCGAGTGCGCGCCTAACTGGCACGACAAGGTATTGATGCTGCTACCCAATGTCGAGCTGACCCTGCTGATCGGCCAGTATGCGCAAGCCCATTACCTGCGGGGGGCGGCCAAGGGGTCGCTCACCGACACGGTGCGCAGCTGGGCCGACTATGGCCCCGGCTGGCTGCCGTTGCCGCATCCCTCCCCACGTAACACCCTCTGGCTCAGGAAGAATCCCTGGTTCGAGGAGGAGATCGTCCCCCATCTGCAGCAAAGGGTCGCCCCGCTTCTGGGGAGACCCTGAGTATTAGAGCGCTGGCTCGGCCAGCGGTTTTGGCTTGCTGCGCGCCATGGCGATAAGTGGCAGGAGGATGCAGATACAGCCCAGCAGCAGCGGCAGGCCCGGCTGCTCGTCAAACAACCATACCCCGATGGCCACCGCCATCAGCAGACCGGTGTACTCCGCCGAGGCGATCTTGCTCGCCTCCGCTTTGCGATAGGCCACCACGCACAATCCCGCATAGACCATGATCAGCGCCGAGGAGCCGAAAGCGGGCCACCACATCTGCCACTGCCAGTCGCCTCCTTCCCATAATGCCAGCGCCAGAATGAAGGGCATGCTCAGCACGTTGGTGAAAAACAGGGTCTGGGCGATGGGCTGCTTGAGCGGGATCCGCTTGATCAGCAGATTGTTGAGCGCCATCGACAACGCCACCCCGAGCGCCGCCAGTGCGGCCCAGTTCACTTCAGTCGGGCGCAGCACGATCAAAACCCCGATAAATCCGATGACTGCGGTCAGCACCTTCTGGCGCGAGATCGCTTCCCCCGCCATCCACACCGCCAGCGGCACCATCATCAGGGGGGCGGCATAGAAGAGGGCATTGGCGGTAGCGAGCGGCAAGCGGGTGAGGGCCACTACCATCAGGCAGACGCCGACCGCCCAGATATGGGCCCGCAGCAGGTGCCACTTGATGGCCACCGGTGGATTGCGGCGCCATGACCAGAGCAGCCACGGCATCAGCAGAATGGCGGCCGAGAGCTGGCGGAAAAAGACAAACTGGAAGATGGGCTGATCTGGCTCCAGCACCTTGACCAGCGCATCGGAAAAGACCGCCACCATATTGCCCAGCACCAGATAAAGGATGCCGATCCCTACTGCATTCATACCACCTCCCACTTCAGATGAGCGGAGGGTAGCGTGCCGGTTGATATCCAGTAAAATGATAAAAAATGACCACTCATGAGATATTTAGATAATGAAGCTTCCTCCCCTGCGTGCGGTGCAATATTTCGAGGTGGTGGCCCGGCTGCTCAGCTTCTCCCGCGCCGCCCTTGAACTGAACGTCAGCCAGAGTGCGGTCAGCCACCAGATCCGCCTGCTGGAAGATTTTCTGGGTGAGCGGTTGCTGCTGCGTCAGGGGCGGCTGCTCTCGTTGACGACGCAGGGGGAGAGCTATTTCGAGGGGATTGCTGCCGGGCTCGGCCAGATTGCCCAGAGCAGCGAGCAGCTGCGCGGGGGCGGCGAGATGCGGTTGCGCCTCGCGGTCTACAGCTCGTTTGCGGTGAAGTGGTTGATCCCGCGGTTGGCCGGATTGCGCCAGCTCTATCCCGAGCTTGATCTGAGTCTGGAGATGGTGGCGGAGGATCCCGAGCTCTCCGATCGGGTGGCCGACTGTTTTATCACCGTCTCACCCCACGGGCGGGGCTACTGCCACGACCTTATCTATCAGGAGCGGCTCTTTCCGGTCTGTAGTCGCCGTCTGTTGCAGCAGATCAGCGGGGAGTGGCCCGAGGCAATCTGGCAGTTGCCGCTGCTGTCGGTGCAGTCCATTTACAAGGCGCGGGGGGAGGATTGGCAGCGCTGGGCCAAAGCGGGTGGGCTGGTGATTCCGGACGAGGCGCAGATGCACCATTTCAGCCATGTGCTGCTGGCGATGGAGGCGGCGGCCTGGGAGCAGGGGGTGGCGTTCGTGAATGACTACATGCTGCGTCCCGATGATCCCCAGCTGGTGGCCTTACCGGTACACCAGCTGGAGACGGGGGATGCCTTCTACTTTACCTGCAAGCGCTCGCGGGCCCATGAGCCCGCCATCAGCCGGTTACGCCAGTGGCTGATGATGGAGACACGCCAGAGCATGCCGCTCTAGCGTGGTATCAAGCCTTCTTGAACTGGCTTAGGACAAACAGGCTGGTGGCGCAGACGACGACCGAGGGGCCTGCCGGAGTGTCCTGATACCAGGAGAGGGTCAATCCACCCAGCACGGCGAGGCAGCCGATCAGCGCTGCAAAACCGGCCATCTGCTCCGGCGTCTGGCTAAAGCGGCGGGCGGTGGCGGCGGGAATGATCAGCAGGGAGGTGATGATCAGCGCCCCGACAAACTTCATCGCCACGGCGATCACCAGCCCGATCAGCAGCATCAATACGCAGCGCAGCACATCGACCCGGATCCCCTCTACCCATGCCAGCTCTTCCGAGATGGTCATGGAGAGCAGGGGATCCCACAGTCGCCACAGGGTGAGCAGTACCAGCGCGCCACCGCCGTAGATCCAGAGCAGATCCATCGGTTGTACCGAGAGCAGGTCGCCGAACAGGTAGGCCATCAGATCCACCCGCACGTTATCCATAAAACTCAAGGTAACCAGACCGAGGGACAGGGCGCTGTGGGCCAGAATGCCGAGCAGGGTATCGGTGGCCACCTGCTGGTTGCGACTCATGATCACCAGCAGCATCGCCATGGCGAGGCAGCAGACCACCACCGCCAGGGTGAGATCGACCTGCAGCAGGATGCCCAGCGCGATGCCGAACAGGCAGGCGTGGGAGAGGGTGTCGCCAAAGTAGGCCATCTTGCGCCATACCACGAAGCTACCTAGGGGACCGGCCAGCAGGGCGATGCCGAGACCGGCCGCGAGGGCGTATAACAGAAAGCTGTCCACTTGAATGTCCTGTTGCTTGCGCTATTTGCTGTGAGCGTTGTTGCGAGAGGGCAGGCGGATGACGGGAGCCTGCGGTTCATGATGGTGGTGTTCGCCGTCGCAGTGGTGATGGTGGGTATAGACCGCCAGCACCTCCTGCTCCGGTCGCCCGAACAGGCGGGCAAATTCGGGGTGGCGCGCCACGCTTTCCGGCTCGCCATGACAGCAGACATGGCGATTGAGGCAGATCACCTCGTGGGTGCTGGCCATCACCAGATGCAGGTCGTGGGAGACCATCAGCACGGCGCAATTGAACTCGGCGGCGAGCTGACCGATCAGGGCGTAGAGCTCGATCTGGCCGGTGATATCGACCCCTTGCACCGGCTCGTCCAGCACCAGCAGCTCGGGCTTGACCAGCAGGGCGCGGGCCAGCAGCACGCGCTGCATCTCACCACCGGAGAGCTTCTGCATCCGGTTTTCCAGCAACCCTTCTGCGCCAACCCGGGCTAGCGCTTCCTCGATGGAGAGGCGGCTGTTTTTGCCCAGTTGCAGGAAGCGACGCACTGTCAGCGGCAGGGTGGGATCCAGATAGAGGCGCTGGGGCACATAGCCGACTCTCAGATCGCGGCTGCGGGTGATCTTGCCCGAATCTGGGGTGAGCAGACCCAGCACCAGCTTGCTCAGGGTGCTCTTGCCCGCCCCGTTGGGGCCGACGAGCGTGGTGATTTTGCCTTTATTGAGGGTAAAGGAGACCTTGTCGAGCACAGAGCGTCCATCAAACGAGAGAGAGACCTCTTTCAGCTCTACCAGTTGGCTCATGACAACTCCGGGGTTTACAGCCAGTGAGAGTTATAATATAACAAAAAGCGGCTGTTATATTATCACATACTCACCCCCTGACGAGATTCACCAATGAGAATTATTGCGCTTTTCACTGCCCTGCTGGCGGTGAGTTTGCCTGTTCGTGCCATTGAGGTACTGACCACCATCAAGCCCCTTGGCTTCATCGCTGCGGCGATCACTGACGGGGTGAGTGAGCCCAAGGTATTGTTGCCGACCGGCGCCTCTCCCCACGATTTCTCCCTGCGCCCGTCCGATATTCGCAGCATCAACAGTGCTGGGCTGGTGGTGTGGGTTGGCCCCGAGCTGGAAGGGTTTATGGCCAAGCCGCTGGCCAATCATCCCCATGCTTTGGCCCTGACTCAGGTTGAGGGAATGCCGCTGTTCAACTACGCGACTCAGGATAGTCATGACTCCCATGACCATGATGATCACGATCATGCTGCCCACGAGCACGGTGACCATGATGAAGGGCATGAAGGACATCATCACGAAGGGGTCGATCCCCATATCTGGCTTGGCCCGACGCAGGCCAAGGTGATTGCCAAGGCGATCGCAAGTGAATTGGGCAAGCTGGATCCGGCCAATCAGGCTCGCTATGACGCCAACCTCGCGGCATTTGATACCAAGGTGGATGCCAAAGACAAGGTGATTGCTGGCCAGATGAAGGCGGTGAATGAGAAGGGGTACTTTGTATTCCACGAGGCGTATGGCTACTGGGAGCGCCACTACGGCATGAGTTCAAAGGGTCACTTTACCGTGAGCCCTGAGCGTCGCCCGGGCGCCAAGACCCTGGTGGATATCCGCAAGGCACTGGAAGAGAAGCAGGCGAGCTGCATTTATGCCGAGCCGCAATTCTCACCGGCTGTGATCGAATCGGTGGCACGCAATACCGGCGCCAAGGTGCTGTTGCTTGATGAGGTGGGTGAACAGGTACCGCTCGGCCCGGATGGTTATCCCCAATTCATGCAGCAACTGGCAGATGCATTTGCCCAATGTCGCTGATCAGCGGCTGAGCCTCTCATCCGGAGGGGCTATACTGACCTCCAGCATCTGACATGGAGTGTCCGGTATGAAATGGTTGTTGATCCCGGCCTGTACTCTGGCGCTATGTTGCGCCAGCGTGCAGGCTTCGCGTCTTTCCGAATATATTGCCAGTCCGGATCTGCGGGCCAAGCTGCAGGAAGTGTATGGTGGCCGGGCCATCCAGCGGGCCGAGGCATTCTCTCGCCTGCTCACCCCCAGAGCGGGTACAACCGACCAGCAGAAGATAGAGCTGGTGAACAACTACTTCAACAATCTCACCTACAGTGAAGACCCCAAGCTGTGGGGAGATGAGGATTACTGGGCCAATCCGCTGGAGTTCATCGGTGCCCGGGGTGGGGATTGCGAGGATTACAGCATCTCCAAGTACTACACCCTGATGGAGCTGGGGGTTGATGAGAAGAAACTGCGACTGGCCTACGTCAAGGCGGTGCGTTACAACCAGTTCCACATGGTGACGCTCTACTTCCCGACACCCAAGGCTGACCCACTGGTGCTCGACAACATCAACAGCCGGATCCTGCCGGGCAGCAAGCGTACCGATCTCATTCCCGTTTACAGTTTCGATGCCAAAAGCATCTGGATCATGAAGTCACGGCGGGAAGGGACGCTGGCGGGGAGTGCCGATCGGTTGGCGCAGTGGACATCGATGAAGACCCGTTTCTCCAGCGAGCAACTGCGCTCTCCCCGTCGTCAGTTATAGCTTGCCCGCCGCTTTCAGCTCCTCGAAATATTTCGCCGCGCCCGGATGCTGTTCAACACTCAGCACCGGGCCGGTTTTATTGCGTGCCCGGTGAAACATATTGGCGTAGCCATAAGTCTGCTCATTGAACTTGGTCTGCTGTGTCAGCATTGCCTTGGTCAGACGATAGACAGACTCTTCCGGCATGGTGGCATTGGTGACCAGGGTGGCGGCTATGGCAAAGGTGGGGGTCGCCTTCAGATTGCCGGGGTAGATGCGGGCGGGCACCTGACTGCGTTGGTAATATTTGACCCCCTTGAGTAGCTGATCACGGGTGGCCCCATCGATGGGGAGGAAACTGACTGCGCAACGTTTGGCGGTGTCGAGCACAATCCGGTTAGGGTGTCCCATCACCAGTGCAAATGCGTCGATCTGCTTGCTGCAGAGCGCATCCGGCAGGTTGGCCATGCTCTTCAGATCGAGATCCTGCTCTTTCGCTCCCAAGATGTTGAACAGGGTCAGCGCCGTCTGGCGGGTTCCCGAGCTCTTCAACCCCATGTCGATGGGGGCGAGCTTGAGCTGTTCCAGTGAATTGATATCGCCATCGGCACGGATCACTATGGTGAAGGGCTCGGCATGGGTGGCAAACAGGGCGCGCAGCTCAGGTTGCGGCTGTGTGGCAAAAGGGCCCAAGCCCTGGCTTGCCTGATATAGCCAGTCTGACTGCACCATGGCGTAGGAGGTCTCGCCACTCTTCAGCCGCTTCAGGTTTTCTATTGAACCCGATGAGCTCTGCAATGTGCACGCAAGTTGCTCATCGACCTCATGGGCCAGACGGCAAAACTCTTGGGTTATCTGGTGATAAATCCCCTGCTCACCCCCGGTGGTGATAGTGACGGTTTCAGCCATCAGGCCGGGTTGCCACAGCAGGGGTAACAGCATGGCGAGCTTTTTCATGATTGTGCCTCCTTGGCATAACCATCGATACCCCAGGTCCGCAGTTTGTCGATGTCGCGACACTCTCCCGATTCTGCCAGCAGGGTATAACCGGCGGCATGCATGGTTTGGGAGAGCAGATTCCAGTAGAGCGGCGCATCGGTCAGCTGACAGCTGATAAAGATGGGATTGAGCGGGTCAAGTTGATTGAAAGTATCCGCATTGAGGGGAATGGCGCTGAAGGCGAGCTCACACCCCTGTTCCTGCAACGCAGCCAATGTGGCTTGGCCGTGGGCGGGAAAGGTGACCACATCCCAGCGCCAATCCAGTGTTTTGCCGTGGCCCTGGCTTAGCAGAGGGGCGATCTCGGACCATTGCGGGTGATTGAGCAGGGAGAGGGGCAGCAAGATCCCTTCTATATGAGAGTGCTGCCACTGTTGCAGGGCGCTCTGGATGGTTGCGAGATCGCTGTCGGCACCGAGGGGCTGACTGGGCAAGAAACGCTGATAGAGCGCGATCTCCCCTTGTGTGGAGACAAATTTTTGCAGTTGCCCGCCTTCCGGCAGCGGGCTCACTCCTTGCAGCGGCTGTGGGGGCGTCAGTGGCAGCTGTTTTCCCAGCTGGGTGATTTTGAGTCGTTGTTGCAGCAGATCCCGTTTGCGTTCGGAAACCAATTGGTTGATGGAAAGTGCCACTTCTTTGAGGTCTTGCAACCAGGGAGTGGGCAGGGTGCTGTTGAACTGGTGTTTGCGGATACGGATCAGCTGCAGGTTGATCTGCTCCAGGGGCTGCAGCAGGCGTTTGCACACCAGGGAGATGATCAGGGTAAATACGACGAGGCCCGCCAGCAGCGCCAGACCGGTGCGACTGATGGCATTCCACAGATGCTGATAGGCGTAGCCGCTATGCCCCTCAAGGGTCAGAGTGCCCAGCATGCGCCAGCCATCGGTCAACTCTTGCTCAATTTTGACGGGCGGCATGCCGATAACCGAGGGAAGCCAGCCGGGGACATTTTGCTGGGTAGAGTGGAATACCTTCTGAAACAGCACCTGGCCATCAGGATCCACCAGAATGACCGAGCTGACGAAGCCGCCGTCGAACATGGCATTGACGATGGTTTCGGCCAGCACATTGTCGTCATTGAGCAGGGTTCCTTGCAGCACCAGCCCGAGAGCGGTGATGGCGGTTTCCAGGTTGGCTGACATCTGGTCGAGGATGGATTGGCGGACTGTCGTGACTTCCAGTGCAAACAGCAGCGCTGCGCCGATCAGGAACAGGACGACAATTATTCTGATTAACAGTTTTGCTAACGACATATCCACTCCATGGAAAAGTTATCGCAACATTTTGGGTTTCTATTCAGTATCGAATCCGACCCGGTTCTTAAAAATAGGAAAAAATGGTTAAAAAAGACGATCATTTCTGCCCATCCGGGCGGGTTATGCATAAAATGTGAGGTTCATGCAGATTGTGATGAACTTTTTGTAACTATTTGTGTCCAACAAACAGTTTTATACGGTTTTGTCACAACTGACATCGCAACTCACACTCTTTAGATCTAAATACAGGATAGCGGATGAAACGTCTCCGTCCCTTGGTAGTACAGGCTGCCAATTGGGAACCACCGGTTCCCCGCAAACACTTTTACGCCATGCTGATGCTGACGGCCATGACCCTGTCAGCAGTGGCATTATTGCCAGCTCCGGGTGACATCCTCGAGCGGCCGCTGCGTCTTGAGTTGCCCATTGATACCGCAGGTACGGCAACCAACGAAAACAACACCGACTTTAACGAAATCCCCGATCACGAACTGGTTGATCAGAGTGCGCCGGATGACGACATCCCGGTCGACACCACCCCCCAGTGGCAGGATTACCGGGTCCGCAACGGCGAAAACCTGACCGCCATTTTTAACAATCTCGGTCTCTCCACCACCACTCTCTACAAGGTGCTGGACGCGGACAACAAGAACTATCTGGCGCGCCTCAAGCCGGGCCAGAATATCGAGCTGCTGATCGATCAGGACAACATCCTGCAGCAACTCAAAATCCGCCTGAACATCAAGCAGACGCTGGTGATGGCACGCAGCGACGATGCCTATACCGCCTCCATGATTAATGAGAAGGTCGAGTGGCAACCGCAGCGTTACAACGGCGTGATCAACGGCAGCTTCTATGTCAGTGCCCGCAATGCGGGGATTCCGGCCAACCATATCCAGAAAATTGCCAACCTGTTCCAGTGGCGAATGAATTTCGCCAAGGATCTGCAGAAGGGCGACAAGTTCAAAGTGCTGGTACGCCAGGAGACGGTGGAAGGCAAAAGCACTGGCAACAGCCAGCTGCTGGGGGTGGAAGTGACCAGCCAGGGCAAGACGGTGTCGGCCTGGCTCTCCGATGACGGCAACTATTACGACGGTCAGGGCAACAGTCTGGAGCGCGGATTCCGCCGCTACCCGACCCATAGCCGCTATCGGATCAGCTCCAATTTCAACCCGGCGCGCAAACATCCGGTAACCGGTATGGTTCGTCCTCATGAGGGCACCGACTTCGCAGTGCCGGTGGGTACGCCAGTGCTGGCGACCGGCGATGGCGTCGTCCAGAAGGCAACCAGCCACCCGCTGGCGGGCACCTATATCGTCATCAAGCATGGCCGTACTCTCTCCACCCGTTATCTGCACCTGAGCAAGCTGCTGGTCAAAACCGGTCAGCGAGTGAAGATGGGCGACAAGATCGGCCTCTCCGGCAACACAGGTCGCTCGACCGGTGCTCACCTGCACTACGAGCTGCGGATCAACAACCGCCCGGTCAATGCCATGACCGCCAAGCTGCCTATGGCTGAACCGCTCAGCGGCAAGGAGCGTCGTCAGTTCCTTGCCAAGGTGAAGAGCTATCGCAAGGAGCTGGCCGCGGGTTGATTCCTGTCGTCACAGACTGAAATGAAAGGCCCCGCCAGATTGGCGGGGCCTTTTTACATGCGCCGTGAGGGTCAGTAACCCTTGTCGAAGTCGATCTTGCCATCCAGTGGCTGGCCATCGATAAAGCGGATGTAGTTGCGCACAAAGATCTGGGCCACATCATCCGGGAAGCTGTAGGCGCTGTTGTGGGGGGTGACGATGAGGTTGGGTTGGCCCCACAGTGGACTGTCGGCAGGCAGCGGCTCCTGCTCGAACACATCCAGCACCGCCATCGCCAGCTTGCCGGTACGCAGTGCGGTGAGCAGATCGCCCGAGTGCACGGCGCTGCCACGACCGACGTTGAACAGGATGGCGCCCGGTTTGCAGTGTTCGAAGCGGGCGGCATTGAACAGATGACGGGTATCGCGGGTGGCTGGCAGCACGCTGACGATGACATCGGCCTGCGCCAGCATCTTGTTGAGCGCAGGTAGCTGATAAACCTGATCAAACCCGGCTCGCTCCCGACCGCTGCGGCTGATGCCCAGCACCTTCATGCCAAAATGTTTGCCGGTGTGGGCAATATGCTGACCAATGCTGCCGGTCCCCAGGATCAGCATGGTGCGCCCCTTGAGGCCCTGATAGGGGTGGCTTTGCCACAGTCGCTGTTTCTGCTGTTCCCGATAAAGGGGAATTTGGCGCATCAGGCTGAGCAGATGACCAAAGACATACTCGCTCATCAGCGGGCCGAAGATGCCGCGCACATTGGTGAGCTGGTAGTCGCGGCGACTGTCAGGGTCGAGCAGCACATCGACTCCCGCATAGGTGGACTGGAACCAGCTCAGCTTGTTGGCTTTGGGCAGCAGCGGTTTGGCACGGGCCGGTTCGGCCATCAGAATATGGGCTTCGCCGATCAGCTTCTCGGCATCGCTCTGGTTATCGGCTCGCAGAATGCGCAGATGGGGGAGATTGGCGGCCTTGAGCAGCCGTTCGTAGTGAGCATTATCCTGGCTGAGCAAAAGAAGGGTACGTTGGCTCATACTCTTGTTCCTTATCAGAATTTGCGGCGCAACAAGATGCCGCTCTCGACCCATCTTACCTGACTTCATATCGCAACATAGCCGACCAGGGCGCTTTTTCGTTTTCGCCGCGCGCCTCGTGGGCTACAATCTGCCCCACATTTTGCAAAGGATCCGACTCCAGTGTTTGGTGACAAGTTTTATAAGCGACTGGCCGAGCTACAGCCTTGGCAACAGACCGTCTACACCCTGGCGCTGGCAGAGCGCATGTACCCCAACTATGCCCTGTTCTGTCAGGCCTCCGGCTTTGGCAATGCTGGTGCTTTCCGGCATGCGCTGGATCAGATGTGGGTCTACCTCACCGTCAAGGGATCCCGGGTCAATCTGGGTGCCATTCTCGAAGAGTTCGAGTCTCACATTCCGGATCCCCGCAAGTTTGAATCCTACGGTGCCTATCCCGCGCTGGATGCCTGTGTTGCGCTGGGCTGCGCCTACAACTCGGTGATCTGCCGGGTCGGCGAAGAGGCCAACGATGCCAGTCATGCGTCAGTCGGTACCGTGGCCGGTTTTATCGAGCTGCTGGAAGAGCGGGATCTGACCGAAGAGGAGCTCTACGAGCACGAGTACATGGAAGCCGAGCTGGAGTTCCAGGTTGAACTGCTCAAGCGGGTTGCCCATGAGCGCGACAGCGATCGAATCCTGGCCATCAGAGCATTCGCCTCTCAGGATGGCGTCTCCAATATCGGGATCAGCCTGGAAGAGTAATTCTCTGCGGCCCCTGATCGAAAAAAGCTCCCGTTCGGGAGCTTTTTTTATGCCTGAAATTGTTCAGCAGCTTATGCCTGCTCTTCGGTGAGGGGTCTGACGCTCAGCACCGGGGCCGCGTCGATTTCGTCTGCATTCATCATGGAGGAGATGCGTTGCAGGGAAGAGAGCAGCAGGGTCTGCTCCCACGCTTCCAGTGCCTGAAAACGCTGGATGAAGCGCTCTTGCAGCGGGGTCGGGGCCTGGGCCAGCAGGGCGCGGCCTGCGTCAGTCAGTGTCGCGTGAACCTTGCGCTTGTCGGTATTGCTGCGAACGCGCTGCACCAGTTGGCGGCTCTCCAATCGGTCCATGATGGTGGTGGCGGTGGCCTGGCTCATGTTGGTGTGATCGGCCAGCTGACGCATGGAGATCTGTCCCAACTCATCGATCCCTTTGAGCAGCAAGAGTTGCGGGGAGGTGAGCCCGGCTTCTTTGATCAAACGCCTGGAGTGCATGTCGATGGCACGAATAATCTGGCGCAGGGCGACCAGCACTTCATCATGTTTTTCCATGGGGTGTGCGTCATTGGAGGGCTATGGAGAGGGGCAAAATTTTCCGCCTAATTCGTCTCAAGGTCAATATGGTTTTTGCTGTAATAATTTCTGCTCTAACTAATTTTGTGTTAGGTTGACGGGCATTTCACGGAATTCACCCTGACATTTGAGGAGCGAAATGATGAATGACGAGCTGGATATCAAGTCTCTGGTGGCCGAGTTACGTGTGGTCAGAGTGCGCTATGAACTGCCGGATACCTCGGCTTTTGTGCGCTATCAGCCTGCCTATGATGAAGACCCGAACAACCTCAAGGTGCACCACTATGATGGTGAGTTACCCCTCTCGTGCAGTGAGACAGGTACTTTCAACCTAAAGGAGTTGGTGAATGAATTACGCTACGCCTATGTGCTGGTGCACCTCTTTCCTGACGAAAGTGCCATGAACTTCTATCTGACCGGCCTCGATACCGGCCTGGCCCAGCTGGAGTTCATCGGCGGCTCTTACGACTTCAACCGGCTCTGGATCACCAGCGGTGTCTCCAATCTGGGTGTCCCCATGGCCATCTTCCTTGGCAAGCGTCATGCCGTGAACGGCCAGCCCTCGGTTTCGCTGGTGGATCACCGCGAACAGGCAGCCGGCAAACTGGTCTATCGCGCCATCGGCGGTGCCGGTGCTCATGTGGGCGAAGACTTTTTCAACAACGACTAAGGAGGCTGGATGCGAGCAAGCAAAGGGCTATTGAAAGGCCTCAACCCGACCATGGCCATGACGGCCCTCACCGTGATCACCCTGTTTTTGCTGTTTGGCGTATTTGTTCCCGATACCGCGGCCGCCTGGTTTGTCGGTGCCAAGGATCAGATTATTGCCGGGTTCAAGTGGTACTACATTCTGGTGGTCGCCCTGTTCCTGTTCTTCGCTGTCTACCTGATGTTCAGCCGTTTTGGCAGCATCCGGCTGGGTGACGACGACCAGGTACCGGAGTTCGGCTACTTCGCCTGGTTCTCCATGCTCTTTAGCGCGGGCATGGGTATCGGTCTGGTGTTCTGGAGCATCGCCGAGCCGATGAACCATCTGCAGGGCAATCCGTTCATTACCGAAGGGATGACCCCGGAAGCGGCCCAGATCGCCATGCGCCTCACCTTTTTCCATTGGGGCCTGCACCCCTGGGCCATCTATGTGATCGTTGGCCTATCGCTGGCCTTTTTCAGTTATCGTCGCAAGTTGCCGCTGGCGATCCGCTCCGTGCTTTACCCCATCCTTGGCGAGCGGATTTACGGCTTCTGGGGCCATGCGGCCGATGTGCTGGCGGTGTTCGGCACCGTGTTCGGGGTGGCAACCTCCCTTGGTCTGGGGGTCTCCCAGATGAATACCGGCCTCAACCAGATGTTCGGCATGGACGTATCGCAAGCGAACCAGCTCTGGCTGATTGGCGGTATCAGCCTGATCGCCACCCTCTCGGCGGTTTCCGGGGTCGGGCGCGGAGTGAAGCTCCTCTCCGAGCTCAATATCTGGCTGAGTGTCTTCGTGCTCGCGCTCTTTCTGGTGCTGGGGCCGACCACCTATATCCTCAACGCCTATGTACAGAACATCGGTGATTACCTGCAGAACATCGTCAAACTGAGCTTCTGGACCAACACCGAGGCCAACGGCACCTCGGCCTGGCAGTCGAGCTGGACGGCGTTTTACTGGGGTTGGTGGATTGCCTGGGCGCCGTTTGTCGGCATGTTTATCGCTCGCATTTCCAAGGGGCGTACTATCCGCGAGTTTGTGCTCGGTGTGTTGCTGGTACCCTCGCTGCTCGGCATGTTCTGGCTCACCGTGTTTGGCGGTACGGCGATGAATCTGGAGCTGTTTGGCGGTGGCGGCGTGGTCGCTGCGGTCAATCAGGATGTGACGCTGGCGCTCTACAAGACGGTCGAGCTGCTGCACTGGGATACCTTCGGCTGGATCGCCAAGGCTGTGCTGACCCTGCTCATCTGCACCTACTTCATCACCTCCAGTGACTCGGGTACGCTGGTCATCACGACTCTGCTCTCCATCGGTGATCAGGAGCCGCCGGTTCTGCACCGTGCCGTATGGGGTCTGGGGCAGGGGCTGGTTGCCGCTATCCTGCTGGTCTCCGGCGGTTTGGCAGCCTTGCAGGCGGCCAGCATCATAGCCGCGCTACCCTTCTCGGTGATCATGTTGGCGATGTGCTATTCGCTGATGCTGGGGCTCAAGCAGGAGAGCCAGCGCCAGTTCGAGTATCGTCAGAACCTCAAGCGCCACGATGGTTCATCCCATATGAGCCTGATGGAGCGAATTGGTCCGGCATAACGGCACCAGCAGGGGTTAGCGCCCCCTCACATATCAATCTGGATGCAAAACGGCCGCCCTGGCGATGCTCTCCTTGCGGAGCTCATCATCAGGGCGGCCGTCTGTTATGGGGCCGAGGTTACTCCTCGATAAAAGTCCACTCATCCTTGACCCGGCTGATGGCATCAGTCCGCTTTTTGGCGAGCTGCGCCTTGATCTCTTCCCCTTTGAAACCGGCCGCCACTATTTCTTTCACCGGCACCGCCTGGGCGGCAGCCAGCGCTTCGGCCACATAGTCCGGCTCGGCGTAGACCCGCTCCTCGAAACTGGTACGGCCATGGAAGTCGGCGCGACAGGCATCCAGCAAGTGGGCAAAGCGCTCGGGGCGGCGCCAGGCATCCGCCTTGTCGAACACCTTGAGCAGGGTGGCGGGCTTGAGCTCAAAGGCGATATGGATGTGGGTGTGCAGATCGCTCACCAGCAGCGCCAGATCCCGGCACTCATTGGGTACCCGGAACCGCTCGCACAGAGCGCGAATAAGCGGCAGCCCTTTCTGGCCGTGACCGTGATGGCTTGGCCAGAACTCCTTGGGGGTCACTCCCTTGCCAAGGTCGTGGCAGAGGGCGGCAAAGCGGACGGTCAATTCCGGGGAGATCCGGCACGCCTGCTCCAGCACCATCAGGGTGTGGATGCCGGTGTCGATCTCCGGGTGCCACTTGGCCGGGGCGGGGACGCCGAACAGAGCGTCGATTTCGGGGAAGAGCGCCTTGAGGGCACCACACTGGCGCAGCACCTCGATAAAGATCTGCGGGGTTGGTCCCAGCAGCACCTTCTCTAGCTCCTTCCAGACTCGCTCTGGCGTGAGGTGGGCCAGCTCGCCAGCGGCCGTCATCTCGCTCATCAGGGCGAGGGTCTCCGGCGCTATGGTAAAGCCCTGAGCGTGGAAGCGGGCGGCGAAGCGGGCGACCCGCAAGATGCGCAATGGGTCTTCGGCAAAGGCGGGGGAGACGTGGCGCAGCAGCCGTTTTTCCAAATCCTCGATGCCACCGTAGGGATCGTGGAGCTGGCCCTGATCATCTTCGGCGATGGCGTTGATGGTGAGATCCCGGCGCAGCAGATCCTGTTCCAGCGTCACATCGGGGGCTGCGTGGCAGACAAAACCGGTGTAGCCCTGACCCTGTTTGCGTTCGGTACGGGCGAGGGCATACTCCTGCTGGGTTTTGGGGTGAAGAAACACGGGAAAGTCGCGGCCGACCTGGGTAAAACCCAGCGCCAGCATCTGTTCCACGGTGGCGCCGACCACCAGATGATCCCTGTCGCCCTGCGGCAACCCCAGCAGGCGATCCCGCACTGCGCCCCCAACCAGATAAGTCTGCAAACCGTCTCTCCCGTCATCAATCGTGGGGCCGAGTATATCGTCTTTGTTACCGCTTTGCTGCCTGGCCACCACCTGCCCGCAGCGTCAGTCAGCGCGGCTTTGACTTGGGCGTGACGAGGCCTTACGCTGCCGCACCAGACAGCTGGCGCTGTGCTGCGGGGTGACTGTATGCCCGCTCAGGCCAGA
Organism: Aeromonas sp. Y289-2; assembly: GCF_027705925.1. Taxonomy (NCBI): domain Bacteria; kingdom Pseudomonadati; phylum Pseudomonadota; class Gammaproteobacteria; order Aeromonadales; family Aeromonadaceae; genus Aeromonas; species Aeromonas sp. Y289-2. The sequence goes on from NZ_JAPDCH010000006.1 coordinate 107,189, forward strand.
TGAGCCGAAGGAACCGCAGAGTTCCCCTTATATCAACGACATGAGAACAACGTGAATCAATCAACCTTCGCAAGCCGGGTTCTGGAGTGGTACGAGCTTCATGGCCGCAAAACCCTGCCCTGGCAGCAGGAGAAGACCCCTTACCGGGTCTGGGTCTCGGAGATCATGCTGCAGCAGACCCAGGTCGCCACAGTCATCCCCTATTACCAGCGTTTTATGGCGCGCTTCCCCGATGTGGTGGCGCTGGCCGATGCCCCTGTCGACGAGGTGCTGCACCACTGGACCGGGCTTGGCTACTATGCCCGGGCCCGCAACCTGCACAAGGCGGCCCAGCAGATCCGCGATCACCACCACGGTCTCTTTCCCGAGCGCTTTGACGAGGTGATGGCGCTGCCAGGGATTGGCCGTTCAACCGCCGGGGCCGTGTTGTCGCTCTCTCTGGGTCAGCCCCACGCCATCCTTGATGGCAACGTGAAGCGGGTGCTCACCCGCTGGCTGGCGCTGCCGGGCTGGCCCGGCCAAAAACAGGTGGAGAACGAGCTGTGGGAGATCGCCATCCGGCTGACTCCCAAACTGGGCGTGGCGCAATACAATCAGGCGATGATGGATATCGGGGCGACGATCTGCACCCGCAGCAAGCCTGCCTGTGATCGCTGTCCGGTGCGGGCCGATTGCCAGGGGCTGTCGCAAGGCAAGCCCACCGCCTATCCCAACAGCAAGCCCAAGAAGAGCATTCCGGCTCGCGATGGCATCATGCTGCTGATCCGTCACGGCGATGAGCTGCTGCTGGAGAAGCGGCCGCCACAGGGGATCTGGGGCGGGCTCTACTGCTTCCCGCAAGTGGCCTCGCTGGCGGAGGTGGATGGTCTGCTGGCTTCCCTTGGCCTGAGCCATCACGGTTATCGGGAACTGGCCGGTTTTCGCCATACCTTCAGCCACTTCCATCTCGATATTCAGCCGTTGCTGATTGACATTGATGAGGCGCAGCCGCTGCGGCTCATGGAAGCAGATAACCGACTCTGGTATAACTTACGCCATCCTGCCGAGGTGGGGCTGGCGGCCGCCACGGCCCGTCTGCTCGCCTATCCAGAGTTACAACCATAGAGGTCAACATGAGCCGTACTGTATTTTGCCAACGCCTGAAAAAAGAGGGCCCGGGTCTGGATTTCCAACTCTATCCCGGTGAGCTCGGCAAGCGGATTTTTGACAACATCAGCAAGGAAGCCTGGGCCGAGTGGCAGAAGAAGCAGGTGATGCTGATCAACGAGAAAAAGCTCAACATGATGAATCTTGAGCATCGCCAGCTACTGGAAAAAGAGATGGTCAGCTACCTGTTTGATGCAGGTGAAGTGCAGATCGAAGGTTACACCCCGCCTGCCCAGTAAGCTCTCCGGCTGTTGTACGTGTGAACAGGTGCGGGAATGGCGCCACACTGGCGTGACCGCTCCTGAAGTCGCAGCAAATGAATGATGGGCAGCTCTGCTGCCCGGTTTGAGGATCCTATGGGCCGAATTTTTTGGCTGCTGTGCACCCTGCTGTTTCTCTCTGCCTGCTCATCTTCCCCCAAGCCCAGCGGGAGTGAGGATGACGATCTGGTCAACGGCAAGGACATCCGCGGTTTTGAACACATGATCAGCGCGCTCTCCCATAACGTGAACGAGATATGGGGGCGGGAGGCGCTGTTTGCGGGCAAGTTTGACTACGTCAAATACACGGATCAGTACAAGAGCCGGGCCCACATCGACTTCTCCAGCGGTCACATCATGGTGGAGACGGTCTCGGGCATAGATCCCCGCGCTCACCTGCGTCGCGCCATCATCGAGACCCTGCTGACGCCGGACGATCCGGCCGAAGTGGATCTTTACTCCGACCGGGAAATTCTGACCGGCGGCGAGCCCTTCCTCTACGGTCAGGTGCTGGACAATCAGCGCCAGCCAATCCGCGCCTCCTGGCGCGCCGAGCGGTATGCCGATTACCTGCTCAACACGGCGATGAAGAAGCGCACTCTGGGTATTCGCACCATCTTCTTCGTCGATATTCCCATGGTGGCCAACCATGAAGATCGACGGGGCTACAAGTATGCGGGGATCATCCGGGAAGCGTCGCGCAAATACGGCGTGCCGGAGAGCCTGATCTATGCGGTGATCAAGACCGAGAGCAGCTTCAACCCCTATGCGGTGAGCCATGCCAACGCTTATGGCCTGATGCAGGTGATCCCGGCTACCGCCGGTCGTGACGTCTATGTTCGGGTCAAGGGCAAGAACGGCCAGCCGACGCGGGAGGAGCTGTTCAACCCGGCCTACAACATCGATGTCGGTACCGCCTATCTGCACCTGTTGCAGACCGTCTATCTGGCGGATATTCAGGATCCGCGCTCCCGTCGCTATGCGGTGATCTCCGCCTATAACGGTGGCGCTGGCGGGGTGCTCAATACCTTCTCCAGCGATCGCAAGGCGGCGCCGGGCCGGATCAACCGGCTCTCCCCCGAGGCGGTCTATCAGGTGTTGACCGAGCAACATCCCAAAGAGGAGGCACGCCGTTACCTCTACAAGGTCAATCAGGCCGAGAAGGGGTTCAAGAGAGCCTTTGCCAGTCGGGCCGGTTAAGCGGTGACGCTGGGTTAACCATGCAAAAGGGCGCTTGATATCAAGCGCCCTTTTAACGTCTGGCCAGTTCGTCGTTGAAGTGGCCTTATTTGGCGATAAAGCCGCCCTTGGTCTGCGGGGCCGCGCCCACTTTCTCCAGGGTTTTCACTTCCACTTCGGTCTTGTTCCAGCTGTGGTCCACTTCACCACGGATGCGGATCTGATCATCCGGGCCCACTTCGGTGCCACGCCACACATCCTGATCCACTTCGACCTCCACTTCACCGCTGGCATCGCGGAACAGATAGTTCTCGCCGCCCAGGTGCTTGACCAGTTTCCCTTCCAGGGTGGCCCAGCTGTCATCGGCCAGATCTTTCAGTTGAGCAACGGAAACCTTGTTCTGCTCTTGCGGGCCGGTATAGGCCGCCATGGCAAAAGAGGAGACAGACATCAGGGTCAACAGTCCGATTACGCTTGCGCTTGCCTTGTTCATTTCATACTCCTGTCGTTGGTATGGGGGCATTGTGCCGGGGGGGGCGTGAAACAAGCGTGAAAGAAATAGGCTGGTGTGATTGTCTGTTTTGTGAGCGCAAGCGATTTCATCGGTGTCGGAACATGTGTGATTTCATCTGGAACTGTAATCTGTCGCCTTCACCAGAAGTCAGTGGCAGCAGACTCTTCCCATGCCTGTCGCCACTCGAGGAGAAGTCCGCAGGTCTCACCTGCTTAATCGAAGAGCATAACAATATGAAAAAATGGCTTGTTTGTTTATTGGGGTTAATGGCATTGACCGCGCAAGCGGCAGAGGGACGCCAACCTTTTTCCCGGGTCGTGATGTTTGGTGACAGCCTCTCCGACACCGGCAAGATGTACAAGAAGATGCGGGGGTATCTCCCCTCCAGCCCACCCTACTTCAACGGGCGTTTCAGCAACGGCCCGGTGTGGCTGGAGCAGTTGGGTGACGAGCGCTTCCCCGGTCTGGTCGTGGCCAACGAGGCGGAAGGCGGTGCAACGGCGGTGGCCTATAACCATCTGGGCGCCCTGAACGGCTGGCTCGGTTTCTGGTCCTGGGATCCCAAATATCAGGTGATCAACAACCTCGATTATGAGATCGATCAGTTCCTGAAAAAGGACAAGTTCCGCCCCGATGATCTGGTGGTGATCTGGGTCGGTGCCAACGACTATCTGGCCTATGGCTGGAACACCGAGCGGGATGCGGATAGGGTGATCGATACCATCCGGCTGGCATCCAACCGGTTGGTGCTCAACGGCGCGCAGCAGATCCTGCTGTTCAACATTCCTGATCTGGGGCAGACCCCGTCAGCCCGCAGCATGAAGGTGGTGGAGAAGGTGCGCCATGTGGCCAGCTACCACAACCAGAAGTTGCAGAACCTCACTCGAGAGCTGGCTCCCCTTGGCATCGTGAAGCTGTTCGAAGTGGACAAGCAGTTTGACGAGATGATGCGCGATCCCCAGCTGTTCGGGCTGAGTGACACAGAACACGCCTGCTACGGTGGTGGCTATACGTGGAAGCCGTTCTCCGGCAGCGCCGCCGAGGTGGCTGCGACCCCGGCTTTGAGTGTCTCCGAAAGAGTGGCTATTGCCGGTAACCCGATCCTGGCGCAGGCGGTGGTGAGCGGGCAGGCAAAAGGGCGAGCTGCGACTCTCAACTGCGATGAGCATATGTTCTGGGATCAGGTGCATCCGACCAAGACGGTGCACAAGGTACTGAGCCAGCGTGTTGCTGACTTTATCGATCAGCACTACGAGTTTGTTCGTCACTGATATCGCTTCGGGCCAGCATGTTGCTGGCCTTTTTTCCCTTTCAGCCCTCATCTGTGCGTCTTTTTGCGTCACATTCAGTTCAAATAACAAACGTTTGTTGCTGTTTTTGTAACGTGGTTGCGTTAGAGTGTTTTTTGTTAATTGATATCAGTGACTTGAAAATAGGCTAACGTTGATATGCTGCGATCGCTTTTGGGTGGTTGCACCTATAAGACGAGGTGATATCAATCAACCTCCTCCTACATAAAGTTGCAGAGGCTCAAACATGAAAAAATCATTGATTACCTTGCTGGTTACCGGCTTGCTGGCGGCCAATGCCCAGGCTGCCGGTCAAGACAACACCTGGTATGGCGGTGCCAAACTGGGCTGGTCCAACTTCTACGGCATTGATGAAAGCAATGCCCTGACCCTTGGCAATGAGACCAACGATGCCTTGGGAGCAGGCGTGTTTGGCGGTTATCAGATCAACAAGAATCTGGGACTGGAGCTGGGTTACGACTATCTGGGCAATTACAAATACGATGCCACTACGGCGGCAGGCGCTTTCAGTGATGAAGTAAAAGCACAGCTGGCTCAACTGACCCTGAAACTGGGCTTCCCGGTTACCGATAATCTGGATCTGTATGGTCGTGTCGGTGGCGGTTATGGCTGGGCTGACACCAAGAGCGATGTCTACAAAGATGACAGCCGCTTTGTCATGGTCGGAGCACTGGGTGCCGAGTATGCATTCAACCTCGACTGGGCTGCTCGCCTGGAGTATCAGTACACCACCCCGTATGGCAGCCGCGATGATACCGGTCTGAGAATGGATAACGGCCTGCTCTCGCTGGCAGCGGTTTATCGCTTTGGTCAGGTTGCCCCTGTGGCGCCCGCTCCGGCTCCGGAACCTGCTCCTGCACCTGTGATGGTTGAGAAGCAGTTCACCCTGAGCTCCGATGTGCTGTTTGACTTCAACAAGGCGACCCTTAAGCCAGAGGCCAGTCAGGCACTGGATAGCCTCTATAGCCAGATTGAAGAGGCGCGACCCAAAGATGGCGTGGCAACCGTAATTGGTCACACCGACCGTATCGGTTCCGATGCCTACAACCAGAAGCTTTCCGAACAGCGTGCCCAGACCGTTGCCAACTATCTGGTTGGTAAAGGGATCCCGGCCGCCAAGATCAATGTGGAAGGGCGTGGTAAATCCTCACCGGTTACCGGCGACAGCTGCGTCAGCAAGTCCAAGCGTGAGCTGATCGTCTGCCTGGCTCCGGATCGCCGTGTTGATGTGAAAGTCGAAGGTGTCAGCGAGGTGCAGGAGTAATCCTTCACACTGAGCAGAGTTCCACTGGGGCTGGAATGAACAGCCCCTGTCGGAGCAAGAGAGACCAAAAAGCCAGTCAGTTGATCTGACTGGCTTTTTACATTGGTATTGCGGTCGGGCAGGGGACAAATCAGGAAGGGAGTGGCATCACCCGGTTGCGCCCCAGCTCCTTGGCCTTGTAGAGCAGCTTGTCGGTACGTTCGACCAGACAGTCTGCACTCTCCTGACCGTTAAACTCACCCACGCCAAACGAGGCTGTGATGTGGTCGATGCGGCGGCCCGATTTGCGATCCAGAATCGACATCCGCTCGATGGCGCGGCGCATGCTCTCCGCCATCTGTCTGGCCAACGCCAGCGAGCGATGGGGGACCAGCATGGCGAACTCCTCCCCACCCAGCCGATAGGCGGTGACCCCCTCCTTGCAGGCATCGCGCAGCCGTTTGCTGAAGGCGCGCAGCACCTGATCGCCGAGCAGGTGCCCATATTCGTCGTTGAAGTTCTTGAAGCGATCGATATCGGCGAGGATCAGCGAGAAGGGGTGCTGGCTGCGGATCAACCCCTCCAGCTCCAGATCGAAGGCGCGGCGGTTGAGCAGGTTGGTGAGGGCATCCTCGTTGGCCAGCTTGCGCGTCTCGTTGAGCGCCGCCCGCAGCTCTTTGATCTCTTTCTCCGCATTGCTGAGCTGGTTGCGAAAGTGCATGGTGGACATGCGCACGTCCCGTGATTCGCGCACCAGCTCCCGCAGGATCCCCATGGTGTCTTCCAGGCTGAAGCCCTCGTCATCAATGCGGCTGAGCTTGTCAAAACTCTTGTCGAGCATCTCCTGAAACATGCCGGTATCGGAGATGGCGTCCTGCATGGAGTGGCCTAGCTCATTGGCCATGGCGGCGAGGCTCAGTTTCATCGCCTCCATCTGCTTCTCGTCCTGAGCGGCCAGATACTGGTGATAGAGGCGCTCGCAAGTGGTGAGCGAGCAGGTACCCTGCATTTTGACAGCCTGATCAATCGCTTGGTTGAGCTCGGGCATGCTGGCCGAGACATAGTTGTACCACAGGTGGTAATTATCCGGCGTCGTGGGGATCTGGTACTTGATCATCAAGGGAACCGCCTGTTTGAGATAGGCGGCGGATTGGGCAAATGTGTCCTTACTCATGAGTTCTGTGTCTCATCATGCCAGCGAACTGAAGATAGTATGACAGAGAGATTGGCCAAAAGGCAGCCGATGGATGCCATTCGCCCCCCCCTCCGATATAATGGCACCGTTACCACCTACCCTAAGGCCTGCTTATGTCTCAAAAAGATCCTTTCCTCGAACGCGAGGCCGAAAAATACGATAACCCCATCGCCAGTCGCGAGTTGATCCTGGAACTCATCAAGGGCCATGAAAAGCCCATGTCCCGTGAAGAGTTGGCCAAGGTCCTCAAGCTGAAAGATGAAGAGCCGTTGGAAGCCTTGCGTCGTCGTCTGCGCGCCATGGAGCGTGATGGACAACTGGTATTCACTCGCAACCAATGTTATGCCCTGCCGGATCGCCTGAATCTGGTCAAAGGTTATGTAATCGGCCACAAGGATGGCTTCGGTTTTCTGCGTCCGGAAGGTGGTGGTCCGGATCTGTATCTGAACAACCGAGAGATGCAACGCCTGATGCATGGCGATTACGTGCTGGTGCAGCCGACCGAGATTGACCGCAAGGGTCGTCAGGAAGCGCGTCTGGTGCGCCTGCTCAAGTCCCGTGAGGCAGACATTGTCGGCCGTTACTTCGTCGAGAATGGCGTTGGTTTCGTGGTGCCGGATGACAGCCGTATCGGCCAGGACATCATCATCCCGGCAGGGGAAAACAAAGGGGCTCGTCAGAGCCAGGTCGTGGTTGTGCGCATCAATCAGCGCGCCACCTCCCGCATCAATGCCGTCGGCACCGTACTGGAAGTGCTGGGCGAGAACATGGCGCCGGGCATGGAGATCGAAATTGCCCTGCGTACCCACGGTATCCCGCACACCTGGCCGGAAGAGGTGACCAAAGAGGTTGCCGGTCTCGGCGAGCAGGTGCCTGAGAAAGCCAAAGAGGGCCGCATCGACCTGCGCGCCCTGCCGCTGGTCACCATCGACGGGGAAGACGCCCGTGACTTCGATGACGCCGTCTTCTGTGAAGCCAAGCGTGGTGGCGGCTGGCGTCTGTGGGTTGCCATTGCGGATGTCTCCGCTTACGTGAAGCCCGGCACGGCGCTGGATGCCGAAGCGTATCAGCGCGGCAACTCCGTCTACTTCCCCGAATTCGTGGTGCCCATGCTGCCGGAGGTGCTCTCCAACGGTTTGTGTTCCCTAAACCCGCAAGTAGACCGCCTCTGCATGGTGTGCGAGATGACCATCTCCGCCGCTGGTCGCATGTCCGGCTACAAGTTCTACGAAGCGGTAATGAACTCTCACGCCCGTCTGACCTACACCAAGGTTGCCGCGATCCTCGATGGCGATCCCAAGCTGCGTCAGCAGTATGATCCGCTGGTTGGCCACATCGAAGAGCTGAACAACCTCTATAAGGCGCTCAAGCATGCCCGTCACCAGCGTGGCGCGGTGGAGTTCGAGAGCGAGGAGACCCGCTTCATCTTCAACGCCCAGCGCAAGATCGACCGCATCGTGCCGCTGGTGCGCAACGACGCCCACAAGATCATCGAAGAGTGCATGATCCAGGCGAACGTGGCTGCTGCTCGTTATATCGAGAAGAACGAAGCCTTTGCCCTGTTCCGGGTACACGATCGTCCTGGTGAAGAGCGTCTGACCGGTTTCCGTGACTTCCTGGCCGAACTGGGTCTGGAGCTCAAGGGCGGTCTCGAGCCCGAGCCGAAAGACTTTGCCGAGTTGGCCGCCAAGTTTGAAGGTCGCCCGGATGCGGAGCTGCTCTCCACCATGTTGCTGCGCTCCATGCGTCAGGCCATCTATCAGGCTGACAACATCGGTCACTTCGGTCTGGCGTTGAAGTCCTACGCGCACTTCACCTCGCCGATCCGTCGCTACCCAGACCTGATCCTGCACCGGGCGATCAAGTATCAGACCGCCAAGGAGCAACAGGGCAACCTGCGCCACAAGTGGACCCCGAGCGGTGGTTATCACTACCAGCTGGAAGAAGTGGACCCGATGGGCGAGCACTGCTCCATGACCGAGCGCCGTGCCGACGATGCCACTCGCGACGTGGCCGACTGGCTCAAGTGCGAGTACATGCTGGATCACGTGGGTGACGAGTTTGACGGCGTTATCGCCAGCGTCACCGGCTTTGGCTTCTTCGTGCGTCTGGCGGAGATCCACATCGATGGTCTGGTGCACGTCAGCACCCTCACCAACGACTACTACCAGTTTGATCCCCTGCACATGCAGCTGATCGGCGAGAACTTCCGCCGTCGCTACCGTCTGGGTGACAAGGTGCGGGTCAAGGTGATGGGCGTGAACCTGGACGATCGCAAGATCGACTTCGTGATGGTGGAAGAGCCGCTCAAGGCCACCGGCAAGAACGCCAAAGAGATGGCGCGCAAGCAGGCCGAGATAAAGAAAGAGAAGGCCAAGAGCGCCCAACGCCACGAAAAACGTAAAGAGGGCAAGGATCACGGCAAATCCGACAAGGGTGGCCGCGCCAAACCGAGCAACAGACGACCGAGCAAAAAGGCTCGCGATAAGGCCAAGAGCACTAAATGAGTACTGAACTGATCTACGGCATTCACGCTGTCACCGCGCTGCTGGAGCGCACCCCGGAGCGCTTCATCGAAGTGTGGGCCCTCAAGGGGCGGGATGACGACCGGCTGCAACCCCTGCTGGTCGAGCTGGAGTCCCTCGGCTTGCGCGTGCAGAGCGTGAACCGCAAGACCCTTGATGACAAAGCGGAAGGCAACAATCACCAGGGCATCATGGCCCGGGTGAAAGAGGCGCCGAAGCTCGCCGAGCACGATCTGGCCAGCCTGCTGGACGAGTTGGCGGCACAACAGAGCCAGCCCTTCCTGCTGGTGCTGGATGGCGTGACCGATCCGCACAACCTCGGCGCCTGCCTGCGCAGCGCCGATGCCGCCGGGGTCCATGCGGTGATCGTGCCGCGGGACAAGGCCACCGGCCTGACCCCGATCGTGCGCAAGGTTGCCTGTGGCGCCGCCGAAGTGGTGCCGCTTATTCAGGTCACCAACCTGGCACGCACCCTGCGCGAGCTGCAGGAGCGCGGCGTCTGGATCGTCGGCACCGCTGGCGAGGCCGATCACGACCTCTATCAGGCCAAACTGACCGGCCCGATGGCGCTGGTGATGGGTGCCGAAGGCAAGGGCATGCGTCGTCTGACCCGCGAGCACTGCGACGAGCTGGTGAGCATCCCGATGGCGGGGGCGGTATCCAGCCTCAACGTTTCGGTGGCAACCGGCGTCTGCCTGTTTGAAGCCGTGCGTCAGCGTCGCGGTTAATCATGCTGACTGACAGACCCCCCTTCGATTGGGCGCAGGTCGCAGATAAAGAGGAGGCCGCGCGCCTCCTCTCTTTTGCCCGCCCGCTGACCCTCAGTCCGAAAAGCTGCCTCTGGCACGCCGGTGACAGCCCGGAGCTGCTGGTCAGGGTGGAGCAGGGGCTGCTGCGGGCCAAGCTGGTGCTGGCGGATGGCCGCGAGTACATCAAGGAGTTCTACTGGGAGGGGGACGAGTTTCTCGACTTCCACCACCTGCTTAGTGGCGAGCCAGCCCGCTACAGCGTGGAGGCGCTGGAGTCTTGCCGTCTGCAGCTGTTCAGTCTGGCTGACCTGCGCCAGCTGCCCGGCTGGCCGCGCTGGTACCAGCACCTGTTAGAGGTGCAGTTGCGCATCAAGGAGGAGAAGGAGCTGTTGCTGCTGACCGGCAGCCCGCAGGCGCGCTATCAGCACTTTCTCGACAGCTTTCCCGCGCTTGATGCCAGAGTGCCAGACCACCAGATTGCCGCCTATCTTGGCATTACTCCCATCAGTCTTAGTCGCATTCGCAAGCGGTTGAAAGCGCTGAACAAGGAGTAGTGTCGCCGATGCTCCATGAGGAACTGTGTGGCCACCAGATTTCAGGCCTTTTATACAGTCCGTCTCGGCATCACGCCAGCCAGTCAGCCTGAGCCGCATTCGCAAACGGCTGAAAGAACTTAACAAAGGTTAATGCAGGGCGCAGGCGCCACGATTATGCTGGCAGGCCGAACTGATAAGGAGTTGCCGATGAACTGGATCCTGAAACCCTGGTCTGAACTGACCACAGACGAGTTGTATGAGTTGCTGGCGCTGCGGGCCGAGGTGTTCGTGGTGGAGCAGACCTGCCCCTTTCAGGATCTGGACGGGCTCGATCGCCGCGACGGGGTCTGGCACCTGCTCGGCTATCAGGGCGAGCTGCTGGCCGCCTATGCGCGGATCATGGCGCCCGGCATCGGCGATGAGAGCGGTGCCGCCATCGGTCGGGTGGTGACCTCACCCAAGGCGCGTGGCGGTGGTCTCGGTCATAAGCTGATCGGCGAGGCGGTCAAGGCGTGTGAGGCGCGCTGGCCGACCCACAGCATCTGGCTGGGGGCGCAGGCCCATCTGCAAGGCTTCTACAGCCAACACGGTTTTGTGGCGGAAGGGGAAGGCTATCTCGAAGATGATATCCCCCATATGGGGATGCGCAGAGTGGTGGCATAACCACTCGTCAGAGTGATTCAGAATGCAGAAGGGCCATCCCGCGGGATGGCCCTTCTCTTTATCGCCAGGCGATCACTTCTTCTTTTTCTTCTTGGCGGACTTCTTCTTGTCGATCGGCTTTTTCTTCTTCACCGGTACCCGCGCTTCTTTGTGTTTCGGGCGCAGCTCGTCGATCACCCGGCGCTTGAGGCGCTCCTCGGTGTAGCGTTCGATTTTGGCGACCATCGCCATGTCGTGGGCTTCTACCAGACTAATGGCACAGCCACGGTTGCCGGCGCGGCCGGTACGGCCAATCCGGTGGACGTAGACATCGGCGCCGTAGGGCATGTCGTAGTTGATGACATGGCTGACGTTCGGCAGGTCGATACCGCGTGCGGCGACGTCGGTGGCGATCAGGAAGGGCACTTCCCCTTCGTGGAACTTGCGGATCGACTCGATACGCTTGCTCTGCTCCATCTCGCCACGGATCCAGGCGCAGGAGATACCTGCAGCCTGCAGCTGGCCGGAGAGCTCCGCCAGACGCTCGCGAGTCTTGACGAAGATGATGGCTTTCTGGGTTTCCGGATCTTTCAGGATATGGGTCAGCAGCGCCAGCTTGTGGGCGGCGTCATCAGCCAGATGGATCCACTGGGTGATGGGGCGACGTTCGCTGCGGGGCGGCTCGGCGTGCAGCTCCACCGGATCCTTGAGGATCTCGTTGGCGAACTTCTCGAGGCCGGCCCCTTCCAGGGTGGCGGAGAAGAGCATGGTGTGCTTGCGGTAGCGCGCCTCTGCCACGATGCGGTTCACATCCTTGATAAAGCCCATGTCCAGCATGCGGTCCGCTTCATCCAGCACCAGCACTTCGATGTCGTGGCTCTCGAACTCCTCTTTCTCGATGTACTCGAGCAGACGGCCCGGGGTGGCCACCACGATGTCGGTGGTCTTGGTCAGAGCAGGCAACTGCTCTTCATGGCTGACGCCGCCGATGATGGTCTCGATGCTGAGGTTGGTGTGGGCCGCCAGCGCCTTGGCGTGGGCAGTGACCTGTAGCGCCAGTTCGCGGGTCGGGGTCAGGATCAGCATGCGGCAGGGGCCCGGCTTGCGGCGCGGGAAGTCCAGCAGGTGCTGGAGTGCCGGCAGCAGGAAGGAGGCAGTCTTGCCGGTACCGGTCGGAGCGGATGCCAGAATATCGCGGCCGTCCAGGGCTGGCTCCAGCACCATCTGCTGGATGGTGGTGGGGCGGGTGAATCCCATCTCGGCCAAGGCCCGGTTGAGGGCGGGGTGCAGGTCGAAATCATCAAAGGACTGGCTCATGGCAATACTCGGTCATTAAGGAAACGGCAGATTATAGGCGATTATCTCGTCGGCTCCTATTGGTGAGTGTGTCTTAGCCGCTATAATCGCCCACCATTTTTGCAGATGACGGGGGCCAGATGGGACGTAGTCGCGGATTTACCTTCAAACAGTTCCATATCAATCACGATCGCTGCGCCATGAAGGTAGGCACCGATGGCATTTTGCTCGGTGCCTGGGCGCCGGTCGAACAGGCGCGTCGAGTGCTCGATATCGGCACCGGCAGCGGCCTGATCGCCCTGATGCTGGCCCAGCGCAGCAGATCTGACTGCCGTCTTGATGCGGTCGAGCTGGATATTAATGCGGCCAGCCAGGCGCGGGAGAATGCGGCGTCCTCTCCCTGGGCCGATCGGGTGACCGTCATAGAGAGTGCCATTCAGGATTATCAGGCCGCCCCTTACGATCTTGTCGTCTCCAACCCTCCCTATTTCGTCGCAGGCCAGTCATTTAGCGATCCGGCGAGGGCGTTGGCCCGCCATACCGGCGCCCTCGACAGCCACGCATTACTGGCGGCCTGCAATCGTTTGCTGAGCCCGAACGGGCAGGTGGCGCTGGTGCTGCCGACGGCGATGTCCGATGAAATTTTATGCATTTCGGCGAATTATGATCTGCATGGCATTTGTTATACAGCTGTTATCACCAGAGATGGTAAAGAGGCAAATCGTGTTTTATTGCTACTTGGCAGAGGATTAAACAGGTGTGAGAGGGGTGAAATTGTGATCCATTCTGCTGATGGGGCCTATTCCGACAGATATATCCAACTGACCAACCCCTTCTATTTGAAGATGTAAATTTCGTCTTGAACTATTTTTTCACGCCATTATGCTGGTTCCAGATCGAGCGCCCGCTCCAGACCAGCTAAAACCACTGGTTGCGATGAAAAAACATGCGGGGCTCTTTTTTTATACCCCCTGAACACACCCGGTCAGCGACCGATAAAAACTATAACAAGCAATAATTTACAAGACAGACGAGGTTGAACTTGACGAAATCACTCACATTGTCCGATGTACTCGGATTAGGGTTTATGACCTTCGCCTTCTACTTGGGCGCCGGTAACATCATTTTCCCGCCGTTGGCCGGTTACATGGCTGGTGAGCACCTCTCCCTGGCGATGTTTGGCTTCCTGGTCACTGCCGTGGGTCTCCCTCTGGTAACCATTCTGGCCGTGGCGAAAGCCGGTAACGGTTGGGCTGGCATGACCAAACTGCTGCCTGCCGGTGTCGCGACTGCGCTGGCCGTTGCCATCTATATCATCATCGGCCCGGCCTTTGCCGCGCCCCGTACCGGTCTGGTTGCCTACGAAATGGGCCTCAAGCCGTTCATCGGTGATATGGGGCAGGCGGGTCTGGCGGCCTATACCGTGATCTTCTTTGGTGTGGCCATTCTGGTCTCCATGAACCAGGGCAAGCTGATGGACGCCATCGGCAAATACCTGACTCCGGTACTGATGCTGCTGCTGCTGACTCTGGCGGTCGGGGTATTCGTAGCGCCGCAAGGCTCCATGCCTGACGCGTCCGGTGACTATCAGAACAGCCCCTTCGTGAAAGGGATCCTGGAAGGCTACAACACCATGGACACCCTGGCGTCCCTGATGTTTGGCGCCCTGATCGTCGATCTGCTGCGCCAGAAAGGCATCAACGATTACAAGAGCCAGTTCAAGTATCTGGCCATTGCCGGCCTTATCTCTGCCGTTGGTCTGAGCGTGGTGTACGTCTCCCTGTTCCAGCTGGGCAACACTGCGGCCGGTGTGGCGACCGATGTCAGTAACGGTGGCGCCATCGTCAACGCTTACGTACTGAGCCTGTTTGGTCAGCCGGGTCAGTTCATTCTGGCGGCCATCATCACTCTGGCGTGCTTCACCACTGCCGTGGGCCTGATCTCTGCCTGTTCCGATTTCTTCCACAATCTGACCGGCATGGCTTACAAGAAGCTGGTGGTGTTGCTGGGCGTTATCTGTGCCGTGGTGGCCAACGTGGGTCTGAGCCAGCTGATCAGCCTCTCCATTCCGGTGCTGGTTGCCATCTATCCCGTTGCCGTGGCGCTGGTACTGGTCACCTTCCTGAAGGGTTATTTCGGCCGTCCCCGTCTGGTGTTCCGTGGCGTGTTGATGGTTGCCTTCCTGTTCGGGTGCCTGGATGGTCTGGGTGCTGCCGGTATGAAGATGGATGCGTTTGCCTTCCTGCCGCTGTTCGACAAGGGCCTCGCTTGGCTGATGCCGACCCTGCTGGCCTGCGTAGTTGGCGTGATGGTGCGTCCGACCGAGATGGCTGCCGAAGCTGCCTGATCACACCCGATGTGATATTGCCAAGAGCCTGCCCCGTGCAGGCTCTTTTGTTTTCTGTGAGCCTCGTTTCTCGCCTCGCTTTACACTGCCGTAATTGTCACCGTATGCAGATAGCATCTGACAGCCGTATCTTGCCGCTATAACTCGTTCCCCTCTTCTTGCCTCCCATACGCCACGTGTGACACCTGTTTATGGAGCGCCGAGTTGTTCGGCGATTAATTCCGCAGCAGTAAATTGTTTCAAGATATTAATTGGTGATTGAGATCGAACTCCTCTTCTTTATGCTAAAGGTGGTGCGCCTCATCCGGTCCGCGGGCCGTGTGGGGGCGAGAGGTATTGTTACCGGTTATCTGCCAGGCAGTGGGTGCAATCAATAACAAGCTGATAAGGCAGATGAGGTTGAGTTTGACGAAATCATTGAAGTTGTCCGACGTATTCGGATTGGGGTTTATGACGTTTGCCTTCTATCTGGGGGCTGGCAATATTATTTTTCCGCCGCTGGCCGGTTTTATGGCTGGTGAGCATCTGCTGGCCGCCATGTGCGGTTTTTTGCTGACGGCGGTGGGCTTGCCGCTGATCACCCTGATTGCGGTGGCCAAGGGGAGTTCGGGGGGCGGCGCGAGTGGCTGGACCGGAATGACCCGCTATCTGCCCGCCGGGGGGGCGACGGCGCTGGCCATCGCCATCTATATCATCATGGGACCCGCCTTTGCCATTCCCCGCACCGGTCTGGTCGCCTACGAGATGGGGCTCAAGCCCTGGCTTGGCGATACCGGTCATGCGGGGCTGCTGATCTACACCCTGAGTTTCTTTGCGCTGGTGATCCTGGTGGCGCTCGATCGGGGCAAGCTGCTCGATGCGGTCGGCAAGTATCTGACCCCAGCCCTGATGGCGATGCTGCTTATTCTGGCGGTCGGGGTCTTTATGACGCCGCAGGGCACCATGCCTGATGCCAGCGGTGAGTACATAGATGCAGCCCTGACCAAAGGAATGCTGGAGGGGTACAACACCATGGATACCCTGGCCTCCCTGATGTTTGGTGCCCTGATCATAGGTCTGCTGCGTCAGAAGGGGATCGAGGATTATCGCAGTCAGTTCAAATATCTGACCATTGCAGGCTTGATCTCGGCGGTCGGGTTGTCGGCGGTGTATGTCTCGCTCTTTCAGCTGGGCAACAGCGCCGGTGGGGTGGCAAGCGATATCAGCAATGGTGGGGCCATCGTCAATGCTTACGTCCAGAGTCTGTTTGGCCAACCGGGTCAGTTTATTCTGGCTGCCATCATCACCCTGGCCTGTTTTACCAGTGCGGTCGGCCTGCTCTGTGCCGGTGCCGACTACTTCCATGGCCTTACAGGTTGGGCCTATCGCAACTGGGTCATGCTGCTGGGGGCGCTCTGTGCACTGGTGGCCAATGTGGGGCTGAGCGAGCTGATCGGCCTCTCGATTCCGGTGCTGGTGGCCATCTATCCGGTTGCCATCGCGCAGGTGTTGGTGACCTTCCTCAAGGGATGGTTTGCCCAGCCACGGCTGGCGTTTCGCGGCGTGCTGACGGTCGCCTTTCTGTTTGGTTGCCTCGATGGGCTGGGGGCTGCCGGGATGGCGATGGACGGCTTTGCCTTCCTACCGCTGTTCGACAAGGGGCTTGCCTGGCTGCTGCCGACTCTGCTGGCCTGCATCGTCGGCATCCTGGTGCGACCAAGCGGGAAGTTGGCTGCTGAAGCGGCTTGATTCAGGAACAACGAGATAGCAAAGAGGCCAGCATCAGCTGGCCTCTTCTGTTTCTGCCGGATCCGTTACCGGATCAGATTTGCGGGCCTTTTGGCTTGGGTTTGCCCTCCAGACCATACCAGTGGGTTTCTACCCGTCCGGCATGCCACTCGAAGGTGCCCCAGGGCTGCTTGGCTTCCCAGCGCGGGAAGTTGATGAGCACCCGGTTATCTTCGTACTTGTAGAGGGAGGTGCTGATCTGAATGTCCGACAGGATCAACAGCAGGGCCCAGCAGATGAAAATCCATTTCAATGCTTTCCACATAGGGTTACTCGAAGCAAATTTCGATAGTGGCGCGACCGAAATCGGATTCGAACGGCATCATGATCTTGGTGCCATCGGCACGGTGGGTAATGGTGTGGTTGGGGCCGGAGACGATGATGGGGGTCGCCATGTCAAACTCGTAGCCCTTCTCGCCCAGCATCCGCTTGGCACCGCCGGTCACCATGTTGGTGATTTCACCGACCATGTCGGTCACCTCTTCGTTGATGGAGGCGGGAGCTTCCCCCAGCATGCGGCGCATGATCTCCAGTGCCAGCCCCTTCTCGAAGCTGATGGAGAGGGAGCCACGGGTCTGCGGGCCGACCATGCCGATCAGGCCGGAGACGTCGCCGCGCGCCAGCTCATCCATCTTGCGTTTCGGTTTGCCCGGTTTGAGTTCCAGCTGTGCCATGGTCGAGAGCACATTGAGCAGGGATAGCAGGAACGGATTTACAAAATCAGCCTTCATGATGACTTCCTACAGTGGGCGTACAACGGGCACATTGGCCATGTGCCTCTATCGTCTTATTGGTAATAGTAAAACCATGCAAGTGGGCCTGCTCGGAAAACGCGCTATCGATCGCCGGATCGTGAAGCTCGACCACATCCCCGCACTCGTCGCAGATCAGCAACTGCATCGGGTGAGCGTGATCGAAGTGGCAGCAGAAGATAAACGCGTTGAGAGATTCCACCTTGTGAGCAAAGCCCTGTTCGAGCAAAAAATCGAGTGCCCGATAGACGGTTGGCGGCTTGGCATTGGCTTCGGTTTGTTGCAGCTGGGCCAACAAATCATAGGCGCTGATGGCGTTGCCGTGTGCCGCCAGCAGGCGAAATACCTGACGTCGGGTCGGGGTGAAGCGGATCCCTCGCTGTATACAGAGTCGCTCGGCTCGTTGTAAAAGTTGGTCTTGATTCATGATCGCGCAGATACCCTTTCTATTAGCCGGATACTATCACAGGGCCTCGCATGGCGCGGCGACAAAATTCATTTTCTGGGGCTGCTTCACGTTGTGATAAAATCCGCCCCTTTCTTTAGCCAACCCGGATGATTTTTATGCAGGCGCAGCGTTTTTCCATTGCCCCCATGCTGGACTGGACTGATCGGCATTGCCGTTACTTTCATCGACTGATGAGCCGCCAGACCTTGCTCTATACCGAAATGGTGACCACCGGCGCCATCATCCATGGCAAGGGGGATTATCTGGGTTACAGCGAGCAGGAGCACCCCATCTCCCTGCAACTGGGTGGCAGCAATCCGGCCGATCTGGCGCGCTGTGCCAAGCTGGCCGAGGAGCGCGGCTATGACGAGGTGAACATCAACGTCGGTTGCCCCTCCGATCGGGTGCAGAACGGCCGCTTTGGCGCCTGCTTGATGGGTGAACCGGCGCTGGTGGCAGACTGCGTCAAGGCGATGCGCGATGTGGTCGATATTCCGGTGACGGTGAAGACCCGTATCGGTATCGACGATCAGGACTCTTACGAGTTTTTGCAGGCTTTCATCGAACAGGTGCGCGATGCCGGTTGCGACACCTTTATCGTCCATGCCCGCAAGGCGTGGCTGAGCGGCCTGAGTCCCAAGGAGAACCGCGAGATCCCGCCCCTCGATTATCCCCGCGTCTATCGGGTCAAGCAGGATTACCCGGATCTCACCATCGCCCTCAACGGCGGTGTCACCTCCATGGAGCAGACTCTGGAGCACCTGCAACACGTCGATGGCGTCATGATGGGGCGTGAAGCCTATCAGAACCCCTACATTCTGGCGCAGGTGGACAATCTGGTGTTCGGTCAGAACAACGCTGTGCCGAGCCGCCACGAGGTGGTGCGGATGATGCTGCCCTATATCGAGCAGGAGCTGGCCAAGGGCAACTACCTCTCCCACATGACCCGCCATATGTTGGGGCTGTTCCAGAACATGCAGGGGGCCCGCGCCTGGCGTCGTCACCTGAGCGAGAACGCCTGCAAACCGGGAGCGGATATTCAGGTGGTGCTGGATGCCATGGCCAAGGTGCCGGAGTTTGCCGCCAGCGAGACGGCCGAATAAGCCAGTTGTGCCAAGGCAAGAGCAGCCAAAAAGCGCGTCAGTTGACGCGCTTTTTTGATCTCTGTCGCTTCAATGTCTGAACTGGTTGATCAGCCGCGAGAGGTCCTGCAGCCG
Source organism: Aeromonas sp. Y289-2 (assembly GCF_027705925.1). Taxonomy (NCBI): domain Bacteria; kingdom Pseudomonadati; phylum Pseudomonadota; class Gammaproteobacteria; order Aeromonadales; family Aeromonadaceae; genus Aeromonas; species Aeromonas sp. Y289-2. The sequence continues at coordinate 126,315 of NZ_JAPDCH010000006.1, forward strand.
CTCTACCAGCAGGGTGATGCCATCGAGGGCCAGCCTACTGTTGTCGGCGGTGTGGCTGGCCAGCTGGTGGATCTGGTGCACCCCTTCATCGAGGGTCGCCGTGACGTCGGCCTGCTGACTTACCGCCTGGGCGATTTCGTCGCTGGTGCGGGTTACCAGCCCCAGCATCCGGTTGATCTGGGTGAGCACGTCGGCGGTGGTGCCCGCGTGCTGCTGGCAGCGCACCGAGGTCTGCGCCCCTTGCGTCATCCCGTCCGACAGCTGTCGTGTAGTCTGTTGCAGCGCCTGGATCATCTCGTGGATCTCGCTGGTCGAGGCGCGAGTCTTCTGGGCCAGCGCCCTCACTTCATCCGCCACCACGGCAAAGCCGCGCCCCTGTTCGCCCGCCCGGGCGGCCTCGATGGCCGCATTGAGGGCGAGCAGGTTGGTCTGGTCGGCGATTTGACTGATCACCTCCAGAATACCGCTGATCTTCTGGCTGTCGCTGGTGAGCTGGGCCAGCACTGCGTGGTTGGCATCCAGCTCCTGATGGAGTTGGTTGACGGCGGAGCGGGTGGTCGCCAATGCTTGCAGCCCCTCGTCGGAGACCTGCTGTACCTCTATGACCAGATTGCTCGCCTCATGGGCACTGTGGGCCACATCGCGAATGGAGTGGCTCAGCTCGGTGATGGCGGTCGCCAGCTGCTCGCTGTGGGCGCGCTGCTGCTGTAGGTGGGTATCGATGGTCTGGATATTGCCCCGGTCATCTTCGGCTGCCTGCAGGATCTGCTGGTTGGTGTCGGCACTGCGCCCGACCACGGCCTTGAGCTCGGCCTGCTTCATCCGCAGGGCCAGCTCGACGGCCGCCAGGGTGTCGTGCCGTCGGGTGTAGAGCACCTGACAGAGGTGGGTTCCCTTGTCTTGATCGGCAAGGGTGAGCAGATGAGCCAGCCGTTGCTGCAATCGCCAGCCGTGGATTGCCTGTGCCAACAGCAACAAGGCGGTGGGCAGCAGCCATAACAGGTTGCCGGTAGCAAAGGTAGCAAGGGTGGTGAACAAGGCAGAAACGGAGAGCCAGAGGGTCAGCTGACCCGGTTCAAAGTGAAAGCGGCTCAGCCAGGGAAGCGCCTTGCCGCTGCGCAACAGGCCATAGAGCTGCTCGGCCCAGGCCACATCGCTGGCGGCGGGTTTGGTGCGCACCGACTGGAACTCGACGATCTCCTTCTGCGCATTGAGGATCGGGGTGACGTAAGCGTTTACCCAATAGAACTGACCGCTTTTGGCGCGGTTCTTGACCAGCCCCATCCAGCTTTTGCCCTGTCGCAGCCGCTGCCACATGTCGGCGAAGGCCGCCTTGGGCATGTCGGGGTGTCGCACCAGATTGTGGGGTACTCCTTCCATTTCGGTCGCACCGTACCCGGCCACATCACAGAAGTGCTGGTTGGCATAGGTAATATGACTGGCGGGATCCGTGGTCGAGATGAGTGCGATGTTGTCGGGGAAGTGTATCTCCCCCTCCTGATGGAGTTTGGTCATGTGTCGTTCCTGAAAAAGCCAAATAACTGATAACTATGTTTTTATTGTCGTTCTCAGTTAATCATTCTAAGGCTCTTCAGTGCCCCGAACTTGGCTTGGGTCAATTAATCAACACAATGAATTGATGAAGTGAGGGTCAGCTGGCCGGTGTGAAATCGTGAACTTCACCCTTTCTTGGGGCGAGGCGAGGATCATCATCTTTGTACTCATGTACAAGCTGCATGGTTTTGCAGAAGCTGGCCTGCTTGTCGTACTCCTGACGAGCCAACTCGATGGCCCGTTCGGCCCGGCGCCGCTCCATCTTGTCAGACTTGCGATCGCTGAACTGTTGCTGCTGATGCAGCATCCAGCCGACAAACTCTTGCTGGCATTGGGATTCGCTACTGGCCTGCGCAGGCAGGGTCCACAACAACGAGAGCAGTATCAAATAACGCATGTCTGACTGGGTATTGAAGATTAATTGAACAGAAGGGGCGGCATTTTAGGCTGGAAATCGGGATGTGAACAGTATCAATAGCGAGGCCCCGCAGGGTCTCGCATCGTTGTGGCCGGTCTCAGTGTTTGACGAGGTAGAGTTGGCGGCTGTAGGCCACATCTTCCGGGTTGTTGATGGGGTAGCCCTTGAGCCATGGCTTGATGAGGCGGGCATTGGTGTACTGGTAGATGGGGGCGATGGGGGCTTGATCCAGCAGGATCGCCTCCGCCTCGCTAAACAGCTTGCTGCGGCTGGCGGCATCCTGGGTGCTGGCCGCCTCTGCCAGCAGCTGGTCATAACGGGCATTGGCAAAGCCAGCCATATTGCCACTGTGACGAGAGCCCCACAGGCCGAGGAACGCTGACGGGTCGTTGTAATCGGCGACCCAGGAGGAGCGGATCACCTCGAACTGCCCGCTTTGGCGGCTGTCGAGATAGGTTTTCCACTCCTGATTGGTCAGCTCGACCTCTGCGCCCAGCTTCTGTTTCCACATGCTGGCAATCGCCAGCGCCATCTTCTTGTGAATTTCCGCGGTGTTGTAGAGCAGGGTCAGCTTGAGCGGCTTGTCCGGGCCGTAACCGGCCTCCTTGAGCAGGGACTTGGCCTTGCTGTCCAGCGCCGGCTGGCTGCCGGTGGAGAGCAGGTTGGCGGCCGGGGTGAAACTGGCGGTCACATCCGGAGTGAAGTGATAAGCAGGTTTCTCGCCGGTACCGAGCACCTTGTCGGCGATCAGGGCGCGGTCGATGGTGTAGGAGAGCGCCTTGCGCACCCGCACATCGTTCAGTGGTGCCTGACGGGTATTGAAGGCGTAGTAGTAGGTACCGAGCTGATCCGGGGTGTAGACCTCATTCGGGATCTGCTGCTTCAGCTTGTCGTACTGCTCCTTGGGGAAGGATTCTGTGATATGCAGGTCGCCCGACAGATAGCGGTTGGTGGCCGCGCTCTCCTGATTGATAGGCATGAAGATCACCTTGGTCAATACGGTATGGGCCCGATCCCAGTAATAAGGGTTGGGGGTCAGCTCCAGCTTCTCGTTGACCACCCGGTTGTTCAGCACAAAGGCACCGTTGCCCACCAGTTTGCCGGGGTGGGTCCACAGGTTGCCGTACTGCTCGATGCTGGCTTGATGGAGCGGCGACAGGCTGGGGTGGCTCAGCAGGTTCAGGAAGTAGGGCACCGGCTGGGAGAGGGTCACCTGCAGGGTGTGATCATCGAGGGCCTTGACCCCCAGCTCGCTGACAGGCAATTTGCCAGCGACTATCTCGTCCACCTTGTCGAAACGGGCCAGTTGGGCAAACCAGGCGAAGGTGGCCGCCTCTTTCGGGTCGACCAGCTTGCGCCAGCCGTAGACGAAGTCGCCGGCCTTGACCGGATCGCCGTTGGACCAGCGCGCATCCGGGCGCAGATGGAAGGTAAAGAACTGGTTGCCCTTGTTTTCCCAGCTGGCCGCCACCCCGGCAACCGGTTTGCCATCCGGCCCCTGGGTCAGCAGCCCCTCGAACAGATCCCGCAGTACCTGCAACTCCGGCAGGCCGACCAGCTTGAGCGGGCTCAGGCTCGCAGGTTCATCCTTGAGGTGGCGAACGACAATCTGTTCGGCGGCGAGTTGTGTTCCGGCGGGAATATCGGCAGCCTGGACAGCAGCACAGCCCAGCAGGGCCAGCAAGGGGGTCCATCCTTTCATGGGTCGGATCCTTCAAATAGTGTGAAGCGGGGAGAAAACTCGGCGAGAAAATATCGCCGACAGATGGGAAATCATGATATCCCGTTTGCTGGTCTGACCGCCAGCATTCGACTCTCACTCCCAATCGGGGTAGAAGAGCGTTCCCGGCGTCTGTGCAGTTCAATGTGGTGAGGAGTGTCAAACGATGAAAGCATGGTTATTGCTGGCCTGTGTGTTGAGCCAGGGTGCCTGGGCGTTGGCCCCGTGCCAGAGCGACACGGCGGTGGGCAACTGGTGCGAGATCGGCATCGATGCCTTGCACCCGACCCAGGGGGGCGTCGGCCAGATCCAGGTCGATGAAACCCAGGCCACATTGGCGGACATGAGCGCAAAGCAGCTCGACAAGTTGATGAAAAAGAAAGAGATCCCCGTGGTGATTGCGCCGGATGGCAGCTACTGGCTGGTGGACAGGCACCATCTTACCAAGGCGCTGTGGCAGCAGGGCGTCAAGGATGCCCGGGTCAAGGTGATTGGCCGCCTGCAGGACAAGGCCAACTTCTGGAGCCAGATGCAGAACAACCACTGGGCCTGGCTCAAGGATGAGAAGGGGCAGCCGCTGACCCCGGAGCAGTTGCCGACCAGCATCGACAAGCTGCCTGATTACCCCTATCGCACCCTCGCCGGACTGCTGCAGAATGCGGGTTACTTTCGCAAGGATAAACAGGTCTATTTCGTCGAGTTTGCCTGGGCCAGCTGGCTCGGCAAGCAGATGCAGTGGATGCCGGTGGACAGCGCCAATCTGGCGGCCCGCCTGCAACAGGCCAAACGGCTTGCCTGCGGCAGCGATGCCAAGGATCTACCCGGTTATCCCGGCAAGCAGTGCAGCCTCAACCAGTCCAAAAGCGCGCAATGAGTGGATGTGCGATGAGGGCATCCAGAGCATGCCGGAGATAAAAGAGGGCGACCCCGGGGTCGCCCTTCTGCTGTCAGCTTGTTACTGCTGGCTGGCGGTGGTCACTCATGGCGCTCCGCCCAGTGGGCAGCCGCCTGCTCAAGCAGGGCGACGTCACCTTGCTGGATCAGCGGTAGCAGATCGTTGACCTGTTGATCCGGCCAATCCCACCAGGCGAGGGCCTGTAGCCGGGCAATCTCCTCCTCGCCAAAGCGCATCCGCACCACCCTGGCCGGGGTGCCCGCCACCATGGCATAGGGCGGCACATCCTGATTGACCAGCGAACGGGCGGCGATGATGGCGCCGTCGCCGATGGTGACGCCGGGCATGATCATTGCCTCCATGCCGATCCAGACATCGTTGCCGATGCGGGTATCGCCAGCGGGGCGGTAGCTGCGCTTGAGCGCCGCCAGATCGGCGAACGGATAGGTGCTGATGAAGGACGTGTTGTGGGTGTGGTTGCCGCCCATGATGATCTTTACCCCAGCGGCAATCTGCACATAGTCGCCGATATGGAGACGGTCGATATGCCAGAGTGGCTCCCAGCCGTTGTCCGGGCTGCGGCTGAAGGGATCGCCATGGAGGTAGCGCACCGCCACCTCTTCGAAGGGGCCATCCCAGGCACCCGAGTAGTAGCTGTGCTGCCCCTTGAGGCAGATATTGGGGTTGGTCACCGTCAGGTGCAGGTATTCGACCTGCGACCAGTGTTGGCAGGTGCTCATATTGGTACTCCTTTGCTGAATGGATCGGATGGGTTGCGTTCGCTTGAGCGCAGCTAATAGATCCAGACCAGCATGCGGGGCACGCAGAGCAGGGAGCAGCCCAGCATCTGCGGGAGGCGAGGTCGCATTGTGGTGTGCTCCAAAGAAGAGGGAAGGGCGCGATCATAAGGTCGGGCGCCGGGTTTGCCAAGGTTGCGCAGAGATCCTGCACTAACCCTCTGGTTGATATTTATTCTCAATTAGCCATGATAACACTCCCACCATGACGGACTCGGGAGAGCGAAATGACACCGCAAAGTTGGCAACGATACATGCTGGAGGCGGAGCGTGCCTGGCAGGCCGGTTCGCTGGGGGCGGCGATCTGCTTTTATCAGCAGGCGCTGGGGGATGTTTACGAGATGACCCAGGTCGAGTTGACCGAGCTGGCCACCATGCGAGTCGCCACCTGTCACCGGCTGGCCGACTTCTGGCGGGCGATGGATGAGCCGACTTACGAGCTGCGCTACCTGAAACTCGCCTCCGAGCTGGTGACGGCGCTGGTGCCACAATGCCCCAACCGGGAGTGCGAGGCGCTGATCAGCGAGCTGGGTTGCTGTCGTGGTGCCCTGCTCGCCTTTCTCAAGCGCCACCCCAATCCGGAAATTGCCCGGCTGATCCAGCTGCAGGACAAGGTGCAGGGCTGCGAGCTGATCGGCCGTTTTCGCCTCAACTGAACGGATGTGGGTGCGGCTCAGCCCCGCCGTTTGAGTTTCTGGGCGATGCGCTGCTGCGCCTCTTCCCCTTGCAGTGCTTGGGCGAAGGCGCGCGCTTCCAGATCGATGACAAAGTGCACCGCCTGTTTGAGCTCCTGTTTCAGCAGCGCCTTGCTCTTTTGCAGCGCTCTGGGCGGTTTGGCCGCCAGCTTCAGCCCCTGCTCGCGGGCAAGGGAGAGCAATCCATCGGCCGCCACCACCTTGTTGGCGAGCCCGAGTCGCAGCGCCTCCTCGGCATCAATCGCCTCGGCCAGCAGCAACAGCTCGGCTGCCTTGAGGTGCCCCACCAGACGCGGCAGCAGCAGGCTGGAGGCAAACTCCGGCACCAGCCCCAGCTCGACAAAGGGGAGCTGCAAGCGGGCGTTATCCGCCAGATAGACCAGATCGCAGTGCAGCAAAATGGTGGTGCCAATCCCCACCGCCGGGCCGCCAACAGCGGCGATCACGGGTTTGGGGAAATCCGCTAGGGTGTGGAGGAACTGCAGTATGGGGTCATCGGGCTCCAGCGCGCTTTTGCCCATGAAATCGGCCAGATCATTGCCCGCGGTAAAGCAATCTTGCTGCCCCTGCAACAGCAGGACATGCACCTCCTCATCGGCTGCCGCCTCTCGCAGCGCTGCCACCAGTTTCTTATAGAGCTCGGTATTGAGGGCGTTGCGCTTGTCGGGGCGGTTGAGGGTCAGGGTGAGCAAGCCATCCTGCTGCTCGGCAATGAGAATGGGGGCCATGTCTAAATCCTTGTTATTGAAAGGTGCAAAAAAGGTTGCCGCTGGGGTAACCTTGGCGCCGTTTAACAACATCATAAAAGGATTTCAACCATGTTTAAACGTGCGTTTTATTCTCTGCTGGTTCTGGGTATGACGGCGCCTGCACTGGCCAAGGTCGAGGCTGTCGACGGTTATGTGCGGCTGCTGCCGCCGGGCTCCCCCAACACTGCCGCCTTTATGGTGCTGAAGAATGACGCCGACCAGCCGGTCAAGCTGGTGGCGGCGGCTTCTGCGGCGGCGGGGCGTGCCGAGCTGCACACTCACCTGCACGAGAATGGTGTGATGAAGATGCGTCAGGTCGAGAATATCGAGATCCCGGCCAAGGGCGAGGCGGTGCTGAAACCGGGCAGCCTGCACATCATGTTGTTCGAGGTGGGCACGCTCTCCGAGCAGACCCCTTTCCCGCTCACCCTCACCATGGATGATGGTCAGCAGCTGGAGCTGTCACTGCCGGTGAAGCCGATTGAGCCGATGGCAGAGATGAAGCATATGAAGCACTGACATTTGTCGTCGTTTGTTCAGGATTGACGCTGGGTATTTTGGCTGCACCGAGTAAAATAGTGCTCTTTTCCATGTATGCAAGAGGAAGTGACGTAATGAAAAAGACGCTGATTGCCGGTTTTGTGCTGGCTCTGTGCAGCCAGAGTGCCATGGCCGCTGACGACTGGCGTTTTGCCGCCGGTGCCGACGTATGGGCCGCCAAGGGCAGTGGTCAGGCTTATGGCACCAGTGCTGATGGCAGCTATGACGACAGCTACAACTGGAACGGCTATCTGCAACTGGAACACGGCATCATCTTCCTGCCGAACGCCAAGTTTGAAGTCTCCGATTTCAGCACCTCCGGCGGCAACTTCAAAAACGATCTGACTGCCTACGATCTGAGCCTCTACTACCGTCTGTTCAACAACGATCTGTTCAAGATCGATCTGGGTATGACCGGCCGTCACTACGATGGCGAGCAGGTCTACTTCGGTCGCAAGGGTTATGACGAAGATACCCTGATGGCCTATGCCGGCAGCGAAGTGAAGATCCCGGGCTCCGGCATCGCCTTCTTCGGCGATCTGCGCACTCACGATGCGGACAACTATGACTACCGTCTGGGTGGTTCCTACAAGTTCTCCTCCATGCCGATCAAGCTGCGTGCCGGCTGGCGTGAAGCCAAGGTCGACTTCGCCAATATCGATCAGTCTGTCGATGGCTGGTTCATGGGCGGCGAATTCACTTTCTAATCTGACCGTCAACTGACGACGAGGAGCGATAATGGGCCACATCATAGTGACAGGTGCCGGTTCTGGTCTTGGCCGGGCGCTGACCATCGGACTGGTTGAGCGGGGCCATCAGGTCTCCATGATGGGGCGCCGTTATCAGCGACTGCAGGAGCAGGAGCTACTGCTCGGCAGCGCGGTGATCGGCATCGCCGCCGATCTGGCGCACCATGAAGAGGTCGACGTCGCCTTCGCCGCTGCGGTGGAGTGGGGCGGGCAGCCCGACATGGTGATCCACTGCGCCGGGGTGGGCGAGTTTGGCCCGGTCGGTGTCTACACCGCCGAGCAGATCCGCCGGGTGGTGGAGAGCAATCTCATCTCTACCATTCTGGTGGCCCAGCAGACGGTGCGGCTTATCGGGGAGAAAGGCGGAGTGCTGGCCAATGTGCTCTCCTCCGCCGCACAGGTGGGCAAGGCCAACGAGAGCCTCTACTGCGCCTCCAAATGGGGGATGCGCGGCTTTCTCGAATCCTTGCGCGCCGAGCTGAAAGGCTCGCCACTGCGGCTGGTCAACCTCTATCCGAGCGGGATCCGCAGCGAATTCTGGGACAACTCGGATCACGTGGACCCGAGTGGCTTCATGACCCCGGAAGATGCGGCGGCCTATATGCTCGACGCGCTGGAAGCCAGAAGCAGCTGCCACGTGACCGACCTCTTTATCGGTCGCAATCCCTGAGGCAACCCTTCATCCGGTTGCCGTCGTCAGCACACAGAAACAAAAAGCGCGCCAAATGGCGCGCTTTTCTATTCAGGTAAGGGGGCGGAATTAACGGCCCAGCTTGGCCTTGAGCATGGCGACGATGTCGCTGATGGCCACTTCCTGCTTCTCGCCGGTGCGGCGGCACTTGTACTCCACCACGCCGTTGTCCAGACCGCGATCGCCGATGACGATGGCGTGCGGGATACCCAGCAGTTCCATGTCGGCGAACATCACGCCCGGGCGCTCTTTACGGTCGTCGAACAGTACGTCCACACCGGCCGCTTTCAGCTCGGCGTAGAACTGCTGTGCCTGTTCGGCTACGCGCTCGGACTTGTGCATGTTCATCGGCACGATGGCCACTTCGAACGGGGCGATGGCGTCCGGCCAGATGATGCCGTACTGGTCGTTGTTCTGCTCGATGGCCGCAGCCACCAGACGGGAAACCCCGATACCGTAGCAACCCATCTCCATGGTGACGGATTTGCCAGCTTCGTTCAGCACGCTCGCCTTCATCGCTTCGGAGTACTTGGTACCCAGCTGGAAGATGTGGCCCACTTCAATACCGCGCTTGAGCAGCAGCTTGCCCTGGCCACACGGGCTCGGGTCGCCTTCTACCACGTTGCGCAGGTCGGCAACTTCATAGGTAGCGATGTCGCGATCCCAGTTGGCACCGGTCAGGTGGAAGCCGGTTTCGTTGGCGCCGCAGACGAAGTCCGCCAGATGGGCAGCGCTGCGATCGACGATGATGCGACCGGCAAAGCCGACCGGGCCGATGGAACCTGCATCGCAACCGGCGGCAGCTTTGATCTGCTCGTCGTTGGCGAAGGTCAGCGGGTTAGCCACGCCAGCCAGTTTCTCTGCCTTGATTTCGTTCAGCTCGTGGTCGCCACGCAGTACCAGCGCAATAACGGCCTGCTTGCCGTGCTCATCTTCCTCTGCCAGTACCAGCAGGGTTTTGGCGATGGCGGTCGGTGCCACGTTCAGGAAAGCGGCCACTTCGTCGATGGTGTGGACGTTCGGGGTGGCAACCTTGGTCAGGGCTGCGGTGGCGGCAGGGCGCTCACCAGCCGGTGCCAGTGCTTCGGCCATCTCGATGTTGGCGGCGTAATCGGAGCTGTCGGAGAAGGCGATCAAGTCTTCACCGCTCTCGGCCAGCACCTGGAATTCGTGGGAACCGGTACCCCCGATGGAGCCGGTATCGGCCTGCACCGGACGGAAGTTCAGACCCATGCGGGTGAACGCCTTGCAGTAGGCGGCGTGCATCTTCTCGTAGGTATCGACCAGAGACTCTTTGTCGATGTGGAAGGAGTAGGCATCCTTCATCAGGAATTCGCGGCCGCGCATCACGCCGAAACGGGGGCGCACTTCGTCGCGGAACTTGGTCTGGATCTGGTAGAGGTTGAGCGGCAGCTGCTTGTAGCTGTTCACTTCGTAACGTACCAGCGCAGTGATCACCTCTTCGTGGGTCGGGCCCAGCACGAAGGGACGGTTGTGACGGTCGGTCAGACGGCACAGCTCGGGACCGTAGTCATCCCAGCGGCCGGACTCCTGCCACAGCTCGGCGGGTTGTACCACCGGCATGGAGACTTCGACGGCACCAGCATTGTTCATCTCTTCGCGAACAATGTTCTCGATTTTCTTCAGTACCCGCAGACCGGTTGGCAACCAGGCATACATGCCGGAGGCCAGTTTACGGATCATCCCGGCGCGCAGCATCAGCTGGTGGCTGACAACTTCAGCGTCGGAGGGGGTTTCCTTGAGAGTGGAAAGCAGATATTGGCTGGTACGCATCGCGGTAGACCTTAGCTAGAACGGGCGCGGGGCCCAGGATAATTTCAAGGGCGGAATTTTAACAGGCTGGGCGTTGCGGCCCAAGGGCTAAATTTGCCGCAACCCGAAAGGTGGCCACCCCCGGCAGTTAGCCTAGGGCAATGACCATTGCAACAAGCAGGCTTTTTATGCCTGCAATTTGGCCGGATCTCCGCTAAACTCTGCCACCTTTTCTCGATGGGCATGGCTCTGCCGCGTTCATCACCCCCCATTTTTAGTACTTTTGGAGCCGCTCATGCCGTTAGTGGGACATCAACACCAGATCGAGATCCTGGAACTGACCGACAAAGGAGATGGCAAAGGACGCCTGTTCGATCGCCCCCTGTTTGTCGAAGGTCTGCTGCCCGGTGAGCAGGCGCTGGTGGAGCTGACCGAGGTCAAGCCGAACTATCTGCACGGCAAGGTTGCCGAGCTGCTCCAGCCCTCCGCCGATCGGGTTGCCGATTTCTGTCCCAACACCGAGTGCGGTGGCTGTCAGGTACGTCCGCTGGCCTATCCGGCCCAGCTCAAGCTCAAGCAGGCCTTGGTGCAGAGCGCACTGGAACAGGTCGGGCTGGGTGACACCCCGGTCAAGGATATCCTTGGCATGGAAAGCCCGTTCGCCTATCGCAACAAGGCGCAATATGCGGTGCGTGGCTGTGACGCCGGTGCCGAGATCGGTTTTTATCGCAAGCACTCCCACGATCTCATCCCCGCCGATGACTGTGCGGTGCAGGATCCGCTGCACGTGGAGCTCAACGCCCGGGTGCGCAACTGGATGCGCGCGCATGACATCGCCGCCTATGACGAAGTAAACCACAGCGGCTGCGTGCGTAACCTGATGACCCGTAAGGGCTTCAAGAGCGGCGAACTGATGGTGGTGCTGGTCACTTTGGGCGAGGAGTTACCGTTCGAAGCCGAACTGTTGGCAGCCCTGAGCGATCTACCGGTTACTACCCTGGTGCAGAACATCAACGATGAGCGCACCAACCGCATTCTGGGGGCCACCAACCGGGTACTGTTGGGCGAAGGGGTGATCCGCGACAAGATCCACGAACTCGAGTTCGAGATCTCGCCGCTCTCCTTCTTCCAGAACAACCCGACCCAGACCGATGTGCTCTACTCCAGCGCCCTCGAGTACGCCGAGCTGACCGGCAACGAGACAGTGTTCGACATCTATTGCGGTATCGGTACCATCTCCCTGTTCCTGGCTGGCAAGGCCGCCAAGGTGGTGGGGATCGAGTCGGTGGAGAGCGCCATCAGCGATGCCCGCCGCAACGCCGCCCTCAACGGTATCGAGCACACCGAATTCCACGTCGGCAAGGCCGAGCAGCTGATGCCCGAGCTGCACGCCCAGGGCGTGACCGCTGACGTGGTGGTGATGGATCCGCCTCGCAAAGGCTGTGACAAGGCCGTATTGCAGACCCTGGTCGCCATGGCGCCCCGCCGTCTGGTCTATGTCTCCTGCAACCCGCAGACCCTGGCCCGCGACCTCGCCTGGCTGGTCAAGCAAGGCTTCGTGCTGGACGAGGTGCAACCGGTCGATATGTTCCCGCACTCCATGCATGTGGAAGCGGTTGCCCGCCTGAGCTTGCCAGCGAAAGCGTAATCGGACATTGGCGCGGAGCGATTGACATGTTCCTCCTCCACGCCATGCACGTCGAAGCGGTTGCTCGCCTGAGCCAGCCCGCCAAGGCGTGAGTCATCGCCTGACACTCGCCCATAAAAAAACGACGCCAGCTGGCGTCGTTTTTTTATATGGGCAGAGATCCACTGTGACAAATCGTGAGTCATCCAGTGGTTAATTAGTTGCACACTTTGTAGTACACCTCATTCCACAGCAGCGTCTGCTTGAGCTCGGGGATGCGAGTGTGCTCGTCAATCACCACGAACTCGATACCCATGATGTCGGCGAAGGTGCGCAGCTGCGCTATGTCCACCGATTGGGTGAATACAGAGTGGTGGGCGGCCCCGGCCAGGATCCAGGCCTCGGCACTGGTCTGCAGGTCCGGCATGGGCTGCCACAGGGCGCTCGCCACCGGCAGTTTGGGCATGGCTTCTGGCAAGTCCACCACTTCCAGCTGATTGACCACCAGCCGGAAGCGGTTGCCCAGATCGATCAGGCTGGCGTTGACCGCCTTGCCGGCGGGGGCGGCAAACAGCAGGCGTGCCGGGTCGGCCTTCTTGCCTATGCCCAGATGCTGGGCATCCAGCACGGGTTTACCGGCGGCGATGGAGGGGCACACCTCCAGCATGTGGGCCCCCAGCACCAGGTTGTTGCCTGCCTCCAGGTGGTAGGTGTAGTCCTCCATGAAGGAGGTGCCGCCCACAAGACCGGCCCCCATCACCTTGAGGGTGCGCAGCAGGGCCGCGGTCTTCCAGTCCCCTTCCGCGCCGAAACCGAAGCCTTGCTGCATCAGGCGCTGGCAGGCGAGCCCCGGCAGCTGGTGCAGGCCGTGAAGGTCTTCAAAGGTGGTGGTAAAGGCGCCAAAACCGCCGTCGGTGAGGAATTTCTTCATCCCCAGCTCCTGGCGCGCCGCCTCATAGAGGGAGGCGCGCAGAGGCCCGCCCGCTTGCACCGCCTCAGTGAGGGTATAGGTTTCTTCGTATTCGACCAGCAGCGCCTCGATGTCGCTTGCGGGAATGGCGTCGATCACCTTCACCAGATCGCCGACCGGGTGGTAGTTCACCTGATAGCCGAACTGGATCTGGGCCTCAATCTTGTCGCCCTCGGTGACCGCCACGTTGCGCATGTTGTCGCCAAAGCGGGCGATCTTCAGGTGGCGACTGTCGTGAATGGCGGCGACGACCCGCATCCAGTTGCCCAGCTTGCGGTGGGCCTCTTCATCCTGCCAGTGGCCGACTACCACGGTGCGCGGCAGCCGCAGCCGGGCCCCCATGAAACCGAACTCGCGGCCGCCGTGGGCGGTCTGGTTCAGGTTCATGAAGTCCATGTCGATTTCGCTCCACGGTAGATCCCGGTTGAACTGGGTGTGGAACTGCAACAGGGGTTTTTGCAACTGGCTGAGTGCCGGGATCCACATCTTGGCGGGGGAGAAGGTGTGCATCCACACCATGAGCCCGATGCAGTGCTGGTCGTGATTGGCATCGCGGGCTACCGCGTTTATCTCGTCTAGGGTGGTGCCGGTGGGTTTGAGCACGATCTTGACCGGCAGGCCGGCGCGCTCGTTGAGCTGGCTGGTGATGGTGTGGGCGTGATCGGCCACCTGCTTCAGGGTGGCGGCGCCATATAGGTGCTGGCTGCCGACCAGGAACCACACTTCCAGCTGTTTCATCAATTCCATCTTGGTGTCCTCTGTTTATGCTTTTGTCTGGCCGTAATAGGCGTGCTTGCCATGCTTGCGCTGGTAGTGCTTCTCCAGCAGGTAATCGGGCAGGGGGCGTGCCCCCGGGTTTATCTGGCCGGTGAGCCAGGCCATGCGCGCCACCTCCTCCAGCACCACGGCGTTGTGCACCGCGTCTTCGGCACTCTTGCCCCAGCTGAAGGGGCCGTGGTTGGCCACCAGCACCCCCGGCATGGTGAGAATGGGGGTCTGCTTGAGGGTCTCGACGATGAGATGACCGGTCAGCCCCTCGTAATCCTCCTCCACTTCGCCCGGAGTGAGCAGGCGGGAGCAGGGGATTTCGCCGTGAAAGTAGTCGGCCTGGGTGGTGCCGAAAATGGGGATGGAGCGCCCCGCCTGGGCCCAGGCGGTGGCGTGGGTGGAGTGGGTGTGCACCACGCCGCCAAGCTCGGGATAGGCGCGATAGAGCACCAGGTGGGTGGCGGTGTCGGAGGAGGGGCGCAAGGTGCCTTCCACCTGCTTGCCGGCCAGATCCAGCACCACCATGTCTTCTAGCAGCATCCGCTCGTAACTGACGCCGCTTGGCTTTATCACCACCAAATTGCGCTCTCTGTCGATGCCGCTCACGTTGCCCCAGGTGAAGGTCACCAGCTCGTGGCGCGGCAGATCCAGGTTGGCGACGAGCACCTGCTCCTTGAGCATCTTGAGGTTCATGCCGGTACCCCCCGGTTGTAGAGCGGCTCGGCGGCGGCGCCCCAGGAAAGATAGCGCTGGTAGAGGCGTTCGTATTCGGCGACCCGCTCAGGGTTAGGCTGGTGGGTGCGCTCCACGGCGCTCGCCATGTGGCGCTGGGCCTTGGCCACATCGTCGTGGATCCCGGCCGCTACGGCGGCAAAGATGGCAGCCCCCAAGGCGCAGCACTGATCCGAGGCCACTACTTGAATGGGCCTGTTCATCACGTCGGCGCAGGTCTGCATCACGGTGGCCGACTTGCGGGCGATGCCGCCAAGGGCGATCACCTGCTCTACCGGCACCTGCTGGTGGGTCATGCACTCCATGATGCTGCGAGCCCCGAGGGCGGTGGAGGCCACCAGGGCACCAAAGAGATCGGGGGCATCGGTGCCGAGGTTGAGCCCGGTGACGGTGCCCTGCAGGCGCTGGTTGGCGTATGGGGTGCGGCGACCGTTGAACCAGTCGAGCACCACCGGTAGGTGGGCCAGATCGCGCTGCTGCTCCCAGGCGGCGGCGAGGCTTGGCAGCAGATCTCGCTTGTGGGCCTCGATGGCGGTGCGCAGCTCCGGATACTGGGCGGCGAGGCTCTCCAGCGGCCAGCTGAGCTGGCGCTGATACCAGGCATAGATGTCGCCGAATGCCGATTGTCCCGCCTCCAGCCCCACCATGCCCGGCACCACGCTGCCGTCCACCTGGCCACAAATCCCGGCAATGGTCCGATCGCCGATGGTGGCCTCGTCGGCGATCAGGATGTCGCAGGTGGAGGTACCGATCACCTTGACCAGCGCATTTTTGCTGGCCCCGGCCCCCACCGCCCCCATGTGGCAGTCAAAGGCGCCGCCGGCGATCACCACCTCGCAGGAGAGATGCAGCCGCTCCGCCCACTCGGGGGTCAGGGTGCCGACCGGCAGATCAGCGGTCCAGCTGTCGGTAAAGAGCGGGTAGTCGAGATCCTCGGTCAGCAGGGGATCCAGGGCATTAAGGAAGTCGGCGGGGGGCAGGCCGCCCCAGCTCGGGTGCCAGAGAGACTTGTGGCCGGCGGAGCAGCGCCCGCGCCGGATGTCGGCCGGGGCCTGGGTACCACTCAGGATGGCGGGAACCCAGTCGCACAGCTCGATCCAGTTGCAGGCGGCGGTGCGCACCGCCGCGTCACTTCGGGAGACGTGCAGGATCTTGGCCCAGAACCACTCGGAGGAGTAGACCCCGCCGATGTAGCGGCTGTAGTCGGGGAACTGGCCGCCGTGGCACAGCGCCGTGATGGCCTCCGCCTCCTCGATGGCGGTGTGATCCTTCCACAGTACGAACATGGCGTTGGGGTTGTCGGCAAATTCCGGACGCAGGGCCAGCACACGCCCCTGCGCATCGATGGGGGCTGGTGTCGAGCCTGTGCTGTCCACCCCGATGCCGCGCACGGCGGCGCGCTGACTCGGGGTGAGCTGGCTCACCACCGCCACCACCGCCTGCTCCATGGATTCCAGATAGTCGAGGGGGTGGTGGCGAAACTGGTTGGTGACCGGCTGACAGTAACGACCGGCCTGCCAGCGCGGGTAATAGACGACCTGGGTTGCCAGCTCGGCGCCGTCCTGGCAGCGCACGGCGAGTGCCCTGACCGAATCGCTGCCGAAATCGAGTCCGATGGTGATCTGCTCGGACCTGGGGTGCTCAGACATAAGTGCTCCTGACCATCAATGAGGGGTAACTGGTGAGGAACCATAGGAGATGGACCGGACGGGCAGTTAGCCATTGGCTGCTGGAAATATGGATTTAAACGCTATGCCGGCAAGAGGGTGACGGCCATCGAAGATCGGATATGTGATTATTTTGCTGAAAACATAGACAAAACGGCTGCAATTTCATGGCGTGATCCTGCTCTCCATTTTTCCATGTGAAAACGATTACAACTTGGTTCGCTCAACCAGCAACAACAATAACGTACTGTTTAAGCATGTTTTTATATGGCTGCGATTTGATTGACTCAATGAGCAGCACTGCGTGGATACATGGATTGATAGAACACCTGGAGACACTCGCATGAACAAAATCGTTAACAGCATGATCGCAATGGGGTTTGCCCTTGGTATGGCAAATTCTGCTTTCTCGGCCGAGGCGCTGAAGCTGGGCTACCTGGTCAAGCAGCCGGAGGAGCCATGGTTCCAGACCGAATGGAACTTCGCCGACAAGGCGGGCAAGGATCTCGGCTTCGAGGTGATCAAGATCGCCGTCCCCGATGGTGAGAAAACCCTCAATGCCATCGACAGCCTGGCGGCCAACGGCGCCAAGGGCTTCGTCATCTGCACCCCGGATCCCAAGCTCGGGGCCGCCATCATGGCCAAGGCCAACAGCATGGATCTGAAGGTCATCACGGTGGACGACCAGTTCGTCAACGCCAAGGGCCAGCCCATGGAGCAGGTGCCGCTGGTGATGATGGCTGCCACCAAGATTGGTGAACGCCAGGGCCAGGAGCTCTACAAGGAGATGCAAAAACGCCAGTGGGACGTGAAGGCGACCGGGGTGCTCGCCATCACCGCCGACGAGCTCGACACTGCCCGTCGCCGGGTCGAAGGTTCCCTGAGCGCGCTCAAGGCCGCCGGTTTCCCCGAAGGCCAGATCTACCGCTCACCCACCAAGGCCAACGACATTCCGGGGGCGCTGGATGCCGCCAACTCCATGCTGGTGCAGCACCCCGAGGTGAAGAACTGGCTCATCGTCGGCATGAATGACAACACAGTGCTGGGCGGCGTGCGCGCCACCGAAGGGCAGGGCTTCAAGGCCGAGAATGTCATCGGCATAGGCATCAACGGGGTGGATGCGGTGAACGAGCTCTCCAAGTCCAGCGCCACCGGCTTCTTGGGCTCCCTGTTGCCCAGCCCGGACGTGCACGGTTACAAGAGCATCCAGATGCTCCATGACTGGGTAGTCAACGGCGCCGAACCGGCCAAGTTCACCGAGGTGACCGACGTGGTGCTCATCACCCGCGACAACTTCAAGGTCGAGCTGCAGAAGAAAGGTCTGTGATTGACGCCATTTAAACCCTGACACCGAGACCGGCATGGCGAAGCACGCCATGCCGGTCGGCTGGAGTGAAACATGAATCAGTCAGTTCCTTATCTAGAGTTTTGTGGCATCAGCAAGGAGTTTCCCGGCGTCAAGGCGCTGAAGAACGTCTCCTTCTCCTGCCAGCATGGCACGGTGCACGCGCTGATGGGGGAAAACGGCGCAGGCAAGTCCACCCTGCTCAAGATCCTGAGCGGTTTCCAGTCGCCCACCACCGGGGTGGTGAAGCTGGCCGGCCAGGAGCGGGTCTTTCAGAGCACGGTCGATGCACTGGAGAGCGGGATCGCCATCATCTATCAGGAGTTGCACCTGGTGCCCGAGATGACGGTGGCCGAGAACATCTACCTCGGTCAACTGCCGACCCGGCGCGGGGTCATCGATCGGGAGAAGCTCTATCAGGATGCGGCTAAGCAGCTGGCGCGCCTCGGCATGGATGTCTCCCCCGAGACGCCGCTCAAGTACCTGTCGCTGGGGCAGTGGCAGATGGTGGAGATCGCCAAGGCCTTGACCCGGGATGCCAGCGTCATCGCCTTCGACGAGCCGACCAGCAGCCTGTCGTCCCGCGAGATCGAGCAGCTGTTTCGGGTCATCCGACAACTGCGTGACGAGGGCAAGGTCATTCTCTACGTCTCCCACCGGATGGACGAGATCTTCGCCCTGTGCGATGCCATCACGGTATTCAAGGATGGCCAGTTCGTGCGCACCTTCGCCTCCATGGCCGAGGTGGACCGGGATCTGCTGGTCAAGACCATGGTGGGGCGTGAGCTGACCGACATCTATGGCTACAGCCCAAGGCCGCTCGGCGAGGCGGGCCTCAAGGTAGATAACCTGATGGGACCAGGGCTCAAGGCACCGGTATCGTTCGAGGTCAAACGTGGGGAGATCCTCGGCATCTTCGGGCTGGTGGGAGCCGGGCGCAGCGAGCTGATGAAGCTCATCTTCGGCGCCAACAAGATGCACTGCGGCGAGATAGCGGTGTTCGGCAAGCCGGTGGTCATCGGCAGCCCCATCGACGCCATTCGCAGCGGCATCATGCTCTGTACCGAAGATCGCAAGGCGCTCGGCATCATCCCCATTCACTCAGTGCAGGAGAACATCAACATCAGTGCCCGCCGTCACCACGCGTGGGGGGGCTTCTGGATCAACCAGCAGTGGGAGGACGAGAACGCGAGGCTGCGGATCCGCGACATGCGGGTCAAGACCCCGTCTCCCCAGCAGGCCATCATGAACCTCTCTGGTGGCAACCAGCAGAAGGCCATTCTGGGGCGCTGGCTCTCCGAGGACATGAAGGTCATCTTGCTCGACGAGCCGACCCGCGGCATCGACGTCGGGGCAAAGAACGAGATTTACAACGTGATTTACGATCTGGCCAAGGTGGGCATCGCCGTGGTGGTGGTATCGAGCGAGCTGCCGGAAGTGCTGGGCATCGCGGACCGGATCATGGTCATGCGGGAGGGGGAGATCGCCGGCGAGCTTTCCCACGATGAGGCCAACGAGGTCAAGGCGCTCAATCTGGCCATGCCGGCCCGTTGATCTGCTGACCGCAACGAGATAGCACCCGGAATTATCAGGAGAAATACCATGACAACTACTACCTCAGTCGGCCAGGCCGCCAGCGCCGCGACTGCCAGCGGCTCCCGCCTGCAACTGGCCCGCGTCTGGGATCAATACGGCATGCTGGTGATCTTCGCCATCCTGTTCCTGCTGGCCTGCGTGCTGGTACCCAACTTCGCCAGCCTGATCAACATGCGCGGGCTCGGGCTCGCCGTCTCTATGTCGGGCATGGTGGCCTGCGGCATGCTGTTCTGCCTCGCCTCCGGCGAGTTCGACATGTCGGTGGGCTCAGTGGTTGCCTGCTCCGGCGTCGCCTGCGCGGTGGGCATCAACGCCACCGAGAGCATCACGGTGGGCATCCTGGCCGGCATGTCGGTGGGGGTGTTGTTTGGCCTCATCAACGGCATCGTGGTGGCCAAATTCAAGATCAACGCCCTTATCACCACTCTCGCTACAATGCAGATGGCGCGCGGGGTGGGTTACATCATCTCCGACGGCAAGGCGGTGGGCATCGTCGAGGAGCGTTTCTTCGAGCTCGGCAACTCCGCTCTGCTCGGCATCCCGACCCCGGTCTGGCTGACCGCCGTCTGCTTCGTGCTGTTCGGCCTGCTGCTCAACAAGACCACCTTCGGTCGCAACACCCTAGCTATGGGGGGCAATGAGGAGGCGGCGCGTCTGGCCGGGGTCAACGTGGTGCGCACCAAGATCATCATCTTCACCATGACCGGGCTGATTGCCTCCATCGCCGGCATCATACTCGCCTCGCGCATGACCTCGGGTCAGCCGATGACCTCCATTGGCTTCGAGCTGGTGGTGATCTCCGCCTGCGTGCTGGGAGGGGTTTCCATGAAGGGGGGGATCGGCAAGATCTCCTACATCATCGCCGGGGTGCTGATCCTGGGGCTGATGGAGAACGCCATGAACCTGCTCAACATATCCCCGTTTGCTCAGTACGTGGTGCGTGGCCTCATCCTGCTCGCCGCCGTGCTGTTCGACCGCTACAAACAGGTCCGCAAGGCGCGCATCTGATCCTGTCCAACCGGTGCAGGCCCGCGTGCTGCGTGCCTGCAGAGGGTTACCCCATGGCTTACGACACATCCCGTTGTGAGCCAGTTCACCAATTTCACACGGCGCCACGCGCCGGATAGCGCGTTCCCAAGGTGAGTCTTTACAATGGCCCAAGCCGATTTTTTTACCCAAGCGCTGTTTTCCGCCATGTCCTCGATGCAAAAAGAGAAGCCGAAACAACTCAACCCCCTGCTGCCGGGCTATGCCTTCGACGTCTTCCTGGTCTCGGGCATGACCCCCATAGAGCAAGGGAGCGCCCTCGACTTCATCATCGACCGGCCCCAGGGTATGAAAGGTTTCATCGTCAACCTGACCATCAGGGGCAAGGGGCAGATCTTTCAGGGGGATCATGCCTTCACCGTGGAGCCCGGCGACCTGCTGCTGTTCCCGCCCGCGGCCGTGCACTATTACGGCCGGGCGCCGGATGCCCGAGAGTGGTATCACCGCTGGGTCTATTTCCGGCCGCGGGCCTACTGGGCCGACTGGCTCAAGTGGCCTCAGGTGACGGAGCGGGTGGGGCGATTGCAACTGGCTGACAGCCAGCTGCTCGCCGAATTTGACGCCCTCTTCCTCGACATCGAAGAGACCCACCAGCAGCTCAGACCCATGTCGGAGCAGCTCGCCATGAACCTGCTGGAGCGGCTGCTCATCCGCTGTTACGAGGCTTCCTCCCTCAGTGCCTACCCCACCATAGATCACAGAGTTCACCAGGCGTGCCAGATCTTGAGCGAGTCGCTCTGCGCCGAGATCTCGGTGGAGGAGCTGGCGGAGCAGGTCTTCTTGTCCCCCTCGCGGTTGGCCCACCTGTTCCGCGAGCAGGTGGGGGTGAGCATAGTGCGCTGGCGGGAAGATCAGCGGATCATGCGGGCCAAACTTCTGCTTCAAACTACCCCCTTGTCGGTGGCAACCATAGGACAGCAGGTAGGCTATGACGATCAGCTCTATTTCTCGCGAGTGTTCAAAAAACGGGTGGGGGCCAGTCCTTCAGAATATCGGAAATGTGCTACTCCGTTATGACATCAGGTTTCAGCTAGATTGCGAAGATTCAAAAATAGACTCAACACTTTCTTTCGCGGTGGGCTGCAATGTGAAACGACGCCAGCTGGCGTCGTTTTTTTATCTCTGCAATCGGCGGATGGCCGATTAGCTGGCGCTCTGGCGCACCTCGGCGGCGATTTGGTCGAGCAGCTGTTGCCAGCCCTGACCCAGCTCGTTCACCAGCGCGTTGTAGCCATCGGCCGGCAGTACCCGCTCCTGACGGAAGGGAGCATCGCGCAGCACGGTGCCATCTTCCGCCAGCAGGCGCCAGCGACAGCTCAGCACGGCGCTGCCGTCATGACGGCCCTGAAAGCGCTCCACCAGAATGGTCAGCACCGGCCCCTTGCGGGCGCCATCCTGCCGCACCACCCAGCCTGGCAGGCGGGTGGAGAGGCCATTGAGGGTGAGCTGGTTGAGCTGATCGTCCAGCGCACCGGCCCAGCGATGGTACTCGGTGAAGTGCAGCTCTTGCCCTTCCAGCTGATAGACCAGACTGATCCGGTCGAGCTGGCTGGCCAGCGCCACCGGGCGCAGCACCAGCTGGTGCTGCGGTTGGGCAGGTGCCGTCACGGGTTGCTGGTTGTCGGCATCGAGCGAGTAGTAGTGCAGACTTGGCTGGCTGCTGCAACCCGCCAGCAGGCCCAGCAGGGCCAGCGTCAGGATCTCTTTTTTCATTGTTTGCCTCGCTTGGGCTCAGGGTCCGATGGATGCGCGCGATCGAAGATCAGCGAGCTGGGCTGCTCGTTGAGGGAGTGCACCAGCGGCTGCAGTTCGCGCATCAACTGATTGAGGGTCTGCACCGACTGGCGCAGGTCCTGATTGGTCTGCGACTGGGCATCATAGGCCTGCAAGGTCTCCTGCAACTGCTTGAGGCTCTCGTTGAGCGAGGCGGGCAGCTGCTGGGTGGAATCCTTGGCGGTGAGCTTGTTCAGGTTGGCGCTGACTGCACTGATGTTCTTCAGGGTGCCATCCAGGGTGGTGAGTGACCCGTTGACCTTGGTCAGGGTGGTTGCCATGTCCATGTCGACAAACTTGTCGAGGATGAGGTTCACCTTGCGCTCGATCTGATCCAGCCCGCCCTGCACGGTGGGGAAGACCTGATAACCGGCCAGCTTGGCCTGCTCGAAACGTGGTGCGTCCGGATAGAAGTTGAGATCGATGATCTTGCCGCCGGTCAGCAGGCTCGAGGTCTTGAGGCTGGCACGCAACCCCTCCTTGAACTGCTTGCCGAACAGGGCTCGCCATTGATCCTTCTCCGCCTTGGCATAGCGGTGGGAGAGGCGCTGCACCTCGATGCGAGCCAGCACCGGGATCTGGCGGCTTTTGAAGATCTGCACGCCCTTGTCCTCGATGAGGTAGGGGGCGGAGATGACGGTACCGACCCGAATGCCGCGATACTGCACCGCCGCGCCCGGGTGCAGGCCACCCACGTTGTCATCGAACAGGAAGACGTAGTCGATGAACTGATCCAGACTACCGGCCAGCACGCTCGCCTCATCCTGGAACAGGGTGAACCCTTCCATCTGTTTGACCGGTTCGCCAGGCGCCCAGCCGGGTGGCAGACCCATGGTGATGCCGCCATCGATCAGGCTCTCCAGCGAATCCATCTTCACCTTCATCCCCTCGCTGCTCATGGAGACCTCGAAGCCCGGGGTCATCCAGAAGCGGGAGTTGCTGCTCACCAGAATGTCATAGGGGGCGTGGATGAAGATTTGATACTGCATCTCGCTCTTTTCCGGCAGGAACTTCGCCTCTTCCACCTGACCTATGGTGAAGCCCTGATAGTTGATCGGGGAGCCTTCCCCAAGCGCGCGAGTGTCGCGACTGCTGAGGGTTAGACGCAGCCCCTTGGCATCGAGGGAGGCGAGCGGCGGTTTGTCGAGCATGGCGTACTCGTCCCGCGCCCGACCTTTCTTGCCGGGGGCGAGCTCGATATAGGCGCCGGAGAGCAGGGTGCTCAGACCCGATACCCCTTCACGGCCCACTCTGGGCTTGACCACCCAGAACTGGCTGTCACCGCGCAGCATGCCGGAGGCAGCATTGGTCAGCCGTCCTTTCAGCACGGCATGGCTGTAGTCATCGCTCAGCTCGACGGCCTCGATGCGGCCGACGTCCACTTCGCGGGAGCGGATCACCGTCTTGCCAGCGACTATGCCCTCGGCAGTGGCGACTGTCAGGGTGAAGCTTGGGCCCTGGGAGTACCAGTGCTGGAACAGCATCCAGAGACCGATGAACAGCGCCAGCAGGGGCACCATCCAGATTGCGGCGGCAGAGCTCAGAAAGTCAGAGCCCGGTTTCCACCTTTTTTTACGCTCACTCACGTTCGCGTTCTCCTTGTTGTAAATCCCAGATCAGGCGGGAGTCGAAACTCATGGCGGCGACCATGGTGATCAGCACCACACCTGCAAATGCGACGGCCGCAGGGCCGGGATAGATGGTCATCAGATTGTCGAGCCGGATCAGGCCCGCCAGAATGGCCACCACGAAGACGTCGATCATCGACCAGCGTCCGACAAATTCGGTCATGCGATAGAGTTTGAGCTTGCCGAGGGGGGAGGTGACATTGCCGCGCTGCACCATATAGCAAAGCCAGAATAGCGCCAGTATTTTCACCAGCGGCACCACCACGCTGGCGAAAAAGATCACCGCCGCTATGGGGTAGGAGCCCATTGCCCAGAGCAGCACCACACCGCCGAGGATGGTGGAGGGGCTGTCATCACCGAGAAACACCGTATCCATGATGGGATAGACGTTGGCCGGAATGTAGAGAATGGCGGAGGTAAACAGCAGCGCCCAGGTGCGGTTCAGGCCGCCCGGCTTGCGCGCATGCAGCTTGCCGCCGCAGCGGGAGCAGCTGTGGCTGCCCACCTCGCTCAGAGCGCCACAGATATGGCAGCCCACCAGGCCTGATTCCAGCGCGCCCGCTTCCGGGTCGATCTCCCGCGACTCGGTAGGGCCGAACAGCCGCTGCCACAGCCACATCTGATCCAGCGAGGAGATCATCTTGATGAGCAGCACCGTGTAGCCGACGAAAGCCCAGAATGACAGCCCCATCTTGATGTCGGCCATCCCCATCAGCTTGACCAGCGAGATGAGCACCCCCACCAGAAAGACATCCACCATCAGCCAGGGTTTGATCCGGCAGAGCAGACGGCCGAGGGAGCGCAGGGCATTGCTGTGCAGATCTTTATCGACCCGCCACAGCACCAGCATGATGGATCCCATATAAACCAGTGGCAGGCCGATCAGGGTCAGGCTCAGTACCGCGCCGAGAAACAGATAGCCCTCATCCACCAGGGTGGTGATGCTCTGCAAAAAGGTCATCTCCTGACCCACCCCTTTGGCCGAGAAGGACATAAAGGTAAAGGCATTGGCGAGCACGAACATGATAAGTGCCGCGAACCCGTAGGAGAGCGGCCGCAACTCCTGCTGTGGCAGGTGGCGACTCAGGGTGTGTCCGCAACGGGGGCAGCAGCTGGCCTGTCCCACCTCGAGCGGTGTGGCCGGTATCAGCAGGTCACACTCTTCGCAGGCAGTGGCATCATGGACATAGGTGGTGTGGTGTTGGTGTGAAACCGGATGCAAGATAAAACCCCAGATAAGGCCCGTGGTAGAGCCAGAGCTGGCGATTATCGCAGTTGTGCTGGTCAGCGACCAGCCCCCGGAGGCCGCTATTGCTGGCGGGAGTGAGAATGACTTTGACAAGCCAGTGCCCATTTAGCACAATCAAACGCCACTTTTTTTCCGCGGGACAATAATTTATGACAACTGAATCCCCCAGCTACTCCACGATTGAGCAAGCCTTCTCCCTCGGGAACGGGCAAGATTCTGCCCTCAACTGGTTGCGCAAGAACCGCAGTCAGGTCGCTATTTTTCTGGTGAGCGGCATCAAGCTGGAAGGCACCATCAGCGGGTTCGACCAGTACAGCGTGCTGCTGACCGATGCTCATGGTAACCAGCAGCTGGTCTACAAGGCCAAGATCTCCACCATCGCCATGCACACCGGCCGTCCGCAGGTGAACATCCAGCGTGCTCGCAAGCCGCGAGTCTCCATGGCGCCGCGCCCCCACGGTGCGCCGGGTCGTTATGACGACAATCAGGGCGGCGGCAACAACGAGTAATCGTCTGCCCCGCACTCCCCGTTGATGCGCCCTGCGTCAGCGGCTGACGGAACCTGCTCTCATTTTCATTCATGTCCCGTATGAGAGCCGGTTCCGGTTATCGCCCCTTGCAGGGCGATATTTTTTCCGCACTACGCCGTTATGCCGACCGGTTTGCCCTCTTTGACCATGCAGGTCTGCATACCCGCCGCTTCTCCGGCCTGTACCCCGATACCGGTATCTTCAAATACCAGACAGCCTGATGGCTCGACCCCCAGCTTGCTGGCGACCAGCAGGAAGGTGTCCGGATTGGGCTTGTGCAGCTCCACATCGTCTGCGGTGACCACCACAGAGAAGTAGCGATCCAGCCCGGTGTTGCGCAGCACCGCCTCGGCGTTGACGCGAGGCGAGCCGGTGCCGATCCCCATCGGGATGACGCCATGATAGCGCTCGACCAGCGCCTGCATGGCCGGAAAGACGGTCGCCTTGTGCAGGTTGGCCACATAGTGGGCGGTCTTGCAGCGGGTGACTTCGAGCGGATCGAGGGGGATCTGCTGCTCCTGTGCGACCAGCAGGGCTATCTTGCGGCTCGGCATGCCACCCAGCTCATAGAACCAGTCGGCGTCGAAGTGAAAGCCAAACTCGCGGGCGGTATGTTCCCAGGCGGCGAGGTGCAGCGGCATGGAGTCGACCAGGGTGCCATCAAGGTCAAAGACCAGGCCTTGGAATCCGGAAAGCGTCATGGTGCGGGTCAGTCTCTGAAAAAAGGGAACCCATTCTAGCCAGTGGCTCCCCGCCTCGCCATCACCTAGCTGGTGAGAAACGCTTGCCCCCACATTTGTGACTGAAAATAGACGGGGGTGAGCTGGGCCGGATCGAGTTGATATTTGGGGGCAAGCTGTTCCAGCAGGGCCCAGTTGCCCTGTTCATAGGTGCTGACCAGCTGAAACAGATGAAAGAGTGGCCCTTCGTGCAGTTCGATGGCGCGCTGCACGCTCTTGGGCAGGTGGGCCATCAGCGGCTCCGACAGCAGGGAGCCATCGAGCACCAGTCCTACCAGAAAGGCCCAGCTTGCCTCCGCTTTACCGAGGGCGGTGAGGGCAATCAACTCGCAGAAGCGGCCGCGGGCGATGGCCATGCGGGTGCAGGCCTCCGGCATGTGCTGGCTCACCCGGGCCAGACCGTTGATCAACACGAACTTGCGGATCTCCTGCTCCCCCAGATAGGAGAGGGCGCGGGGTACCGAGGTGATGGGGGCGGCATGATCGAAGCCGGGGGCGTTGACGTAGGTGAGCAGCAGGCCGGGCAGCCAGGCATCCTGCTCCAGCAGGCGGGCTACCTGGGCGAAGGAGAACTCTTCGTGGCAGATGAGCTGGAGGATCTGTTGTACCAGCGCCATATCGGGCTGGTTGGCCCGCTGATTGACCAGCTCGGGACGGGCGAGAAAGCCGCCGGCAAAGAAGTCGACCCCCGCCTCCCGCAGCGGGAGAAAATCCGCCCAGGTTTCGATGTTCAGCGCCATCCGCTTGTGTTCGGTGGGTTGACAGATCCCCTCTTCCCCCATCCAGTACACCAGCAGGCGGCTGGCGCCGAGCCAGCGTGGATCCCGGTTGGCGCCGTGTACCGCCAGTCTGCGCCGACTGTCGCGCCACTGCTCCAGCACCGGGAACGAGTTGGGCTGGCGTTCACTGGAGGCTTCAACCAGCGGGATCGCGTCCTGATCCAGCAGCATGGGACGCTGTTCATCGAGCTGTTCGTGGGTGAAGGGCACCAGATATTGACGCCCCTGCGCCAGCAGGCGGCAATGTTGCGCCAGTGAAGGCCATTCGGCCGGTGAGCTGAGCTGATAGTCGATGCCGTAGGCCACCAGAGCCAGGCGACGATTGAAGATGGGGTAGCGACGCAACAGCATGGGATCACCGATAGGCCAGAGTGCGGGCCCTCCCTTGTGACTTGGCGTGGTAGAGCGCCTGGTCAGCCTGTTCGGTCAGGGTCTGCCATGCTCCGTCCTGGGAGGGAACCAGATAGCTAAAGCCTATGCTAACCGTAATGAAATCAGCAACCCGCGAGGCGGGATGGGGCATTTTCAAGCGGGCAAGACCATCGTGGATCCGTCCGGCCAGCTGTTCGGCCTCACCGGGTTGGGGGGCGCAGAGCAGAATGACGAACTCCTCCCCGCCGTAACGGGCGACCAGATTGGTACAGCGCCGCTCTGCATCCCGCAGCACATGGGCCACCTGTTGCAGGCAGAGATCCCCCTTGGCATGGCCGAAGTGGTCGTTGTAGGCCTTGAACTCGTCGACGTCGATCATCAATACCGCCAGCAGGTTCTGGGTGCGTCGTGCCCACTCCCACTCCCGCTGCATGGTGATGTCCCACTGGCGCCGGTTGGCGATGCCGGTGAGGGGATCTTCCAGCGACAGCAGGGAGAGGCGGTGATTGGCCTCCTCCAGCGCCCGGTTGGTCTCGGCCAGCTGCATGGTGCGCTCGGCGACCCGGGCCTCCAGCTGGCGGTTGAGGGTTTCTAGCTGCTCCTGGGTGCGCTGGCGGATCAGCAGTTGCGACAGGATGGCTGCGTACTGTTTGAAGATCTCGCTCTGATAGGCTTTGAGCGGACGGTGCCAGAGCAGGTTGTCGGCGGCGATCCAGCCGATGGGGGTGGTGCCATCCCATAGCGATACCATGGCGTTCCAGCCACGGCCCACCTGCTGCTTCTCGTAGTAGAGGGGGGTATCTTCCATCACCAGTACGTAGTCCTTGCGCCTGAGCGCCTCTTGCACCGTGGGGTGATCCGGAATGGGGCTGATGAAGTTGTGTTCATCCATCAGCTCGCCCTCTTCGCTGGTGCCCCAGGTGCCGCGCATGGTCTTGCCATCGGGTTCGATCAGGAAGATGGCAACCCGATCGAACTGCAGCTCCTTACGGGCCAGCAGCACGGCATCCCGCAGCAGATCGTTCTCGCTGCGACTGCGGGAGAGGGTGACGCTGACCATATGCAGCGCCTGCAACATGGTGAGGAAGGAGCCCTGCAGTGCCTGACTCTGTACCAGATCGGTCTGGGTATGGAGCCGCTGGTCCCGCTCCTGATTGACCTGGCTGGAGAGCAGGTGATTGCTGAGCTCGGCCGTCAGATAGTGAATAAGGAGCTGGATACCCTGACGCTGGTGGGAGGAGAGGCGATCGATGCGGCGGCGGGTCTCCAGATAGATGACCCCTTCCAGTTTCATGTGACGCTTGAGAGGGAAACAGGCGCGTAACTGCGGCTGGGCGGGCTCCTCATTTTCGCCGGGATCCGGCGGTGCTTGGAGCTGCTCGATCACCAGTTGTCCCTTCTCCATCGCCTTGTCGATCAGGTGGTGGGGCAGGGTCAGTTGACCGAGATGGGCGAGATCAAGCGTGGTCAGCCCGTGATCGAGCTGAAAACTGTAGAGCTGCGGTTCGGGGGCTTTCAGCCAGAGGTAGAGGCGTTCGGCATCGGTCTTTTCACGGATGGTGGCGAGGCTCACTTCGCATAACTGAGCGAAGTTGGTGAAGTGTTCCGGGTCCCATTCCTGCATACCAATATCCCTTGGATTGTACCCAAGCGAGTATAGACATATTTCTCCTTGATTAATATGTCAGAAAGGAGAGGCGGCGCACATAATGGTTGCTTTCAGCCCTGCTGGTGGAGACATTCACTGTGTTCTCTGCCAATCGTGGCTAGAACTGTGTGCCATAACGGTATATATGGCGGCTTGTAAGGCGGGGTATTGGGCAAAAAAGAGCCCGCACGATGGCGGGCTCTCGGCAGATCAGATGATTCTGCGCGGCTTATTCTGCCTTGGGGGCAGCCTCAGCGGGTGTTTCACTGCTATCGGCTGGCGCACTCTCGGCCGCCGGGGCTTCCGGTGCCGGGCCCGGCACCAGATCCACCGCCGGTTTGGCGATAAGGGAGCGGGTCTCTTCCACCGCTTCGGTCAGTTTGACCTCGATGATCTGGCCGAGCTCATAAACCACTTCGGTCTTGTCCAGATAGACGCGACCGTTGTCCCAGTTGCACTCCAGTCGATCCTTGTTGTCGAGAATATGGCGGGCAGGCAGGAAGACCACAGCGCCGTTCTCCTGCAGACGCAGCTTGAGACCGGCACGCATCACGTCGATGATCTCGGCGTTGAATACCTGATCGGTGCCAGCCGCGGCTTTCAGGTAGCGAACATAGAGCCAGTCGCCGATGTCACGCTCCACCATGCGGTGCAGGCGGCGGCAGGCGGTCAGATGCTCTGTGAGCTCCTGACTCGGGCGCTCACCCGGGGTCTTGCCGGCGATGACGGCTTTGAGCAGACGATGGTTGACCATATCGCCGTATTTACGGATCGGGGAGGTCCAGGTGGCGTAGGCATCCAGACCCAGACCGTAGTGGGCGCCCGGTTCGGAGGACATCAGCGCATAGCTCTGGAAGCGGCGGATCTTGCCATCCAGCCAGCGGGTGTCGAGGTTGTCGATCCAGCGGCGCAGGGCACAGAAGCCGGAGAGGCTGGCGATCTCGTCGCGCTCGAACGGGGCTTCGGCACTCTTCAGCAGGTCGATGGCGCCGTCGAGGGACTCTTCGTCAAAGCCGGTGTGAACGTTGAAGATGCCGTAACCGACGCTCTTGCCCAGCACGCGACCGGCGCAGATGTTGGCGGCGATCATCGACTCTTCCACCATGCGGTTGGCGATGCGGCGCGGCTCGACGTGGATGGCCAGCACTTCGCCATTTTCGCCCAGCTCGAAGTCGTAGTCGGGACGATCCGGGAATACCAGCGCATGTTCGGTGCGCCACGCGATGCGTGCTTCGGTCATCGCCTTCATCAGCGGCAGCTGGGCCAGTACGCCTGCGTCGATAGACAGCTCTTTGCCATGCTCGGCCCAGTCGGAGACGTCGTCATAGTTGAGACGGGCGTGGGAGCAGATGCGGGCGGCGAAGAACTCGGTCTCCTCCAGTAGCAGACCATCTTCGGCGATGAGCAGACGGGCACACAGGGTGTTGCGCTCCTCACCCTCTTTCAGGGAGCAGAGCTCGTCGGAGAGGGTGCGCGGGATCATCGGCACGTTGCGGCCCGGCATGTAGACGGTAAAGGCGCGCTGGGCGGCTTCCTTGTCCAGCTCGCTCCCTTCGGCCACATAGGCGGTCGGGTCAGCGATGGCGACCAGCAGCTCCCAGCCGTTGTCCAGCTTGGTGATGGCCAGCGCATCGTCCATATCCTTGGTCTTGGCACCGTCGATGGTGAAGAAGGGCACCTTGGTCAGGTCACGACGGGGCAGCTCTTCCTCTTCGATCACCTTCCACTCCGGCAAATCAGCCGGCTCGACCTGGGCCAGATTGTGGCGCGCCAGCACCACCCACCAGGGAACATTGTGATCTTCCTGGGCGGCGATCTTCTGGATGATCTCGGCAGAGAAGTTGCCGTCGACCAGCGCATGGCGCTTGAGGGTAGCCACCACCCAGTCACCTTCCTTGAACTCTTTCTCATCCAGACCCTTCTTGACGCGGGCCTTGATGGCATCCTTGATCAGCGGATGGTCGGCCACCACGTTGAGGCGGTCGCGGAACATCTTGACCCGGGCCACGAAGCGGGTGACGGACTGCTCCAGCAGGGTATCCGGCTCGGCCACTTCCTTCTCTTTTTCGGTGCGGATCAGGGCGGTCACCCGGTCACCGTGCATCACCTTCTTCATGTAGGGAGGCGGCACGAAATAGCTGGTCTTCTCATCGACTTCCAGAAAGCCGAAGCCCCGGTCCGAGGCGCGGATCACACCCTCTTTCTTCGGGATGTTTTCGCGGATTTGTTGCTTGAGCTGGGCCAGCAGCGGATTGTCTTGGAACATAAGTGAGGAACCTGAAGTGAAAACCTGGGTGGAGACCTGATGAAGGATCGCCCAGCACTATACGTTTTTAGCCCTGCAAAGCCAAGGTGAATGGCCTGCTCAGCGTGGTTTCAACTGCGATCTGGCATGGTCGATAAGACGTTGGGATAGCTGCTTGTGAACCCCTTTTTCCAGTACCCAGCGGTGCCAGTAGAGGCGTTCCGTCAGGACGTGGTCGGGACTGAGGTTGAGCTGTGACCCGCCTGCCAGCTGGCCTCTTATCTGCAATTCGGGGATGAGACAATAGGCCAACCCCTGTTCGGCCATGGCGACGAAGGCCTCTGACGAGTGGACCGTATGGCAGGGATAACCGCCCGGCTCCAGCCCGAAGTGCTCCCTCATAAAGCTCACATGCATGTCATCGCGCTGATCGAACGCCACCGCCGGTGCCTTGGCCAGCGCCTCACGGGTCAGGCCGCGAGGGAAGTGGCGGGCAACGAAGGCGGGGCTGGCGGTAAGCAGATAGTTCATCTCACCGAGCTCGTCGACGCAGCAACCCGCCAGCGGCTGGGGATGCAGGCTGACCGCACCAAAGGCCTGACCCTCGCGCACCTTGTCGAGGGTGCGGCTCTCGTCATCGACCAGCAGGTTGAGTTCGATGGGGTGCTGTTTCAACAAGGGGGCAATGGCGGGCAAAAACCAGGTGGCCAGGCTGTCGGCGTTGACGGCGATGCTGATCCGGATTGGCCCTTGCGGCTGGTCGGGGGCCAGCTCCCCCGCCAGTTCGAGCTCAAGCTGATGTACTTGCCGATAGTGGGCCAGCAGCTTCTGGCCGAGCGCGGTGGCCTGCAGCGGCTGGCTACGAATAAGCAGCGGCTCGGCAAATTGCTGCTCCAGCTGTTTGATCCGCTGGGAGATGGCCGACTGGGTGATATGGAGCGACTTGGCCGCCCGATCGAAGTTCTGTTCCTGCAGTACCGCATCCAGTGCCCGCAGCAGTTTGTAGTCCAGCTCTTTCATCTTCTCTCCCTTCCGTTGCCCAAGGGCTGACTCTACGTCACTCGGCAGGGGACAACAATGGGCGGTGGAAGGGACGTTGCGCTGTGATTTTTGACAGTAGTGGTCAGGCCATTGAGGGAGGATACTCTCTGGTGCCGCATGGGGTAGCCCTGCGCAGATCGTAGCGACATCTTTATCCCGGGTCTGTTTTCCCGGGATTTTTTATGAGTGAACTGCCAGCACCGGTGACGGTTGCTGCAGTGGATAATGGCTGGTTTGATAATGGCCCAGCAGAGGCTGGGAGACCGCCTGCGCGAAGCGCTCATCCAGATGGAAGCGGATGCCAACGCCCCTTACCGCCCCCAGATCGACCGCCTGACGATGACCGAGCCGCTCGATGGGCAGGCCAAGTCGGCGGAAGATGCGCTCCACCGGCAGGCTGACGACGGCGACCAGCTCCCGGATCCCGTGGGCATGGGCGAAGGCATATACCTCGCGGAAGATGACGCAAGTGAGTTCGCTGACGCCATTGCTCATGCGCGGTGCGCGCTGGGCATCGATAGCCAGACGGGTGAGTTCCCAGACATCTGGAGTGCGTGGCGCGCTTTCACCGGCAAGGGCGGTGGGGAAGATGGTGGGCAGCATATAGGCATCGGCACAGTTGAGCAGACGAATACAGCCACACAGCCCTTGTTCGTCCTCGATCAGAACCCAATGGGTGTCTGGCGTGTCGAAGCTGTCACGCTCCAGGCCCCGATGAGACTCGACATCCCAGCCTAGCCGGTCGGAAAAGACGCGATTTCGAAAGCGATAGAGTTCATTCTCCACCTCGTTTCGTGGATGTTCTCTCAATTTTCCTTTAAAAACCAACATTATGGACCCTCTATCTTGCTATTCGCCGTTATAATCACATGTCTGGCCAAGGGGGCTTTCATATGAACAGAGACCAACTGCTTGAGTACCTCGAACATTTCACTTCGGTGACGGACGGCAATCGTCTGGCCGAACTGATCGGTCGCTTTACGCTCGGGATGGGCTATGACTACTATCGCTTCGCCCTGATCCTGCCGATGTCGATGCAAAGGCCCAAGGTGGTGCTGTTCAACCAGTGTCCCGATTCCTGGGTGCAGGCCTATACCGAAAACAACATGCTGGCGTGCGATCCGGTGATCCGGCTGGCACGCAAGCAGACGCTGCCCATTTACTGGAACCGCCTCGATGAGCGGGCCAGTTTTCTGCAGGAGGGAACCATGGACGTGATGGGGTTGGCAGCCGAGTTCGGGTTGCGTAACGGCATCTCCTTCCCTCTGCACGGTGCTGCCGGGGAGAACGGTATTCTCTCCTTCATCACCTCCGAGCGGGCCTCGAGCGACCTGCTGCTGGAGTCCTCGCCGGTCCTCTCCTGGATGTCCAATTACATCTTCGAGGCGGCCATTCGGGTGGTGCGTTTCAGCATGATGGACAGTGCGGGTAAAGACCCCTTGACCGAGCGCGAGACCGAGTGCCTGTTCTGGGCCAGCGAAGGGAAGACCTCTAGCGAGATCGCCTGCATCCTCGGGATCACGGAGCGCACGGTCAATTACCATCTCAATCAGGTCACCCGCAAAACCGGCTCCATGAACCGCTATCAGGCCATTGCCAAAGGGGTTAGTACGGGGCTGTTGCTACCCAATCTGGAGCAAGTTGTGGTTACCAACTTCCCCAGATTGCTGCAGTAGGCTGAGCCCACAGGCGCAACAGATTCTCCTGCCGCACTCTGAGGGTCACAATTGTCAGATCCGGTAATTGACAAGGGCTGGAACAGCGGCTGGGTATGCCGGTTTTTATTAGCAAAATGAATCAATCAGTAAATCAATGAATTTCTAAGAAGGAACTACCATCGCTATAGTGCCGCTCATTCATCATTTCGAACGGTGCTCTCCATGATGCTCGCAACGACACTGCAAGGCTTCACCATCGGTCTGGCCATGATCATCCCCATCGGCGCCCAGAATGCCTTTGTGCTGAGTCGGGGCATCCATCGCAATCACCATCTGCTGACGGCCACGCTCTGCAGTTTCTGCGATCTCATCCTGATTGCCATAGGTGTATTTGGCGGAGCCAATGTGCTGGCCGCCAGCCCCCTCGGCATGGCGCTGCTCACCTGGGGTGGTGTGCTGTTTCTCGGCTGGTTTGGTGGCCGTTCCCTGCTCAGTGCCTGGCGCGGTAAAGGGGAGGGACTTGCCGATTCTGCTCAGCAGATGGGTGCCAAAAGCGTGCTGGCGATGACGCTGGGAGTTACGCTGCTCAACCCTCACGTCTATCTCGATACTTTGATGTTGCTCGGCTCCCTTGGCAGTCAGGTGAGTGAGTCCCTGCGTCCGGCCTTTGCTGCAGGGGCCATGCTAGCCTCGCTGGTGTGGTTCTACTCGCTGGCGCTGGGGGCCGCGGCGCTGGCGCCCTGGTTGGCCCGCAGCCGGGTGCAGCAGGGGATCGATCTGCTGGTTGGCATCATCATGCTGAGCCTGGCTATTCAACTGGCCATAGCAGGTTGAGGAAGTTAAGGCGGCAGGAATGAGCGACCGGTAACAAAAAGATGCCACTCATATGAGTGGCATCTTTGCTATTGAAAGGGGTCAGACCCTGAACTGGGAGAGCAGGCGCTGTTGCAGCAGGCTGGCTTGATGGAGCGAGGAGGCGAGCTGCAGGCACTCCTGTGCCTCCTGTTCGCCGGTTCTGGCTTGCAGACTGATACCGGAGACCTTGTCAGAGGAGTGGCTCAGGGTGTGTGACAGTTGCCCGGTAGCCACGGCTACCTGCTGCACCATGTCGGCCAGCTGGTCGATGGCGCCTTCCACCTTGAACAGGATCTGCTTGGTGTTCTCGGAGTCCTGCATGCCGGACTCCACCGTCTTGAGGTTGCGTTGCATCATCAGATAGGCGGTCTCGGTCTGCTGCTGGATACTGCTGATCACCTGGCTAATTTCGGCGCTTGATGTTGCGGTGCGATTGGCCAGGGTGCGCACCTCGTCCGCGACCACCGCAAAGCCACGCCCCATCTCCCCCGCGCGGGCCGCTTCGATAGCCGCATTGAGGGCAAGCAGGTTGGTCTGCTCCGAGATACCGCTGATGGTGGAGATGATCTGGCCAATTTGACCCGCCTGCTCCTTGAGGGAGTTGATGGCGATGGCACACTCGCTCACCTCCTGTACCACCCGCTGCATGCCCGCGCTGGCGGAGGCGACATACTGGCTGCTCTCGGTGGTCAGCTGGCGCACCTCATTGGCATTGTGGGCCGCCATGCTGCAGTTGTCCGAGATACCGGTGGCGACTTGCACCATCTGTTCACTATCGTGGTGCAGGGCCAGTGCATGTTCGGCGGTTTGGCGGCTGCTTTGGCTGATTGCCTCCACCCGGTTGACCGAGGTGTGAACGTGTTCGCTGATGTGCTGGTTGTTGTCCATGGTGGAGCTGATCATCTTCTGCAATTTCTCAATGAAACGATCCACGCTGTTGGCCAGCGAACCTATCTCGTCATCCCGTTGCAGGTTGATGCGGGCGTTGAGATCTCCCTCGCCGGCGGCGATATCCTGCATCCTTTTGTCCACTTGCAGCAGCGGGGTTACCAGCTTGCGGGTCAGCCAGAAGCCGCAGAGGGTGACCATGATCAGGCTCAGTAACAGGCCACCCATTAGCAGGGTTCGGGTCTGGCTGATGATGCCGTTGAGCTGGGCCACCTGATCCTCGACGGTGGCATCGCCGCTCTCCTCGATGGCAACCAGCTGTTGTCGTAGCTCATCGGCACTGACCTCATAGGCGGACTGCTGGGCCTGATAGCTGCCGAGCGCATCGACCCACTGTCCCATCAGTTGCTGATGCCGGGCCAACAGGGCGCGATACTCTGCCGACAGTGTCTTGCCGGCAAATTCGCCGGTTCCCTCGATATCGAACAGCCCGGTGCCGAGCATGCTGTTGATTGCTTCGTGGTAGAACTCGGTCGCTTCTTTCAGCTCGGCCTTGATCGCCTCTGTGACTCCTTGTCTGCGCATCTTCTCCAGCGCATAGAGTTGGCGTAAAAAGCCGATGTTTGACTCCATCCCCCCGTCGGCCGCTTCCCAACGGGTGGAGAGGCCGCTGTTCCAGCTGATGGTCTGGTCGGGGGATTGGGTCAGCGCCTCGACCGCGCCATCGCCGATCACCTCCAGCTGGGTCGAGAGGCGGGCCATCAGATCGGCGTTATGATGCAGTGCCTGATCTACCTCTGTATACGCGTGATAGAGCGCCAGCAGCTTCTCTTGTTGCTGTTGATAGTCCTGCTTGTGCTGTTCCATGGTGGCAAGGGCTGCACCATCAATGAGCTGCCCTTGGCTGACCCGTGCCAGCGCATCATCGGTCGCCGCCTTGGCAGCATCGAGTTCGGCGCGATTGAGCGGGGTTCCGTTTTGCATCTTCTGAATCTGTAGCTGTTGGTTGCCCAGCTCTATGGAGCCCTCCATGGCACCGTCGGCGGTCTGCCAGGCGGCGCCCAGGACATAGGAGAGCAGATTGGCTAGCCGCTGGCTGCCATACCAGCCAACGACCCCCATGCCCAGCGTACAGCCGAGCAATATGGCAAGACCCAGATTGGAGGTGGTAACAATTTTCATGTGATGGCCTTCCTTGGTATCGACATTGGCACCAGTTTCGGTTCCGAACGGGTTTAGTGTAGTGGTTTATCCCCCGCTCGGGGGCCGGTGCGGCGCTGAAACATCCCGTGCACTGGCTGCACCCGATCAAGCATGGTGGAAAATGGGATAAAAAGCCTCTCTGACTACGCGGGTGTTGCTGCCCTATGCTGGATACTTATCCAGTTATTCTTTATGCTATGAGCCAATTTACGAATAGTTGTATTGGTGAGGAGAGAGCCGTGATTGGTCGCTTGAGAGGCATTGTCATTGAAAAGCAGCCCCCCGAGGTCCTGCTGGAAGTGGGCGGGGTTGGCTATGAGGTACAGATGCCGATGAGCTGCTTCTATGATTTGCCGGAGATCGGCAAGGAAGCGACCATCCATACTCACTTCGTGGTGCGGGAAGATGCCCAGCTGCTCTATGGTTTTAACCACAAACAGGAGCGGGCGCTGTTCCGCGAGCTGATCAAGACCAACGGAGTCGGCCCCAAGCTGGCGCTGGCGATTCTTTCCGGCATGACAGCTACCCAATTCGTGCTGAGTGTCGAGCGTGAAGAGATAAGCTCTTTGGTCAAACTGCCGGGAGTCGGCAAGAAGACCGCCGAGCGGCTGGTGGTGGAGATGAAGGATCGCCTCAAGGGCTGGGTCAGTCACGACCTCTTCTCCCCGGCTATGGTCACCTTGCCAGCCAGTGAGCCCGAATTGCGGGCACCGGATGTGACCGAGGAGGCGGCCAGTGCGCTGGTGGCCCTCGGTTACAAGCCACAGCAGGCGAGTCAGATTGTCAGCAAGATCGCCAAAGAGGGGATGTCGGTGGAAGATATCATCCGTGAATCCCTGCGTAGCCTGGTATGAGGTAGTTGATGATTGAAGCAGACCGCCTCATTTCGGCCAGTGCCGCCCGTGAGGATGACATTATTGACCGGGCTATCCGCCCCAAGAAGCTGGCTGATTACACCGGTCAGGATACCGTCTGCGAACAGATGGAGATCTTTATCGAAGCGGCCCGTCAGCGGGGTGAAGCGCTTGATCACCTGTTGATCTTCGGCCCGCCGGGTCTGGGCAAGACTACCCTCGCCAACATCGTCGCCAACGAGATGGGGGTCAATATCAAGACCACCTCCGGCCCGGTACTGGAGAAAGCAGGGGATCTGGCCGCGCTGCTCACCAACCTCGAGCCAAACGATGTGCTGTTCATCGATGAAATCCATCGCCTCAGCCCGGTGGTGGAGGAGGTGCTCTATCCGGCGATGGAGGATTACCAGCTCGACATCATGATCGGGGAGGGACCAGCGGCTCGCTCCATCAAGCTGGATCTGCCTCCCTTTACCCTGATTGGCGCTACCACCCGGGCTGGTTCACTCACCAGCCCGCTGCGGGATCGCTTCGGTATCGTCCAGCGGCTGGAGTTTTACAACGTCAAGGATCTGACCGATATCGTCTCCCGCAGCGCCCGTTGTCTGGGGCTCGACATGACGGAAGATGGTGCCATTGAGGTCGCCCGTCGCTCTCGCGGCACGCCGCGGATTGCTAACCGTTTGTTAAGGCGGGTGCGCGACTTTGCCCAGGTGAAATCCGATGGCCGGATCGACGGCCCCATTGCTGCTCGCGCCATGGACATGCTGGATGTCGATAACGAAGGTTTTGACTTCATGGACCGCAAGTTATTGTTGGCTGTGATAGACAAGTTTATGGGGGGCCCGGTGGGTCTCGATAATCTGGCCGCCGCGATCGGGGAAGAGAAAGATACTATCGAAGATGTGCTGGAGCCTTATCTGATCCAGCAAGGGTATCTGCAACGTACACCCAGAGGACGGATTGCGACCACTCGAGCCTACGTTCATTTCGGTCTTCAGCGACCAGATGAGAAGTAAAAACAGTCGTTTGAACATGAAACCGCCGTCAAAGGCGGTTTTTTATTATCCGGGCAAAAAAAGCCCACGGCGGATGCGGTGGGCAAAGACAATTCAGGATGGATGTTCACAGACAGTGAGTGCGTCTGGACACAGACCGGAAAATAAACAGGTGAGCCGTCGCGAGCTCTCAGAGTCGGTTCAGTTGATAGAGCTGAACAAAGGAAAGCTTGTAGTAACGGATGGTTTTAGCAACAAACTTTTTCATCTTCGATTCCAATAGACAGGTTCAAATTGATCGTCGAATACGTACCGTGAACCCGGATTAACCGGCCTGTATCCAAGGGTATGCCCTCACTGCGAGGCGCATTGTAGGAGTTCGAATCGACCCCGGCAAACAAGAAAAATTGCACTCTTCAAATTAGTTTATCTAATGTCTTTATTGATGAAATTGGTTCGCATGAGTATGCATTCTTTGCAATTTTAAATTGAGTTTTCGAATCAGATTGCCTGACTCGGATAACATGGAAAAAGGCGCGTCATTCACGCTTTTCAAATTAAACCGAGTGGCGGGATGTTAAATTCTTAAATTGATTTAAATCAATGTTTTACGCTTTATCGTGTTTTGTGATCTGGCTCGCGTCAATAATCGTGAAATAGATTAAAAATGCCTTTCAAAGCCATGTATGGCGGGTCCTTTTACATTGATTTCAATCAAATAAAGGTGATATAAAAACCCGGTCATCATGGGCGAGAATAAATATAGGCTGATTGTTTTGGAATTGTTAAACATTAGCTTTGTTTGTGTTCTCGTATTGCCTTGTTGTTAATGCCAGTGGTTACTGAACGCGTTTTGTTGTGACACGTCCCAATAAGGCTCATTCGATAACCTCCAACGGAAGCTTTGTGCTTAAAACTTAAAATAGCCGTGCCAATAATCGGTGAGGAAACATCATGATTGCTGAGCATGTGGTAGACCTATCGCGGTTCCAGTTCGCTGCGACGGCCCTTTATCACTTTTTGTTTGTACCCCTGACGCTGGGAATGGCCTTTCTCCTGGCGATCATGGAATCCGTCTATGTGATGACCAACAACACCATCTACCGGGACATGACCAAATTCTGGGGTAAGTTGTTTGGTATCAACTTTGCCTTGGGGGTCACCACAGGTCTGGCCATGGAGTTCCAGTTCGGGACGAACTGGGCTTACTACTCCCATTATGTCGGCGATATCTTCGGGGCTCCGCTGGCTATCGAAGGGCTGATGGCCTTCTTCTTGGAGTCCACCTTCGTCGGTATGTTCTTCTTTGGTTGGGATCGTCTGAGCAAGCATCAGCATCTGGCTGCCACCTGGTTGATGGCGCTGGGTACCAACCTCTCCGCCCTCTGGATCCTGGTCGCCAACGGCTGGATGCAGAACCCGGTCGGTGCCGAGTTCAACTTCGAATCCATGCGGATGGAGATGATGAGCTTCGCTGACGTGGTGCTCAACCCGGTTGCTCAGGTCAAGTTCGTCCACACTGTGGCGGCTGGTTATACCTGTGGCGCCATGTTTGTGCTGGGTATCTCCTCTTACTACCTGCTGAAGAATCGTGATGTGGCGTTTGCCCGTCGCTCCTTCGCCATTGCCGCTGCGTTCGGTATGGCTTCCATCGTGTCCGTGCTGATCCTCGGTGATGAATCCGGTTACGAGACAGGTGAAGTGCAGAAGGTGAAACTGGCCGCTATCGAAGCTGAGTGGGAGACTGAACCTGCTCCGGCCGCCTTTACCCTGTTCGGTATTCCGAATCAGGAAGAGATGCGCACCGACTACGCCATCAAGATCCCCTATGCGCTGGGCATTATCGCGACCCGTTCTCTGGACGGTCAGGTCACCGGTCTGAAGGATCTGAAGAGCGAGCACGAACTGCGCGTTCGTAACGGTATGACCGCTTACGACCTGCTGACCAAGCTGCAATCCGGTGACAAGTCTGACGAGACCCGCGCTCGTTTCGACGAAGTGAAGCAGGATCTGGGCTACGGTCTGCTGCTCAAGCGCTACACCAGCAACGTAACCGATGCTACCGACGAGCAGATTAAGGCCGCCGTGGATGACTCCATCCCGCAGGTACTGCCGCTGTTCTTCGCCTTCCGCATCATGGTTGCCGTCGGCATGCTGATGCTGGTGTTGATTGGTATGGCCTTCTATGACAGTGCCCGTCACCAGATCGGCAAGCGCAAGTGGCTGCTCAAGGGTCTGCTGTGGGGTATCCCGCTGCCGTGGATCGCGATCGAAGCTGGCTGGTTTGTTGCTGAATATGGTCGCCAACCGTGGACCATTGCAGAGGTGTTGCCGACTTCCCTCTCTGCATCCAATTTGCCTGCAGCCGAGATCTGGTTCTCTCTGATCGGTATCTGCCTGTTCTATACCGTACTTCTGGTTATCGAGATGTACCTGATGTTCAAGTATGCCCGTCTTGGCCCCAGCAGCCTGAAGACTGGCAAGTATCACTTTGAACAGATCAAGGCATAAGGAGAGCGACCATGTTTGATTACGAAACTCTGCGTGTCATCTGGTGGGCTCTGGTCGGCGTGCTGCTGATCGGTTTTGCCATCACTGACGGCTTCGACATGGGGGTAGGCGCACTGCTCCCGTTCGTTGGCAAGAAAGATGTCGAGCGCCGCGTGATGCTCAACACCATGGGGCCGCACTGGGAAGGTAACCAGGTTTGGCTGGTCACTGCCGGTGGTGCCTTGTTCGCCGCCTGGCCGATGGTGTATGCCGCGACCTTCTCCGGCTTCTACATCGCCATGATCCTGACGCTGATGGCGCTGTTCCTGCGTCCGGTCGGTTTCAAGTACCGCTCCCTGCGTGCTGATGCCAAATGGCGCAGCAACTGGGATTGGGCCTTGTTCGCCGGTAGCGCCGTACCGCCCATCGTCTTTGGTGTGGCCTTTGGCAACCTGCTGCAAGGCGTTCCGTTCGAGTTTAACCAGTTCATGATGTTGACCTATCACGGCAACTTCTTTGGTCTGCTTAACCCGTTCGGCATTCTGGCTGGTCTGGTGAGCCTGTTCATGCTGCTCACCCAGGGCGCAACCTGGTTGATGATGAAGACCGACGGTGAAGTGCTGGCACGTTCCCGCACTGCCGCCATGATCTGCTCACTGCTGACCCTGGTGCTGTTTGCTGCCGCGGGTTGGTGGGTAAGCGGTATGGAAGGGTATGTCATCG
This sequence comes from Aeromonas sp. Y289-2, assembly GCF_027705925.1. Taxonomy (NCBI): domain Bacteria; kingdom Pseudomonadati; phylum Pseudomonadota; class Gammaproteobacteria; order Aeromonadales; family Aeromonadaceae; genus Aeromonas; species Aeromonas sp. Y289-2. The sequence continues at coordinate 168,322 of NZ_JAPDCH010000006.1, forward strand.
TCAAGGCTGCAGCGACTGACGCAGTATCCAACCCGATGAACAAGGAAGTTGTCCTGCAGGCTGGTGCCTGGATGAACAACTACACCCTCTATCCGTGGATGGTGGCAGCCCCTGTACTGGGCCTGGCCATGAGCCTGCTGACTGCGCTGTTTGCCCGCATGAACATCGGCTGGCTGGCGTTTACCAGCTCCTCGCTGGCGATTGCCGGGGTCATCCTCACTGCCGGTTTCTCCATGTTCCCGTTCGTGATGCCCTCAAGCCTTGAGCCGTCACTGAGCCTGACCATGTGGGATGCTACCGCCTCTTTCAACACCTTGCAGGTGATGACTGTGGCTGCAGCGATCTTCGTACCGATTGTGCTGGGTTACACCATCTGGACTTACATCAAGATGTTTGGCCGGGTAACCAACAAGCACATCGAAGATAACCAACAATCTCTCTATTAAGAGGTGCGCTGACAATGTGGTATTTCACCTGGATCCTGGGGCTGTTGCTGGCCTGTGCATTTGGCATCATCAATGCGCTGTGGCTGGAACACACCGAGAACATGGATCGTCAGATCGATGAAAACAAGTGATCGACTCGCCAGCCTGGCCGCTCCACTGGAGCGGCAGCCGTGGCAGGGGTTGATGTTACTCGCGGCGGCCTTGTTGGCCGTCGCTATTTTACAGGCCCCCAATCTGATCGCGGCCAATACCAGCGAGCATGGTCTCTGGCTTGCTCCCTGGCTGATGTGGGCCGTCTGTTGTGGCGTACTTAACGGGCTTGGCTTTCATCTGAAAAGCCTGCCCGGACGTGTGCTGTTCAACCCCTGGCTCGCCTGGCCCAGTTTGTTGTATGGCCTCTGGCTGACACATTCATATTTCCTTTCATAAAAAACGGGGGGAGGCAGGATTTCCCTGTCTCCCCCTGCTTCTTTCCTATTCAGCCCTGCGCTATGATAGCCCCCCATCTGACTGTCGAATGGATCACAGATTGTTATGGGGGAAGTCTTTGAGTTTCCGGTGCGTGTCTACTACGAAGATACCGACGCCGGGGGCATCGTCTACAACGCCAATTATCTCAAGTTTATGGAACGTGCTCGCACCGAGTTTCTTCGTGCCAAAGGGGTCGAACAGGACGTCTGGCTGCAGGAGGGATATGCCTTCGTGGTGAGCCGAACTGAGATCGATTTCCGCTCGGCGGCCCGTTTTAATGAACTATTGAATGTATTAACGCAAGTGATTGAAGTGAAACGCGCATCCCTGCGTTTTTCGCAGCAGATCCTGGCGGCTGATGGACGACTGATCACCCAGGCCATGGTACAGATAGCCTGTGTCAGTCATCCGCAAATGAAACCTGTAGCTATACCTGAAAAAATCAAGGGAGTGCTGTTAAGTGCACGCTGAAATTTCGTTTATTGGCCTGTTTTGGCAAGCCAGCCTGTTGGTAAAACTGGTCATGATGACCCTGATGAGCATGTCTATTGTCTCGTGGGCGCTGATTATCCAGCGTTCAAAGGCGATCAAGGCGGCCAATCTCGCATCGGAACAGTTTGAAGATCGCTTCTGGTCAGGGGTCGATCTCAATCGCCTCTATCAGGAGTCCTCTTCCCGCCGCGATGACATCGAAGGCATGGAAGATATCTTCTACTCCGGCTTCAAGGAGTATGCCCGCTTGCTCAAGGCCGGTGCCCGTGGTCAGGATGCGGTGATGGATGGTACCTACCGCGCCATGCGCGTCTCCCTCTCTCGCGCGGTGGATGATCTGGAATCCAACCTGCCGGTGCTGGCGACCATCGGCTCCATCAGCCCCTATATCGGTCTGTTCGGTACCGTATGGGGGATCATGAACGCCTTTATCGCCCTGGGTCAGGTGCAGCAGGCCACCCTGCAGATGGTGGCACCGGGTATCGCGGAAGCGCTGATCGCTACCGCCATGGGTCTGTTTGCCGCTATCCCGGCGGTTATCTTCTACAACCGCTTCTCCAACAAGGTCGAGCGGCTGGAGAACGCCTACGCCAACTTCATGGACGAGTTCACCACCATTCTGAACCGTCAAATTGCACAGCAGCAGGGTGATCAGTAATGCAAACCTATCAGCGGATCCGGCGCAAGAAGGTGGCCGAGATCAACGTGGTTCCCTATATCGACGTCATGCTGGTGCTGCTTATCATCTTTATGGCGGTCACGCCGGTGATCACGCAAGGGGTCAAGGTGGATCTGCCACAGGCTGAGTCCGAGCAGTTGCCGGAAGATGCCAAGCCGCCCTTCATCGTCAGCGTCAATACCGAAGGCGAGTATGTCATCAAGGCTGGTGAAGCCGAGGATGAGCCGGTGCCAAGCGGCACGCCAGAGGCGATGCAGCAATACATCACCGAAAAAGCCATGGGCTATCTGGCGATCAACCAGAATGCCCCCGTGGTGGTCGCGGGTGACAAGGCCGTGCGCTACGAAGAGGTGATCCTGTTGATGGTGGCCCTCAAGAATGCGGGTGTGCCTCAGGTTGGCCTGATGACAGATCCGGTGAACTAACGGAGATGGATGTGAAGCGTGGTATTTCCGGTTATCTCATCGCGTCGTTTCTGCTGCACCTGATCATCGGCATCATCCTGTTTGTCGGGCTCGATTTCAGCAAACCGAAACGACCCGAATCGAAGGGGCAGATCGTCAATGCTGTCATGCTCGATGAGAACTTCCTCAACGAGCAGGCCAAGCAGATCCAGCAGCAGAAATCTCAGCCCAAGCCTCAAAAGGTAGAGAAAGAGAAGGATAAGGAAGACACGGATCTCGCCAAGCGCGAGCTGGCTCAGAAACAGGAGCAGCTTCGCATCGCCGAGACCAAGCGCAAGCAGGCCGAAGAGGCGACTCGCAAGGCCGAGGCCGAAAAGCAGAAGAAGGTGGCCGAGCAGAAGCAGGCGGAAGAGAAGGCCCAAAAAGCCGAGGAAGCCCGCAAGCTGGAAGAACAGAAGGCCAAGAAGGCCGAAGCTGAGCGTAAAGCGGCGGAAGCCGAAAGCAAGGCGTTGGCGCTGAAGAAGAAAAAGGAACAAGAGAAGAAAGAGGCCGAAGAGAAGGCAAAGGCGGCAGAAGCCAAGGCCAAGAAAGCGGAAGCTGACAAGAAGGCCAAAGCTGAAGCCGAGAAGAAAGCCAAGGCAGAAGCAGAGAAAAAAGCCAAAGCCGAGGCCGAGAAGAAGGCCAAGGAAGAGGCTGAGAAAAAGGCAAAAGCTGACGCAGAGAAGAAAGCCAAGGCAGAAGCCGAAAAGCAGGCCAAGATCGCGGCTGAGCGCAAGCGTAAAGCAGCCGAGCAGGCCAAGCTGCAAAAAGAGATGGAAGAGATGATGCAGCAGCAGCTGTCGGCTGAGGCCAATGCCCGCAGTCAGGCGGCATCGGCAGCAGCCCAGGGCGAAGTCGACAAATATGCGGCGCTCATCAAGGCCACTGTTGAGCGGTATATGATTTTGGATCCCACCATGCGGGGCAAAACATGTACTATCGGCGTACGTCTTGCGAGCAGTGGCTTTGTCATATCGGTAGATAACGGCCAGGGTGACCCGGCGGTCTGTCGTTCCGGTAAGGCGGCTGTTCTGAAAGCCAATCAACTGCCTGTGCCCAAGGATCCTGCGGCATTCGAGATGTTGAAGGAATTTAACCTGAAGTTAGAACCGAGTATCTAAGCGTGATAAAACGAGGTTGCTTGCCTCCGGTTGGCAACCTCTCGCCGAGAAAGGAATTTAACCTCTCATCTATATTGGAACCGAGTATTTAAGCCATGATCAGAAAAGTATTTTTTGCTTTGGTTGGCTGTTTGTTGCTGGGCCAGAGTGCCCAGGCGGCCCTGGACATCGTCATCACCGGCGGTATTGATAGCGCACGCCCCATCGCCGTTGCTCCCTTCAAGTGGGAAGGCAACGGACAGTTGCCGCAGGATATCGCGGAAGTGGTCTCCAACGACCTGATGCGCAGCGGCAAGTTCAAGCCGCTGGCCCGTGGCCAGATGCCGCAGACCCCGAGCAGCAGCAGCGAGATCAACTTCGCTCCCTGGGCCTCCCAAGGGGTTGAAGCCGTGGTGGTGGGTTCCATTTCTGCAGTCGGTGACGGCACCTACAAGGTCAACTTCGAGCTGGTCGATGTGCTGAAAGGCCAGCTGGCCAAGGCACAAGGTGGCGAGAGCAACGGTTACATCCTGGATAGCCGTATGGCGACCATCCCGGGTGCCCAGATGCGCCAGTTTGCCCACCGTATCTCCGACATCGTCTATGAGCGTCTGACTGGCGAGCGCGGTGCCTTCCTGACCCGTCTGGCTTACGTCTCCGTACAGCAGGGTACCCAGTTCCCGTACCAGCTGCGCATTTCTGACTACGACGGTTACAACGAGAAGACCCTGCTGCGCTCCCGCGAGCCCTTGATGTCTCCGGCCTGGTCGCCGGATGGCAGCAAGCTGGCTTACGTGAGCTTCGAGAACCAGAAGTCCGAAATCTACGTGCAGGATATCTACACCCAGCAGCGCAGTCTGATCACCAGTTTCCGCGGTATCAACGGGGCGCCGGAGTGGTCTCCGGATGGTCGTCGTCTGGCTATCGTTCTCTCCAAAGATGGTTCACCAAACCTCTATGTGGTTGATGTCGCTAGCAAGCAGCTGACCCGCGTCACAACCAGCCGTGTGATCGACACCGAACCCTCCTGGATGCCGGATGGGCAAAATTTGTTGTTCACCTCTGAACGTGGTGGCAAACCCCAGATTTATAGCGTAAATTTGGCGACTGGTATGACTCGCCGGATGACTTGGGAAGGTGAATCCAACCAGGGGGCATCCATCACTCCTGATGGTAAAATCATGGTGATGGTGACCCGTGTTCAGGGACAGTATCGTATTGCCCGTCAGGACATGGAAAACAATGCCCTGTTGGTCCTTACCCAGAGCGCTCTGGATGAGTCGCCAAGTGTGGCTCCCAATGGCAGCATGATCATTTATGCCACCATCTATCAGGGTCGTAAGAGTCTCGCGTTGGTGTCGACTGATGGTCGCTTCAAGGCTGTGCTTCCGACCAGTAGCGGTGAAATTCGTGCACCAGCTTGGTCGCCCTTCTTGAATTGATAAAAATCCAATTGTTTTTTGTTTTGTTATAAAGGTTTAAGGAAATAGCATGCAACTCAATAAACTGCTCAAGGGTTTGGCCATCGCACTGCCACTGTTCACCCTGGCCGCTTGTAGTTCTTCTTCTGATTCTGACGCCGCTGGCGCTGAATCAGGTATGACCGACGGCATGGGCGGTGTACAAACCGGCGGCGCCAACGGCATGTTGTCCCCGGAAGAGCAGATGCGTCAGAAGTTCGAAGCACTGCAGCGTGACAACGTGATCTACTTCCCGTTCGACGGTTACGATATCCAGGGTCAGTACGCTGATCTGCTGGATGCCCACGCCAGCTACCTGCGCGAGCGCCCGAGCGTTAAAGTCCTGATCGAAGGTCACGCCGATGAGCGCGGTACTCCGGAGTACAACATCGCCCTGGGCGAGCGTCGTGCCAAGGCTGTTGCCAAGTATCTGCAAACCCTGGGTGTGCAGGCCGAGCAGCTCTCCATCGTCAGCTATGGCGAAGAGAAGCCGCTGGATCTGTCCCACACCGAGGATGCCTTTGCCAAAAACCGCCGCGCGGTTCTGGTTTACTAAGGTTTAAACCGAACGAAGTTCGTTTATATGCAAGCGGCCATTTCGATGGCCGTTTTATTTGCACTAAACGCCAAGGTTTGATCCGAATGAAATCTGCATATGCGAGCGACGATGGCGCTGGCCGTTTTATCTGTACTAAACGCTAAGGTTTGATCCGAATGAAATCTGTGTACAAGCAAGCTGTCGTTGCGCTGGCCGTAATGGTTGCTCTGAATGCGCAAGCTGCAGCACCGGTCAGCGATCTGGGCGGTGACTCGGGTGGTGGGGTTGTCCTTAGTGGCAACAACGGCGCTATCGTGCCCACCGGTAGCCTGGAAGATCGGGTTGCCCTGCTGGAGCGCACCCTCAATGCCCGTCTGCGGCTGCAAGCTGAATTGCAGCAACAGGTCGACTCCCTGCAAGGGGAGGTCTCCGAGCTGCGTGGTCAGCTGGAGCAGCAGACCTACCAGATGGAACAGTCGCAAGAGCGCCAGCGTCAGCTCTATCAGGAGCTCGACAAGGTTGCCAGCAGCCAGCAGGCTGCACCGGCCGCCGCGGCCCCTGCTGCTGCCGCTACACCGGCTGCTGCGGCCAATTACTCAACTAATCAGGATGAGAATCAGGCCTACGACGCAGCGGTCAACATGGTGCTCAAAGAGAAGAACTACGACAAAGCCATTCCGGCTTTCCAGGGCTTCATCAAGCAGTACCCCAATTCGGGCTATGTTCCCAATGCACACTACTGGCTCGGCCAGTTGCTGTTCAACAAGGGTGACAGAGCCGGAGCCTCGGCCCAGTTTTCGACCGTGGCCAACAAATACAGCAAATCCCCCAAGCGAGCCGATGCGCTGCTGAAGCTGGGTATGCTGGCGCAGCTGGATGGCAAGAAGGCGGAAGCCAAATCCTTCTATGAGCAGGTGATCAAGGGCTATCCCAACACTTCGCCGGCCCAGTTGGCCAAACAGAGTCTGGCCAAGCTGTAACATTGCTGTATGTCACTGTTTTCGTAACGCTACTGTAAAAACAGCCTGCATTTGTACGCACAGTGAGCAAACGGATTTAAATTACGAATTTTCTGTTGCACCGGAAATTTAAATCCGTAATATAGGCCGCCGTCAGAGCCGAAGCAGTAATGCAGTCGGAACTGGTCGTGGTGAGGGTCGTTAGCTCAGTCGGTAGAGCAGTTGACTTTTAATCAATTGGTCGCTGGTTCGAATCCAGCACGACCCACCATTTTCTCCACTCGGTGGAGACAGAATTCCCAGGTCGTTTAGCTCAGCTGGGAGAGCACCTCCCTTACAAGGAGGGGGTCACTGGTTCGATCCCAGTAACGACCACCA
>NZ_JAPDCH010000006.1:175297-269438 GCF_027705925.1 Aeromonas sp. Y289-2
AAAAAAATGATTTAGATGGGTCGTTAGCTCAGTCGGTAGAGCAGTTGACTTTTAATCAATTGGTCGCTGGTTCGAATCCAGCACGACCCACCATCATTTCAAGAATCCCAGGTCGTTTAGCTCAGCTGGGAGAGCACCTCCCTTACAAGGAGGGGGTCACTGGTTCGATCCCAGTAACGACCACCATATTCGCAAGCGAGGCTGAGATATCAGCTGCGGTTGCAGAGAAAGTCCCCACTCAGATGGGGATTTTTTTTTGCCTGAAATTCAGTGAACAGCTCTTTCTATTGTTCGATCTCTTAACCTGTCCCGTCAGCTCCCGCCTTATCCAAGCGCCCTTTTCCATTCCCGCTCTTGGTCTGCTGATGTCTGCTCATCTTATTGCAGCTCCTTGACCGTCGCCTCTGGCGAGAGGCAATAAAAAGGGCAGGCCAAGGCCTGCCCGCACGGATTCGCAAGGTGCTACATGATCCCGCGGATCAAGATCCCGCTGATCAGCAGCGGCGCCACCACGCGCCAGCACCAGAGCAGCGCCAGACGCAGGGCGGGTGACAGGCCTACAGGGAGAATGGCATCACCCAGGCGCCAGCCCAGCAGCAGGGTCAGTACCAGACCAAACAGCGGCATCATCAGGTTGGAGGTCAGATAGTCGAGCAGCTCGAAGATGGTCTTGCCAAACAGGGTCAGATCGCTCCATGGGCCGAACGACAGGCTCACCGGAATGCCGGAGGCCATGATGAGCAGAGTCAGTACCCTGCAGGCGCCACGACGCGACCAACCCCACTCCTCGGTAGTGAAGCGCACCAGATGCTCAAGCATGGAGATGGAAGAGGATAGGGCTGCGACCAGCAGCAACAGGAAGAAGACCACACCTAATCCCTGACCGAACGGCAGATGACTGAACACGGCTGGCATGGTCATAAAGGTGAGCCCTGGGCCCGCGGTGGGATCTATGCCGGTGGAGGCCAGCGCCGGGAAGATCATCAAGCCCGCCAGCACCGAGATAAGGCTTGCCAGTGTGACCACCCAGACCCCGGAGCGCAGCACCCCTTCGCTATTGGGCAGGTAGGCGCCATAGGTAGTGTGTACCCCGAGCCCGATGGAGAGGGAGAAGAAGGCCAGCCCCAGCGCATCCAGCACGCTCTGTCCGGTCAGCATGGAGAAGTCTGGCAGCAGCAGCTGGCGCACACCCGCCATGGAGCCGGGCATGGAGAGGCCAACCCCCACCAGCAGCAACATCATGATGAAGAGCGCGGGCATCATCCAGCGCAGTGCCCGCTCCACCCCTTTCTGAATACCCCCCTGCACGAACCACCAGGTCAGGCCTGCGAAGATCAGATGGGTCAGCACCGGCCACCAGGGGTTGCTGACATAGCCGTTGAACAGGGCGGTGAGGGCGCTTCCTTCGCTCAGATTGAGCTTGCCAGCCATCGCCAGCGCGGCGTAACCCACGGTCCAGCCGCCCACCACGCTATAGAAGCTGTAGATAAAGAAGCCGCAGGCGATCCCCATATACCCCATCCAGCGCCAGTTCGGCCCCACCAGTTTGCGGAAAGCGCCGAGCACCCCGCGCTGACTATGGCTGCCGAGCAGAGTTTCGCCGACCTGTACCGCTACCCCCAGGGTGAAGCTGAACAGCAGAAACACCAGCAGAAAGGCGCCACCGCCATTGGTGGCGGTCACATAGGGAAACTTCCAGATGGCACCAAGGCCAATCGCGGTGCCTGCTGCGGCCAGCACATGACCGAGACGGGAAGACCACTGAACCTGGCTCATACAACCTCCGGGTAACACGACATCGAAGCAATACTCCTGAGTAGCAATAAACGACAGACCATAAAAAAGGCCGCCTGAGGCGACCTTTGCAATGAACATTCAGAAAAACTGTGCGTGCAAGGTCACCTCTCTTGCGAGCTAAAAAATCGACCAAACAGCACGAGGATGGCAGACATGAGGTGGCAACCTGACCAATGAATGAGGGAACAGCCTAAACCATGGAAAGAATAATTGACACATAAAATCAAAATTTTTTATGTGTGCCGCTGTCATCACTCTGGCTATACGTACAGCTCAATGGGGGAAAACCTCGCCGGGCCGTATCTTTTCTACCTTGTGGCTATTTACTGGGCGATAATCGACGTAGCTTCTTCTGGAACTAGTGGCCGCGACATGGCGCCGACGGGAACAACGATGAGACAGGATGTCGTATGAGATGGATGGTGCTGCCCTGGTTACTGATCAGCCTGAGTGTGTCGGCGCAGTCCGGATTAACCCTGCTGAGTCACGACTTACCCCCCTTTACCGAATACCGCGATGGCAAGCTTGATGGCTTCGCCATTCGTTTGATTGATGAGGTGCAGGAGGAGCTTGGCACCCGCTATCCGGTGCGGATTTACCCGCTCAAGCGGGCGCTGGCGCTGGCACGGGTCGAGCCCGGCTATGGATTGTTCGTGGTACAGCGGCTCCCGGAACGGGAGCCCCATTTCAAATGGGTTGGCCCGCTCTTTATCAATCGGGTCTTTATCTATCAGGCACCGGATAGTCGCCACCCGCTGACCTCGCTGGCGCAGTTGCGAGATCTGCCCAGAGTGGGGGTCGTGCTGGGTAATGCCGATGATGTGCGGCTGACCCATGAGGGCTACACCAATCTTGTGCGCTACAAGACAGTCGGGGAGGCGATAGAGCGGCTGATGCTGGGCAAGATCGATGCCTTGCCGATGGCGGAGCTGGTGATGGAGGCCACCCTCGACAAGATGGGGTTATCCCGGCGCAGCATCGTCAGCAGTGGCGTGCTGCTCCATCAGGCCGGTCTCTATATCGTCTTCTCCAAGGGAACGGATGATGCCGAGATCACCCGCTGGCAGCATGCCCTGGAGGCCGTCAGAGCCGCCCAGGGGCGGGCCGATGAGCCCACCCGCGAAGAGTAACCGTCACACCAGACCGCGAATCAAGATCCCGCCGATCAGCAAGGGGGCAATCCAGCGCCAGCAGTTCATCAGCAAGTGATGCCAGTGGCTGGCAATCCCCTGCGGCAGTGCCTTGCGCCCCAGCTTCCAGCCCAGCAGCAGCGTCAGCATCAGGCCGAACAGCGGCATCATCAGGTTTGAGGTGACAAAGTCCAGCAGCTCGAAAATGGTTTTGCCAAACAGAGTGGCGTGTTGCAGCGGGCCAAACGACAGGCTGACCGGAACACCGCTAACCATGACGAATCCAGTGATGGCGCTGCAGGCCGTGCGGCGTGACCAACCCCAAGTCTCGCACAGGAAGCACTGCAAATGCTCCAGCAGGGAGATGGCCGAGGAGAGCGCAGCAAAGACCAGCAGGGCGAAGAAGATCACCTCAAGCACCTGACCGAAGGGCAGCAGCTGAAACACCGCTGGCATGGTCATAAAGGTGAGGCCGGGGCCGGATGCCGGGTCGATACCGGTCGAGGCCAGCACCGGGAAAATCATCAGCCCCGCCAGTACCGCCACCATGCTGGCCAGCAGCACCACCCAGAGGCTGGAGCGACCAACCCCTTCGCTGGTCGGCAGATAGGCGCCGTAGGTGGTGTGGATGCCAAGACCGATGGAGAGGGAGAAGAAGGCCAGCCCCATGGCATCGAGCACGCCGGACATCCCCAGCTTGCTGAAGTCGGGCATCAGGAAGTGACGTACTCCCGCCATCGCATTGGGCAGGGTGAGGCCAAAGGCGACCAGCATCAGGATCATCAGGAACAGGGCCGGCATCATCCAGCGCAAGGTGCGCTCCACCCCTTTCTGAATGCCTCCTTGTACCACCATCCAGGTGAGGGCGGCAAACAGCAGGTGAGTGAGGATTGGCCAGACGTCGCCGCTGACATAGTCATTGAAGCGGGCGGTGAGGGCCGCCGCATCCCCATGGTTGAGCTGACCGGAGATGGCCATGCCGGTATAACCCAGGGTCCAGCCGCCCACCACGCTGTAGAAGCAGTAGATGAGCAGGGTAGAGATCACCCCCATTACCCCAACCCATCGCCACTGTTTGCCGAGCAGCTCGGAGAAGGCACCGACCACCCCGCTGCGACTCATGCTGCCGAGCAGGGTTTCTCCCATCAGTACCGCCACCCCCAGGGTGAAGCTGAACAGCAGAAAGACCAGCAGGAAGGCGCCGCCGCCGTTGACGGCGGTGACATAGGGGAATTTCCAGATTGCGCCGATACCGACCGCGGAACCCGCTGCGGCGAGAATGTAGCCGAGTCGGGATGACCATTGGGACTGCTTCATAAGAACTCCAATCGAGCGCCCCTTGGCAGGGGCAGAATGGCGCTCATGTTACGGAGGTCACGGCGCAATCACTACGACGGTTATCAGGTGTAAATACGATTTATTGGCATGATTGTCTAATTTAATTCTGTTTTTAGCCCAATCCTGCCACCAAATAAAAAACCGGAGCGAGATTGCTCCGGTTTGGTCTCTGACAGCTGCTCGTCGGCGGACTAGATCACCCCGAGCTCCCGCAGCCGCTCCATCAGGTAGCTGTGGGCAGTATGGCGCTCGGAGAGCACCACATCCGGGCGCGGGTGGAGGAACAGCGGCAGGGAGATACGCGACTTGGCGGCGCTGCCACCGGTCGGGTTGATGACCCTGTGAGTAGTGGAGGGGTAGTAGCCGCGAGAGGCCTCCTGCAGCATGTCGCCGATATTGATGATGAGGGTGCCAAAGTCGCACGGCACGTCCATCCACTCGCCGTCGGAGCCCTTCACCTGCAGCCCTGGCTCGTTGGCGGCGGGCAGAATAGTGAGCAGGTTGATATCTTCGTGGGCGGCGGCGCGGATGGCGCCCGGCTCCTCGGTGCCATCGAACGGCGGATAGTGCAGCACCCGCAGCAGGGTCTTCTGGCTCTCTTCGATCATCGAGGAGAGCGGGCAGCTGTAGTGAGCGGCGATATCGGCCGGGGTGTACTGCTCGACCCAGCTCAGCAGCTCGGCGGCCAGACCGTTGGCCAGACGATAGTACTCCATCGCCTGCTCCTTCAGCTCTTCCGGTATCTGGCCCCAGGGGTAGATGTGGAAGTACTCCTTGATGTCTTTCTGGCTATGGCCCTTGGCCACCTCGGAGACCGACGGCGGGAAGTAGCCATCCTGGGTTTCGCGGTTGAACAGGAAATCCTGCTTCTGCTCGCTCATGAAGAAGCGATACCAGTTGTCGTAGATGGACTGCACCAGCTCTTTCGGGATGGGGTGGTTGGTCAGCACGCCAAAGCCGGTGGTTCGCAGGGATTCGGTGAAGCGTTGGGCCGCATCGGGTGAGCGGTAATCGACGGTCAGGACTTTCATTGTTTTTGTTGCGCGCAAGTTAAAAGATGGCGCAGTTTACCTTGCACCTGATAACAAGGAAAGCAGGTTGGCCGCCCCGTCTGGCACGGCGTTGAATAGTGACAAAAACATCAAATAAACCGCGTCAGATCGCACGGGGGCGCATCCCTTGTTATGGCCTTTTATCCTCTCTAGAATGCCGCTCACTATCTTTTCCGGAGTCTGTTCATGTCCCCCAAAATCCTGTTGCTGACCCTGCCGGTATTGCTGGCGGGATGCAGTGCCCTGTCAGAAGATGAGTGCCGTACCATGAGTTGGTACAACCTGGGTTATCAGGATGGATCGGAAGGCAAAACCCGTCAGGCGACCCGCGATTACGTTTCGTCTTGCAGCGAATATGGCCTCAAAGTGGATGAGGCCGAGTGGAAACGGGGCTACGACAAGGGGCTGGAGCTCTACTGCATTCCCGAGCTGGCTTACAGCAAGGGCAAGGAGGGGCAGGCTTATCTGGGGGTATGCCCCAATGACGCCAGCTTCCTCAAGCAGTATCAGCGTGGCTACGAAGAGTACAAACTGGCTGCCCGCCTGCGGGAGATCAGCGACGAGCTGGAGCGTACCGAGCGGGATATCGATACGCTTGAACGCAGCATCCGCAACGAAACCAACACGGAACAGCGCGACTACTACCGTGCCAAGCGCGATCGGGCCATTCGCCACTACGAATCCCTGCGCCGGGAGTACAACCGTCTGCGTTATCCGGATCGGGTGATCCAGTTTTCCTTCGGCGGTTAATCCCTCTCTTCATGGCCAGCCCGCGTGCTGGCCATGTTGTATCCTGTCAGATCAGGGCAGTACCCAGCGCTGCAGCGCCAGTGCGATACCATCTTCGTTGTGGTCGGCCGTGACCCGATGGGCATGGCTCTGGATCTGCGGGGCCGCATTGCCCATGGCCACTGCCAGCCCAACTTGCTCGAACATGCTGATGTCGCTGTTGTTGTCCCCAAACGCCACCACCTGATCCATCGCAATCCCTTCGCTGGCTGCCCACTGGGCAAGCCGGTTGCCCTTACTGCAACCGGGCTGTACCAGCTCCACCGCATAGGGGGCCGCCCAGTCGCGGGTAAAGGGCATCTGCTCGACCACCTCGCCCATAAAGGTGTGCAGGCGTGCCGGATCCTGATTGAACAGCTCCAGTTTCCAGACCGGGTTGTCGAGCCAGCCTGCCAGCTCCTCGACCGGGTGGAGGGCGATCTTGAGGTGGTCCGGCTGATTGGCCGACCAGTGGCGGATGCGGGTGACATGCTCTTCGCAGCCGATGTAGCCGATCCCCTCGCTCAGGTGGAACAGGGCGCCCATCTGCTGTGCCTCGACCGCGGCCAGCAGCTCGGTAAGCGGGGCGGCCGCCAGCGGGTCGCCGCTGAGGATCCGGTTTTGCACCGGATCATAGAGATAGGCGCCATTGCTGCAGATGAGGGGGGTATCGAGGGCCAGCTCGTGGTGGAAGGGGCGTGCCGTCATGTAGTGGCGCCCCGTGACCAGCAGCACCTTGATGCCGTGGGCGCGGGCCTGCGCCAGGGCTGCCCGGGTGGCCGACGAGATCTTGTGATCCCGGGTCAGCAGGGTGCCATCCATATCGAGCGCGATGGCCTTGTACTCACTCATAGCTCCTCCAGCATCGAACAAATCCGCAAAGAGCTTTACCGTCCCAGACCCGGCGCCCCGATGCAAGTCTTGCCCGCAGCCGAAGCTCCGAACTGTGATCCCTTCGTGGCTCAGGTGCAGCTGGCCAGCTGTTGACGACGGTCGGCACGGCGGCGCAGCAGATAGAAACCGGCGGCACTGGCAAGGGAGCAGAGGGTGGCGAGATAGAAGGGCCACTCGGTACCGGCCAGCAGCACCAGACTGCCGAGCAGCACCGCCAGGATCTCGCTGCCCACGGCGAGGGCGCGGTAGAGCCCCATCGCCTGCCCCTGTTGCTCCGGGTGACTGCGGTTGGAGATCGCCACCGAGGTGGCCAGCTCCCCCAGACTCATGCCTATGCCAGCCGGAACGAAGGTGAGTGCCAGCCCCCACCAGTGCACGGGCAGGATAAAGAGCAGCATGCCGCTCGCCATCACCAGATGGCCGACGATGCCGAGGGAGCTGCCGCGCCAGTGACGGGCGATGCGGGAGCCGAGCCAGGAGCCCGCCATCATAGGCAAACTCACCAGCACTGCCGCTTGCGCCAGCTGGGCCGGATCCCAGGCCAGCCGCTCCACCAGCCAGATATTGAAGTAGGTGAAATAGAGCTGCACGGCGCCATAGCTGATCAGGGTGAGTGCGAAGTAGGGGAGCAGGGCCGGTTGCAGCAACAGCTGGCGGCCGGAGAGGGTCGGGGCCTGCTGGGCGGCCGCCACCGGCGGACGATAGGGGATCAGCCAGTACACCAGCAGCAGGTTGAGCAGGGTCATTCCTACCGCCAGCCAGGCGGCCAGACTGTAATCCCCCGAGATCACCGCGGCGTAGCCCCCGATCATCGGCCCCACGACCCAGCCCAGATTCATGCCGATGTTGATCCAGGCGAAGCTGCGGGTCTTGTGCTCCTTGCCGGCGAGATCCGCCGCCATCGCCTGCACGATGGCGATGTTGCCGTTGCACAGCCCCTCCACCACCCGGCTGAGCAGCAGCAGGGGGAGGGAGCGCCAGGCGATACCGAGTGCCATCAGGGCATAGCCTGCCAGTACCCCCGCCAGCGAGAGCAACAGCAGTGGCTTGCGGCCATAGCGGTCGGAGAGGCGACCGAGCCAGGGGCTGCCCACCAGCTGGAACAGGGGATAGAGCCCCATGATGACCCCCAGCCACAACTTGCGGCTCCAGTCGGAGGCTTCCGGCGTCAGCATGCCGTGGGACGGATCCAGCAGCAAAGGTGCCAACACCGGGGAGGGGAGACTGAAACCTGCAACTGCCAGCGTGACCGTCATGACCAGCACCCAGAGGGGATTTTTGTGCCCGTGTTTCTCCATGTCGCACCCATTAAGTAAAGTTATTGGTTTATTTATGCTGATTCATAGACGTGATTAAGTAAAGTGAATTGTTGATTTAATAAAGGGCGCTCCCCATAATGAGATCATGAACGCAAGCACCGACAAGATCCTGTTTCTGCTCAAGAGCCATGGCCCGCAGAGCGCCGCCGCGCTGGGGGAGCAGTTGCAGATGACCTCCATGGGCGCCCGCCAGCACCTGCTCGCACTGGAGCAGGAGGGGTGGGTCACATTCAGCGACGAGGCGCGCGGGCGCGGTCGTCCCATGCGGCTGTGGCAGCTAACCGAGCAGGCCTGGCAGCGCTTCCCCGATAGCCATAGCGATCTGACCGTGCAGTTGATCGACAACGTGCGCGAGCTGTTTGGCGAGGAGGGGATGGAGCGGCTGATCCAGCAGCGAGAGCAGCAGATGCTTGCTCGCTATCAGGAGGTGCTGGGGTCCCATGGCCTCTCTGGCCGGCTGGCGGCGCTCAAGGAGCTGCGCACTCGCGAGGGCTACATGGCGGAGATCCGCCGCGAAGAGGATGGCAGCTGGCTGCTGTGGGAGAGCCACTGCCCCATCTGTGCGGCGGCGCGCACCTGCCGCGGTTTCTGTCGCAGCGAGCTGGCGCTGTTTCGCCAGCTGCTGGCGCCGGCGACGGTGGAGCGGGAGCAATATCTGCTGGAGGGGGCGCATCGCTGCCTCTATCGCATCACGCCGCCCGCGCTCTGATTGCGCCAAACGCCCAAAAACAACAAAGCAGGCGCCGGGATGCCTGCTTTGTTGCCTTCGGGGAGGGGGTTCTCTCGTTCCAGCCCGTCGTTTCCCGATAAGGTAAGACGGCTGATGGGGCTCTTGACCCGGTAAGGTCCTTCACCGCAGAGACCCGGTCAGGTATCTGCTTTGCCACCGGAAGATGTAACCATAGTATCCCTCCCGTGCCGGTGAGTGGTTGCAAAGTAACCACTTATTTCGGTTGTTTTTGCAATAGTTCACCCTTAATCTAGGAAAAGTGGATTAGTCATTGCAACGAGGAAGGGTAGATGCTGAAACTTGATCGCATAGACAGACATATTCTCGAGCTGATGCAGGAGAATGGCCGCATCAGCAATCTGGAACTGGCCGAGCTGGTCGGGCTCTCCCCGTCCCCCTGCTCCCGCCGGGTCAAGGCGCTGGAGGATGCCGGCCTCATCGACACCCACGTTACTTTGCTCAACGCCCGCCAGCTTGGCCTCACCCTCACCGCCTACATTCACATCTCCATGGACAGACACACGCCCGAGCGGTTCGAAAACTTCGATCGCGCCATCAGCGAGTTGCCCGAAGTGCTGGAGTGTGACCTCATCACCGGCAACGATGCCGACTACCAGCTCAAGGTGGTGGTGCGCGACATGGAGCACTACCAGCACTTCCTGCTGGACAAGCTGACCCATATTCCGGGGGTGACCGGGGTGCGCTCCAGCTTCGTGCTGCGCCGCATCAAGCACAAGACGGCGCTGCCGCTCAACCATCTGGGTTGAGGCTGCGCAAACCGCTTAATAGAAACAGAAAGAGGAGGCCACTGGCCTCCTCTTTTGCTATTCGCTCTTGGTTATTCGGTAGTGGTTATCGGTCTGGATTAGCTGTCGCGGTGACGGGGCGACTGCCGCTGTCAGACGCTGACCTGGCTGATGTCTTCCACCTGCAGCAGCCAGCCGCTCAGCTCCTGCTGCGGTTCGCCGCTAACTCGCAGCCGCTCGCCGGTCGGCACCCACTGCCCCTCGGGCAGGGATACCAGCAGGCTCTCGCTGCCGTTGTCGAACAGCCAGCGATCTTCGCCAAGCGATTCAATCAGATAACCTTCCATCTCCACTCTGGACTCGGCTTGCCAGGATGGCGCAACGGAATCACGGCTCTCGATGAAATCCCCCTGAACACCAAAACTGGCTAGCCCCCACAGAATGGAGAGCCCGACGATGGATGTTTGCATCTTGTCTCTCCTCTTTTGGAACTGTAGGGCCAGTATGGGAACAGAAAACTGAGCGCACCATGAACAAGGTGGCAAAGTGCTGGCTAGATCGCGAAAAAATCCGGTCAATTGGCCGGCATAGTCATTTTATGGTGTCTGGATCACACTATTTGGCGGCTTCTTCTGCCATCCGTTCAGCTCTTGGCTTATTCGTCCACATGGCTACCCCGCGATGATCCCCACAGATCCCCTCTGCCACCACGGCGCGAACCCGGGTGCCATCTTTGCAAATGGCCTGCCAGGCGTCGGCATCATCGATGGCGAGCGAGTTGGGGGACGGCGTGGTTTGGCAAGCCGTGAGCAGCAGAGCGCACAGGGGGAGCAATTTTTTCATGGCGGACTCCTCGGGGTGATGGGGGACTGAGAGGATTGGGATGACCTCTCCATCCGGGCTTCACTCCCCAGCATCAGTGATAACCGGTTAAGGGGCAAGGGGAGGGGTCACCGACAGGCGCAGGTGCCGTGCAGTTGGGGCTTGCCCTGTGCCCTCCTTGGGCCTAAGGTGGGGCCGTTTTATTGCCTGATTGAAGGAGCGTTTTCATGTCCACTCTCTATCCCCGCGTCGGGGTCGGCGTCATCCTGACCAACGCCCAAGGCCTGGTGCTGCTTGGCAAACGCAAAGGGAGCCATGCCCCCTACTGGTCGATCCCGGGTGGTCATCTGGAGTTGGGGGAGAGCTTCGAGTCGGCAGCGATCCGCGAGGTGGCCGAGGAGACGGGACTGGAGATCCAGGGGCCCGAGGTGGTAGCGGTGACCAATAACCTGGAGACCTGGCGCGAGAGCGGGCTGCACTATATCTCGGTGACGCTGCACGCCCGGGCCGATGGCGAGCCGCAACTGCTGGAGCCGGAGAAGTGCGAAGGCTGGGTCTGGTGCGATCCGCGCGAGTTGCCCGAGCCCCACTTCGATGCCAGCCGCCAATCCATCGCCTGCTGGCTGGCGGGACGCTGCTATCTGCCGAGTGATGCGCCAATGGTGTCGGCCTAATCAGTCTGATTGTCATAAAACGATCATCGCGCTGTCATAATATCCCCTCTCCATCGGGAGAAGAGGGATGAGGGAGAAGAGCGTGGGACAGGTATTTATTCAGTTTTTATGGCTGGGATGCATCAGCTTTGGTGGTCCGGCCGCTCATATCGGCTATTTCCAGCGCACCTTCGTCCAGCGGCTCGGCTGGCTGACACAGGCCGAATTTGCCCGCTTGCTGGCGCTGTGCCAACTGCTGCCGGGGCCCGCCTCAAGCCAGCTTGGTTTCGCCATCGGTCGTCATCGCGCCGGTCTGGGCGGGGCGCTCTCAGCTTTTCTTGGCTTCACGCTGCCCTCATTTCTGCTGCTACTGGCGGCCGCGATCGGCATCGGCCAGCTGGGCAGCAATCTGTGGCTCGACGCTGCCTTGCATGGCCTTAAACTGCTGGCGCTTATCGTGGTGGCCGATGCGGTGCTCACCATGAGTCGTCAGTTCTGTGCCACGGGAATGACTCAAGGGATCATGGTGGTAACCGCTGCTGCGCTCTGGTGGCAGCCCGGTCTGCTGACTCAACTGTTGATGCTGGCGGGAGCGGCGCTGATCTGTGCCCGCAGCCAGCGCGGGGCAGGCAGTGGGCCAGCCACCGCCGAGCTGCCTGCTGCCGCTGCCAGTCAGCCTCATTGGCCGACCCTGCTGCTGTTTGGCATCCTTTTTATCGGTCTGCCGCTGCTCGGCAGCCCGCTTGGCCAGCTGGTTGCCGACTTCTATCGCGCCGGTAGTCTGGTGTTTGGCGGTGGTCATGTGGTGCTGCCGTTGCTGCAAGAGAGCGTGGGACACACTCTCAACGAGCAGCAGTTTCTGACCGGTTACAGCCTGGCCCAGTTGGTGCCGGGCCCCATGTTTACCCTTGCAACCTATCTTGGCGCCCAGCAGCAGCCCGAGATGCCGATGATCGGGGCCCTGTTGGCGACCCTGGCGCTCTTTGCACCCGGCTTTCTGCTGCTCTGGGCGGTGGGCCCCTGCTGGCAACAGTGGCTGGCCCGGCCCCGTCTGGCGGGGGCTGTCACCGGCATCAATGCTGCCGTAGTGGGCTTGTTGCTGGCGGCCCTCTATCAGCCGGTGTGGCAGAGTGCGGTGCTGGCGCCGACCGATCTGGCGCTGGCGGCCATCGGCTTTTATCTGCTGCGGGTGTTGAAGTTGCCGGTGCCGGCCATCGCGGCCCTGTTGGTGATGGCTGCTATCCTGCTGGCGTGAAGCCGGTGAAATCCCGATAAAAACGGCGCCTCCGTGATGGAGGCGCCGTTTTTATTGCAATGGGTAAGTCGCTTAAGCGTCGGGATCGAAATCCAGACTCAGGCTGTTGACGCAGTAGCGCTGGCCGGTCTCGGTCGGTCCGTCGGGGAAGACGTGACCGAGGTGAGAGCCGCACTGGCGGCAGGTAATCTCCACTCGCTTCATGCCGTGGCTGTTGTCCTCGGTGTACTCCACCGTCCCCTCGATGGCCTTGTCGAACGAGGGCCAGCCGCAGCCGGAATCAAACTTGGCTCCTGAGTGAAACAGCACGCTCTTGCAGCAGACACAGAGGTAGTCGCCGCTCTTGCGATTGTGGAGCAGGGCGCCGCTGTAGGGGCGCTCGGTGCCCTTCTCCCAGCAGACGTGAAACTGCTCTGCGGTCAGTTTGCTGCGCCACTGTTCCGGATTGTTACTGCTCATACCGACTCCTTGCCATCCATACCGGAGCCCAGCATAGCGGCTCCGTAAAGCTGACTCCAGCATGCCTCTTATGCTTTGCCTGTATCTGTGATCGAGGTGGCAACCATCTCCTCACCGGATGCAGGGAGAATTTCCTGCTGCGGTGGCTGGGCATCCTCCGCCGTGCTGGCCAGCGCCACCCGCTCCAGCAGTTTGAGGGAGTGGGCCCGGCCGACTGCCACCTGCCGTTTGATGTCATCGGGCAGGAAGGGGAGGCCATCGTTGGTGGCGGTGTCGATGGTCTGGATCCACTCCATCCCTTCCCCCGGCGGCGGCAGGCGGAACTGGATGTCGTAATCGCTGGCGTTGAACAGCACGTACCAGCGCTCGCCGACACAGTTGATCATGCCGATATCCATGGCGAACGCCTGCCCCATGGGGGCGTGCCAATCCTGATCGGTGAGCTGGTGGCCGTCCGGGTGATACCAGTTGACCTGATGGCAGCTGGATGGGGTGCCATTCCAACTGTCGTCGCTCAGTTGCAGGTTGGAGAAGACGCTGGACTCCGCCCGCAGCGCCATCATCTGCTGGGTGAAGGCGAACAGCCGCTCATCCTCCGGCCGCCACTGCCAGTTGACCCAGCTGATCTGGTTGTCCTGACAGTAGGCGTTGTTGTTGCCAAGCTGGCTGCGGCCCATCTCGTCCCCGGCAAGGAAGTGCGGTGTCCCTTGCGACAGCAGCAGGGTGGCAATCAGATTGCGCTTCTGCTGCTGGCGCAGGCTGTTGACCCGCGGATCCAGGGTCGGCCCCTCTACCCCATGGTTATAGGAGAGGTTGTTGCCGTGACCATCCCGATTGTCTTCACCATTGGCCTGATTGTGGCGCTGGTTGTAAGAGACAAGATCCTCCAAGGTGAAACCGTCGTGATAGCAGAGGTAGTTGACGCTGGTGTGGGGGGAGCGCCAGTTCTTCGGGAAGATATCCCGCGAACCCACCAGACGGGTGGCAAAGTCCCCCATCTTGCCCGCATCACCGCGCCAGAAGGCGCGCACAGTATCGCGGTAGCGGTCGTTGATCTCCTGCCACTGGCTCGGGAATTGACCCAGCCGGTAGCCGAAGGGACCGATGTCCCAGGGTTCGGCGATGAGCTTGACCTGTGACAGCACTGGGTCGGCCATCACTGCCTTGAAGAAGGCGCCCATGGGCTCGAACTCCCCCGCTTCCCGCGCCAGCGTCACCGCCAGATCGAAACGGAAGCCGTCCACCTGCATCTCGGTGACCCAGTAACGCAGAGCATCGAGCACCAGCCGCAGGGTGTTGGGATGATCCAGATTGACGCTGTTGCCACAGCCGGTCACGTTGGCGTGACGGGTGTAGTCCGGGCCGTGGGGGCCCGCTTCAAAGGCGTAGTAACCGGCGTTGTCAAAGCCCTTGAACGAGAGGGTGGGACCGTCGAAGCCCGAGGCGGCAGTGTGGTTGTAGACCACATCCAGAATCACCTCGAGCCCGGCCCGGTGCAGCTCGCGCACCATGGTCTTGAACTCGGTCACCGCCTCGTCGGCCCTGGTGCTGTAGCGTGGCTCCGGGGCGAAGAAGGCGATGGGGTTGTAGCCCCAGTAGTTGGTGAGTCCCAGCTGCTCAAGTCGCGGTTCCGACATGAAGGCGGCCACCGGCATCAGCTGCACCGAGGTGATGCCGAGGCTCTTCATATGCTCGATAACCAGCGGATGACTGATGCCAAGGTAGGTGCCCTGCAGCGCTTTGGGGATCCCCGGGTGCTGCTTGGTAAAGCCCTTGACGTGGGTCTCGTAGATAATGGTGCGGGCCGGGCTGATCCCGGGTTTATCAACCCCTTGCCAGTCAAAACTGTCATCCACTACCACCGACTTGGCAATCATCCCGGCACTGTCCCCCTGATAGAGGGCTTCATCCCAGTAGGTGGGACGACTGAGCGCCCTGGCGTAGGGGTCGATCAGCAGTTTTTGCGGATCGAACAGCATCCCCTCCTGCGGGGTGCCATAGACCCGATAGCCGTAGCGCTGACCGGCCTTTACACCGCGCACATAGCCAAAGCGATACTGGCCACGGCGGCCGGGCAACTCCAGCCGCATCAGCTCCTGCTCCTGCTCGTCGTACAGGCAGATCTCCACCTTGTCCGACTGGGGGGCCCAGACGCAGAAGTGGCAACCGTTCTCGTCAAGGCGGGCCCCCAGCGGGTGGCCCACCCCTTTTTCCATTACAAGCATCAAGACTCCTGTTTGATAAACAAGGTCGCCAGCGGCGGCAGATCCAGCACTATGCTATGTGCCATCCCCTGCCAGGGGGTCGGTTCGGCAGCGAACACCAGACCTACATCATAGTTACTACCCCAGTAATACTCGCTGTCGGTGTTGAGCACCACCCGATAATTGCCCGCCGCAGGGACGCCGATCCGATATTCGAGACGGGGCACCGGGGTGAAGTTGCAAGCGACCACAATAGCCTGCTTGCCCTCTTTGTCCGCCCGCAGCCAGGCAAAGATGCTGTTGTCGGCATCGTTGTGATCCAGCCAGCGGAAGCCGGTCTGCTCATAATCGGCCTGATACAAGGCAGGCTCATGACGGTAGAGGTGGTTGAGATCGTGGATCAGCCGCTGCTGACCGGCATGCTTGGGATATTGCAGCAGGTGCCACGGCAGCTGGGCGTCGTGGTTCCACTCGTTGCTCTGAGCGATTTCGGTGCCCATGAAGTTGAGCTTCTTGCCCGGGTGGGCGTACATAAAGCCCATGTAGGCCCGCAGGTTGGCGGCTTGCTGCCACTCGTCACCGGGCATCTTGTAGAGCATGGAGTGCTTGCCGTGCACCACCTCGTCGTGGGAGAGCGACAGGATGAAGTTCTCGTCATAGTGGTAAACCATGGAGAAGGTCATGTCGTTGTGGTGGTAGCGGCGGTGGATCGGCTCTTTCTGCATGTAGGTGAGGGTGTCGTGCATCCAGCCCATATTCCACTTGAAGCCAAAGCCGAGGCCGCCGAGGAAGGTGGGGCGGGAGACACCGGCAAAGGCGGTGGACTCTTCGGCTATGGTCATGGCGTGGGGATACTTGCCGTAGACCTCCTCGTTGGTCCACTTGAGCAGGCTGATCGCTTCGTAGTTGTGGTTGCCGCCATCGACGTTCGGTACCCACTCACCGGCGTTGCGGGAGTAGTCCAGATAGAGCATGGAGGCGACCGCATCCACCCGCAGTCCGTCGATGTGGAACTTGTCGAGCCAGAACAGGGCGCTCGCCACCAGGAACTGGCGCACTGTGTCGCGGCCAAAGTCATAGATGTAGGAGTTCCAGTCCGGGTGCCAGCCACGGCGCGGATCCTCGTACTCGTAGAGCGGGGTGCCATCGAAGCGGGCCAGGCCGTGGGCATCGGACGGGAAGTGGGCGGGCACCCAGTCCAGAATGATGCCGATCCCTGCCTGGTGGCACTGGTCGACGAAGTATTTGAAATCATCAGCGGTGCCGTAGCGGCTGGTGGGGGAGAACATGCCCACCGGCTGGTAGCCCCAGGAGCCGCTGAAGGGGTGCTCGGAGACCGGCAGCAGCTCGATGTGGGTGTACTCCATCTCCTTGACGTAGGCGACCAGCTCCACCGCCAGCTCGCGCCAGCTCAGGCTGTCGCCGTTGGGGTGGCGTTTCCAGGAGCCGACGTGCAGCTCATAGATGGAGAGCGGCTGCTCGCGCTTGTCGTTGTGCTGGCTGGCAATCCACTCGGCATCCTGCCACTGGTACTGGGCGTGGTCATAGACCACGGAGGCGAACGAGGGATACTGCTCGCAGTAGAAACCGACAGGGTCGCTCTTGTGGGGCAGCCGGTTGCCCATGGGGTCCTTGAGCTCGAACTTGTAGCGATCCCCGGCCTTGAGGCCCGGCACAAACAGCACCCAGTGACCGCAGAGGCTGCGCTGCATCGGGTGGCGGCGGCCATCCCAGAAGTTGAAATCGCCGATGAGGCTCACGGCGGTGGCGCTCGGCGCATAGACCGCAAAACGCACCCCCTCCACCTGCTGGCCAAGATGCTCCACGGTGCGCAGCTGGGCGCCAAGGGTGTGATAGAGGTTTTCCGGCTGGGCGGTCAGTTCGGCCAGGCCTGCCCAGGCGGCATCCTGAAACTGATAGGGGTCGATGACCTCGGTGGTGGCATCTTGGTAGCTGGCGATCAGCTGATAGGGGAAGGAGTTTTTGCGGCGGGTGAAAACAGTTTCAAAAAGACCCGATTCATCGGTGGGCGCCAGGGTGGCAACGACTTTGCCCGACTTGAGATCCTTGACGCGGACTTCGAGGGCATCAGGCAACCAGGCGGTCAGTTTGAGGCCGGGCCCATCCGGATTGGCCTGCAGGCCTAAGTGAGAGAAGGGATCGGAACAGCGGGCAGCAACCAAACGTTCAACGAGCATCGAGATTTCCTTTCATGACAGAGCATCCACTCCGGCCGAAGCCGGAGTGGATTTAGGTGAGAGCGCTGTGAGAGACAGCGTCTCAACGACTGGCCTCATCACGGGCTTGGCTCATCTTGCCAGCCAGTGCCTTGAGTGCCTCATTGGCAAAAATATCTTCCAGATCAGCGGAAAGCTTGCGGCGCCAGTTGGGGTATTCGTAACTGGTTCCCGGTACGTTGACCGGCTTGTCCATCTCCAGCCAGTCTTCCAGCTGGGTACTGAACAGGGCGCAGCTGCCGCGGGACATGTGGATCTGCAGACCGTGGTTGAGTTCGGTGTTCATGCCGACCCAGTTCACGTCATGACTGATGTTGTCAGAGATGACCTTGTGGGCATGCAAGCTGTCGAGGATCCGCTGTTTGGCCTGGTGACGATCAGCATACAGAGTCTTCAATACATCTTCATCCGGATACAGACCCAGTTGACGGCCGAGCGCCAGATCGTCGCAGTGCCAGAAGCCCTTGAGGGTCGGCATGTCGTGGGTGGTCAGAGCTGACATCGCCTGCTCGGTGTAGTGCGCCGGGGAGATAAAGCCGCCATCTTCCTTGGAGCGCTCGAAGAAGAACACCTTGTAGGAGTGGACGCCGTTCTCTTTCAGAGTCACGTCGATCCCCTCCGGCACGGTGCCCAGATCCTCGCCGATCAGCAGGCACTGATTGCGGTGGGATTCGAGGGCCAGAATGCCCAGCAGATCGTTGACCGGATAGTAGATGTAGGCGCCCTTGGCGGCGGATGCTCCGGGCGGTACCCACCACAGGCGCAGCAAGGCCATCACGTGGTCGATACGCAGTGCGCCACAGGAGCGCATGTTGGCACGGAACAAGTCCACCATCGGCTGATAGGCCGCTTCGAACAGCTTGTTCGGGTTCATCGGGGGCAGGCCCCAGTTCTGACCGAGCGGGCCGAGGATATCGGGCGGCGCACCGACCGAGGCTTTCGGGCAGTAGAGATCCTGGTTGGCCCAGATCTCGGTAGATCCTTCGGAGACGCCCACCGCCAGATCCCGGTAGATCCCCATCACCATGCCGGCAGCCTTGGCACGGGCATCGGCTTGCGCCAATTGCTCATCAGCCAGGAACTGCAGATAGAGGTAGAAGTTGACATCTTGCGGGTGCGCGGCCATCCAGGCGGCAACGGCAGGATTGTGGTAATCGCGCAGCTCCTGCGGCCATACCGGCCAGCCCCAGGCATTTTCGCCTTTGGCATAGAAGTGGGCCTGCAGGGCATCAAATGCTGCCTGCTGTTGCAGGCTGTCGCCACCGGCGGCCACGAAGGCATCAAAGGCGGCCTGACGCTCGGTGCTCAGGGTGGCTTCATCGAACACCTGACGCAGCATGCCGAGTTTGGTCTGGATCACGCCGGTGTAATCGACGTTCTCTTTGGCGCGCAGATCGGCCAGATGTTGCTGGAAGGCAGGACTTGCCACTTCCGCCTTCAGGCGATCGCTCTGCTGGAATTCGGGCACCGCTTCCACATTGATATAGGCCACGTTGAGCCAGCGACGGGAAGAGGGGCTGTAGGGACTGGCGCTCTCCGGATTGGCCGGATAGAGGGCGTGGATAGGGTTGAGGCCAACGAAGTGGGCACCCCAGGCGGCGGCTTTCTCGACCAGCTGGCCCAGATCGCTGAAATCACCGATACCCCAGTTGTGGCGGCTGCGCAGGCAGTAGAGCTGCACGCTCGGGCCCCATACCTTGCGGCCATCGGCAATCGGCGCCTGCTTGTAGCAGGCCTTGGGGGCGACGATGAGGCGCATGGTGGCCAACGGCTCGTCATTGCCCTCTTCCAGCAGCACCAACTGGTGGTAACCCAGCTCCGGGGCCATCTCCAGGGTGACGCGATAGGCCTGGCACTCCATCTCTTCAAATTCGGCCACGCCGACCAGCTCACCCTCGATGGGGGTGAATTGACCGGACAGCACTGCACCCTGCTCCTGCTGGAGCTGCCAGGTGAGGGCGTCGTTGACGAATTCGATGGGGAGGCGAACCTCCAGGGTAACGGTGTCGCCGGTGCGAACCACCATCACAGGATCCAGCGCCCGCAGCCAGTGCTGACGATGTTCCTCTTCCAGCTGCTGCACCAGTGCGGCCTCGTCATCGACGCGGTAGCCCATGGCGCCCAGCATGGCGGCCTTGCTCTCTTCTGATACCTGGGCCGGGTGGCCCCAGGCATCGACATACTCGCTGGCGATACCTTTTGCGGCAGCCAGCTGTTCAATCAGGGTGGTCATAGTTTGAGAATTCCCGCTGTGGATTCTATCTATACTATTTTGTTTGATTTTTATGGGGTGGTACTTGAACAGTGGCTCTATGGGCCATGCTAAACCGCGCACATTTTTACATATCTCTGTGAATGGTTGTGTGACCGAGTAGGCACTATTGTTGATATCTGCGCGATGCCACGATCTGGCACTTTTTTCGTCAAAACGTGGTAATCAGTTACATAAACAGAAAATTAATTTCACAGTTTTTCATGATATAGCGCAATTTCAGACAGAATGTTGGTTGACTCACCGGAGAGTTCTAGTAAATTTACAAGCGGAATTTTCTTTGACTACTGAACAGTTAGGTAACTAAATATGACTATCAAAGTAGGTATTAACGGTTTTGGCCGTATCGGTCGTTTCGTATTCCGTCTGGCTTGCGAGCGTGCAGACATCGAAGTTGTTGGTATCAACGACCTGATCGATGTTGACTACATGGCTTACATGCTGAAGTACGATTCAACTCACGGTCGTTTCAACGGTACCGTTGAAGTTAAAGACGGCAACCTGGTTGTAAACGGCAAAACCGTACGTGTTACCGCTGAGCGTGACCCGGCCAACCTGAAGTGGGGCGAAATCGGTGTTGACGTTGTTGCTGAAGCTACCGGTCTGTTCCTGACCGACGAGACTGCTCGTAAGCACATCGCAGCTGGTGCCAAGAAAGTTGTACTGACTGGCCCGTCCAAAGACGCTACCCCGATGTTCGTAATGGGTGTTAACGACGCTACCTACGCTGGCCAGGACATCGTTTCCAACGCTTCCTGCACCACCAACTGCCTGGCCCCGATCGCCAAGGTTCTGAACGATACCTTCGGTATCGAGTCTGGCCTGATGACCACCGTTCACGCTACCACTGCTACCCAGAAGACCGTTGATGGTCCGTCTGCCAAAGACTGGCGCGGTGGCCGCGGTGCGGCTCAGAACATCATCCCGTCCTCTACCGGTGCTGCCAAAGCTGTTGGCGTAGTTATCCCGGAACTGAAAGGCCTGCTGACTGGTATGGCTTTCCGTGTTCCGACTCCGGACGTGTCTGTTGTTGACCTGACCGTTAACCTGAAGAAAGCTGCCACCTACGCAGAAATCTGCGAAGCGATGAAAGCTGCTTCCGAAGGCGCTATGAAAGGCGTTCTGGGCTACACCGAAGACGAAGTTGTATCTACCGACTTCCTGGGTGAGCGTCAGACCTCCGTATTCGACGCCAAGGCTGGTATCCAGCTGAACGACAAATTCGTTAAAGTTGTATCCTGGTACGACAACGAAATGGGCTACTCCAGCAAAGTTCTGGACCTGATCGCTCACATCTCCAAGTAATTTGGGATGCGCAATCGCGTAGCTTGAAAAAGGCGGCCATTGGCCGCCTTTTTGTTTTTCGGTTTCCCCTGATGACAGGAGTCCACATGCAATCCATTCGTCCCCTGACAGCCAATTGCAAGCTTGCCAACAATGCGGCCGGTCTGCCGGTTCTCACCATCAACAACGACTATGCCAAGGCAGAAATCAGCCTGTTTGGCGCCCATGTGCTGAGCTATCAGCGTCATGGCGAGCCGGCCTCCATCTGGCTGAGTGACAAGGCGGTGCTGGATGGCAGCAAGCCTGTTCGCGGTGGTATCCCGATCTGCTGGCCCTGGTTTGGTCCGGCGCCCGCCCGCGTCGGTAGCGGCAAGCCCTCCCACGGTTTTGCCCGTACCGCCCTCTGGATGCTGGACGGGGTCTCAGATCACGCTGACGGCACGCTCGTTCATCTCTCCCTGCGCGACAGCGATGCGACCCGTGCCCTGTGGGATCACGCCTTCGAACTGGAGCTGGACGTGCTGGTGGGCAAAGAGCTCTCGCTGGTGCTGACCACTCGCAACACAGGTGCTCAGCCGTTGACCTATAGCGGTGCGCTGCACACCTATTTGCAGATCAGCGCCCCGGAGGCGGTGAGCGTGAGCGGTCTGGGCGAGCCCTATGCCGACAAGCTGACCGGACAGGATGCCAAGCAGCAGGGTGCATTGACCCTGAGCGGGCCGCTGGATCGGGTCTACTGGCAGCCAGAGGCGCTGGTGAGGGTGCAGGATGGTGAGCGCGAGACCCGGGTTGTCAGTGGCAACCACGACAGCGTGGTGGTCTGGACCCCATGGCTGGAAGGGGCCACCGCCATGGCCGACATGAGCGACGATGGCTATCGCACCATGCTCTGCGTCGAAGCTGCCATTGCCGGCGACGCTGGGGTGACCGTTGCGCCGGATGAAGAGCACAGCCTCTCCACCGTAATCATCTGAGTTGGATTAGGTTCAGATAAATAAAGAGGGCTCCCGCGGGAGCCCTCTTTGCATCTCGTGACGGCGGCAATCAGGCGTTGCCCTGAGTCTTGAGCTTGAGTTCGGCGGCGAAATTGAGCATCCGGTCGAGCGGAATGAGGGCCTTTACCCGCAGCGCTTCATCGACATGGATCTCGTGGCGTTCGGCACCATCGGTGAGGGCCTCCTTGATCGCCACCAGACCGTTCATCGCCATCCAGGGGCAGTGGGCACAGCTGCGGCAGGTAGCGCCATCGCCACCGGTCGGTGCTTCCACCATCT
This sequence comes from Aeromonas sp. Y289-2, assembly GCF_027705925.1. Lineage (NCBI taxonomy): Bacteria > Pseudomonadati > Pseudomonadota > Gammaproteobacteria > Aeromonadales > Aeromonadaceae > Aeromonas > Aeromonas sp. Y289-2. Next base: position 197,532 of record NZ_JAPDCH010000006.1, read on the forward strand.
CTTTCTCCGGACAGGCCTGCTGCATCTTGTAGAAGATGCCCCGATCGGTCGCCACGATCAGCTTCTGCTGGGGCAGCTCTTTGGCCGCCTTGATCAGCTGACTGGTGGAGCCCACCGCATCGGCCAGCTCGATCACCGAGGCGGGGGATTCCGGATGAACCAGCACGGCGGCGTCCGGATTTTGCTCTTTCAGCTCGCGCAGGGCACGGGCCTTGAACTCGTCGTGGACGATGCAGTGGCCTTGCCAGCGCAGCATCTGCGCCCCGGTCTTCTTCTCGATATAGGCGCCCAGATGGCGATCCGGGCCCCAGATGATCTTGTGACCCAGACTGTCGAGGTGTTCGACGATTTCCAGTGCAATGCTGGAGGTCACCACCCAGTCAGCCCGTGCTTTGACGGCGGCCGAGGTATTGGCATAGACCACCACGGTATGGTCGGGATTGGCATCGCAGAAGGCGGAGAACTGTTCGATGGGACAGCCCAGATCGAGGGAGCATTCGGCCTCCAGAGTCGGCATCAGCACCCGCTTGTGGGGGCTCAGGATCTTGGAGGTTTCCCCCATGAAACGTACCCCGGCGACGATCAGGGTCTGCGCCTCGTGATCGCGGCCAAAGCGGGCCATCTCCAGCGAGTCACCGACGAAACCGCCGGTGGCTTCGGCCAGCGCCTGGATCTCGGGATCCGTGTAGTAATGGGCGACCAGTACCGCCTTGCGCTCCTTGAGCAGCGCCTTGATTTCTGTGGTCAAGGTCGTTCTCTGCTCGGCACTCAGGGGAAGAGGTTTGGCCGGAAAGGGGTAGTCCATCGCGACTACCGGCGGGACACTGCTCAGTGCATTGCTCATTGCGACTGTTCCATCAACGCTCGGGAAGGCAAAAATTATAACCAGAAGCCTGCCACAAACCCATCAACAAATCGGGTGAAGCGCAAGTGGGCGAATATACTCAAGTAATTCGTTGTTATTCTGCCATAAGGAGTTGTCGCATGAAGCAACGTTCCCTCAAGTTCAAGCTGTTGTGCCTTACCATGGGGCTGTTTCTGCTGACCGGGCTGGCCATGACCCTGCTGCAATCGGCCTCTTTCAGTTCCCTTCGCAACATGGTGATGACCCAGACCAGCGATGCTCTGGAAGAGGAGGTCTCCCGCAGCTTGCAGTATCAGGCAGAGCGCTATGCCATCCAGATTGCCTCGCTGATGCAGAACTCCTATCAGATCCCCCTGACCGTGACCGCCCAGATTGAAGCCGGTATGGCCAAACCGGAACTGCGGTTGTCGCGACCCCAAGTGGAGTCTCTGCTCGGCAGCAGCCTGCAGCAGGCGAGCGGGATCAGCTCCATTTATGCCCAGTTTGAACCAGATGGGTATGATGGCGAGGATGGCAACTGGCTGGGCGGGGCCAGTCACTCGGTGGCAGGCAAGGGGAGTCTGGAGGTCTATTTCACCAAGGATCAGGGAGGGGCCGTCGCCCAGCAAGCGGTGGACGCCGCTGCCAGCGAGGCCAAGTTTGATACCTCCCTCAACGAGTTTGGCATTCGCAACAGCGAGTGGTATCTCTGTGGTCGCGATACCCGCCAGCCCTGCCTGATGGAGCCTTATCTCTACGAAATCAGCCCGGGCAACAAGATGCTGATGACCAGTCTGACGGTGCCCGTGCTGCGTGACGGCAAGTTTGTCGGGCTGGCCGGTGTGGATATGAACCTGCCCATTTTTCAGCAACTGGCTGAAAACCTTGGCAAGAGCCTCTATGACAACAAGGCGGATGTGACCCTGGTCAGCAAGATGGGGCTGATTGTGGGCAGCAACCGCTATGCCGACAAGCTGGGTCGTCCACTCAAGGAGGTGGGCCTGACCCTGCCCGACGGTCGGCCGGTCAGCAGCGACAGTGACTTCATTCTTCATCAGCCCATCCGGGTTGAGGCAGCCAATACCCAGTGGTGGTTGATGATCAAGGTGCCCAAGGCGCTGGCGCTCGGCAAGGCGCACGCCATCAGCAATGAACTGGGCGCCTTGCTGGTGGATGCCCAGCGGCAGCAGATCATCGCCATGGGCGGGATCACTTTGCTGGTGCTGGGCTTGCTGGTCTGGTTTATTCAGACCATCACAGCGCCACTTTCTCTTATCAGCCGCCATGTGGGCCATCTCTCCAGCAACGAGGGGGACCTGACCCAGCAGATGGAGATCGACACCCATCAGGAGCTGATCGATCTGGGGTCCCAGCTCAATGCCTTCCTCGGCAAGCTGCGGGGCATGGTGCAAATGAGCAAGGGGATCGGTCAGCAGGTCTACCAGCAGGCGCGGGAGATGAAACATACCGCCGACACCATGCGCAATAGTCTGGACGAGCAGAATCTGGAGCTGGAGAGCGTGGTGAGCGCCATGCACCAGATGAGCACCACGGCAGTCAGCGTGGCAGGTTATGCCGAGCAGGCGGCGCAGGAGTCGGAAGCGGCGACCCACCACATCAATACCGCCCAGCAGACCCTCAGCAATGCCCGCAACGAGATCCATACTCTGGTCGGCGATATGCATGAGGCGGATAAAGCGGTGGCGCTGGTGGCCCAGCGCAGCACCAATATCAGCCGGATCCTCGATGTGATCCGCGCCATTGCCGAGCAGACCAACTTGCTGGCCCTCAACGCCGCCATCGAAGCGGCGCGGGCAGGGGACATGGGCCGCGGCTTTGCGGTGGTGGCGGACGAGGTGCGGGCGCTGGCGACCAAGACCCGTGAATCTACCGACGAGATTGGCCAGCTGATTGGCAGCCTGCAGACCGAGGTGAGCAGCAGCCAGCGTCTGATGAATACCGGCATCGAGCGCTCCACCACCACGGTGCAGGGCACCGAGCAGGCGTTTGAGGCGCTCAATCAGGTGGTGGCCCAGATCCAGCAGATCCACGACCACATCAGTCAGGTAGCCACCGCCGCCGAGCAGCAGAGTGCGGTGAGCGATACCATCAACCAGAACCTGATGCGGATCGGCGATACCGCCAACGTGATCGGGCAGGAGGCCAGCTCCAGCCATCAACTGAGCGAGGCGCTGGAGCAAGCGGCCACGGCGTTGGCCAGTCAGCTCGATCGGCTGCGTACCTGAGTAGCCGCCAGAGAGACAAAAGCCCGCGAGCGATCGCGGGCTTTTTTATGACTCGATGGCAGAGTTGCGTCAGTTGCGGGGTTCAACCAGCAGGATGTGGGAGTCGGCCCCCACCACCCTGACCTTGCTGCCCGCAGGCAGCGACTCGTCGCAGCGCACTGTCCAGACCGTGTCGTCCAGATGCACCCGGCTGGTGCCCTGGGTGACATCATCCAGCAGGGTCAGCTCGCGGCCCATATAGCTCTGCATCCGCTCGTTGATGGTGCTGGCGGCATCCTGACCCGAGTTGTCACGCTGGTGTTGCCAGCGCCACCAGGCCCAGGTGGTGAGTAGGGATTGCACCGCAAACAGCAGCAACTGCGCCTGCCAGCCAAAGGGCCAGATCAGCAGCAGCAGGCCCACTTCCAGTGCGGCGATGCCGGTCCAGAGCAAAAAGCCCACCGACCCCAGCACCTCGATGGCCAGCAGAATAAAGCCGAGCCCCAGCCAGTGCCAGTGGGTCAGCCCCTCTAACAGGGCTGTCATGACTTGCTGCCCTTGCCATCTTTGTTGAACAGCTCGGCCATGCCAGCCACAGAGCCAATCAGGCTGCCCGCTTCCAGCGGCATCATGATGATCTTGCTGTTGGGGCCTTCACCGATGCGGGCCAGTGCCTCGGTATATTTCTGAGCCACGAAGTAGTTGATGGCCTGCAGGTCTCCTTCCGCAATCGCTTGGGAAACCATGTGGGTCGCCTTGGCTTCCGCTTCTGCAGCCCGCTCCCGTGCTTCTGCAGCGAGGAAGGCGGCCTGACGCTCACCTTCGGCTTTGAGGATCTGGGACTGTTTCTCCCCTTCCGCTTTCAGGATCTTGGACTGGCGCACGCCTTCGGCTTCCAGTACCTCGGCCCGTTTCTGGCGCTCGGCCTTCATCTGGGCGTTCATCGCCTCGACCAGTGCCAGCGGCGGGCGCACATCCTTAATCTCGATGCGGGTCACCTTGATGCCCCAGGGGGCGGTAGCGGCATCCATGGTGCGCAGCAGTTTCTCGTTGATGGTGTCGCGCTGGGAGAGCATCTCGTCCAGCTCCATGGCACCGAGCACGGTCCGCATATTGGTCATGGTGAGATTGCGGATGGCGCTGGTGAGATCGTTGACCTCGTAACCCGCTTTGCGGGCATCCACCACCTGCACAAAGCTGATGGCGTCGATGGTGACGTTGGCGTTGTCGCGGGAGATCACCTCTTGTGCCGGGATATCCAGCACCTGCTCCATCATGATGATCTTGTGGCCGACCCTATCCACGTAGGGGATCAACAGGTTGAGGCCCGGGGTCAGGGTGCGGGTGTAGCGGCCGAAGCGCTCCACCGTCCAGTTGTAGCCCTGGGGCACTATCTTGATGCCCGCACTCAGGGTGGCGAGCACCAGGAACACGAAAATCCCTAGCACAATCAATGATTCATTCATCATTTAGCTCCTTATGAAACACAGTCCCTAGCCTATGGTCTGGCGTCAGGTACCACAAGTGACTTCGTACGCCTTTGTCACGAATTGGCTTTGCTAATTACCAAAACGCATTAAAAAGCATTTTTTATTATTTTGAGGGATAAGCTGCCCTGCCTATAGTCGCCCCATATTAGTCGTGTTCCGAGGGATGGGCCGAAATGGATTATTTACCTATGTTTGCCAAGTTGGAAGGCCGCCCGGTACTGCTGGTGGGCGGGGGCGAGGTTGCCCTGCGCAAGGCGCGCCTGCTGCTGGCAGCCGGTGCCCGGCTGACCTTGGTCTCCCCGGAGCTTGAACCGGAATTTGCGGAATTCACCGGTCGTTTCACCCATCTGGCCGAGCGCTTCACTCCGGCCCATCTGGCAGGCCAGATTTTGGTAGTGGCGGCGACCGACAACCTCGAAGTCAACGCCCTCGTTTATCAAAGTGCCAACCAGCAGGGTCTGTTCGTCAACGTGGTGGATGACCCCAAACGCTCCAGCTTTATCTTCCCCTCGATCATCGATCGCTCGCCGCTGATGGTGGCGGTCTCCAGCGGTGGCAAGGCGCCGGTGCTGGTGCGCCTGTTGCGCGAGCGGCTGGAGAGCCTGCTGCCGCGCCATCTTGGCGGGCTGACCGAGCTCTCCGGCCGGGTCCGTGACAAGGCCAAGCGGGTGCTCTCCTCGATTTCCGACCGTCGCCGCTTCTGGGAGCGCGCCTTTGCCTCCAACACCCTCGCCAGCCTGATTGAAAAAGAGGATTGGCAAGGAGCCGAGCAGTGGCTGAGCGATGGCCTCGATCAGGCGAAAAGCGAAGTGGGCGAAGTGGTCTTGGTCGGCGCGGGTCCCGGGGATCCGGGCCTCTTGACCCTCAAGGCGCTGCAACAGATTCAACAGGCTGAAGTGGTGCTCTACGACCAGCTGGTCTCCGCCGAGATCCTCGATCTGGTGCGCCGCGATGCCACTTTGGTGTCGGTTGGCAAGAAGGCGGGAGCCCACAGCGTGCCGCAGGAGGAGACCAATCGCCTGCTGGTGGAATACGCCAAGGCGGGCAACCGAGTGGTGCGGCTGAAAGGGGGCGATCCCTTTATGTTTGGCCGGGGTGGCGAGGAGCTGGAAGTGCTGGCCGACGAAGGTATCCCCTTCTCGGTAGTGCCCGGCATCACGGCTGCTGCCGGTGCCACCGCCTATGCCGGTATTCCGCTGACTCACCGTGATTACGCCCAGAGCGCCGTCTTTATTACCGGCCACTGCCAAAAAGAGGGCAAGGAGCCCGACTGGCAGCAGCTCGCCGCCACCAGTCAGACCCTGGTCATCTACATGGGGCTGATGCGCTCCGAGCATATCCAGCAGCAATTGGTGGATCACGGCCGAAGCCAAGCCACCCCCATCGCCATCATCGAGCGCGGCACCACATCCCGCCAGCGGGTGCTGACCGGCACGCTGGCCGATTTGGCGGAGCTGGCCAAACAGGCGGTGAGCCCGTCGCTTATCGTCATCGGCGAAGTGGTCGCCCTGCGCGAGCGGCTGGCCTGGTTTGGAGAAAAAAGCGGCGAGCAGCAGCGCGCTAACCCGGATCTCGATGGCTGCGACCTCAAGCTGGTGCAGCTGGCCTGACCGAGAAAGAGATATTTGATGCGGCTGCCAGCGCGGCCGCGCACTGAACCACCCAGCGCCCCGAGCAGGCGCATAAGCAATGACCCGAGGACCAACATGGACCGTGAAAGATTGACCCACTTGCAGCAGCCGAACGCGGAGAGCAGTCATGCAGGTGTCTCTCGTGAAAGATTGACACATCTGCAGCAGCTGGAAGCCGAGAGCATCCACATCATCCGCGAGGTGGCTGCCGAATTTGAAAACCCGGTGATGATGTACTCCATCGGCAAGGACTCCTCCGTCATGCTGCATCTGGCCCGCAAGGCCTTCTATCCGGGCAAGATCCCGTTCCCCTTGCTTCACGTCGACACCGACTGGAAGTTCAAGGAGATGATCAAGTTCCGCGACGAGACCGCCAAGAAGTACGGGCTGGATCTCATCGTCCACAAGAACCCGGACGGCCTCGCCATGGGCATCAACCCCTTCGTCCACGGTAGCAGCAAGCACACCGACATCATGAAGACCGAGGGGCTCAAGCAGGCGCTCAACAAATATGGCTTCGACGCCGCCTTCGGTGGCGCGCGCCGCGATGAAGAGAAGTCCCGCGCCAAGGAGCGGGTCTACTCCTTCCGTGACAAGTCCCACCGCTGGGATCCGAAGAACCAGCGTCCGGAGCTGTGGCGGGTCTACAACAGCCAGGTCAACAAGGGGGAGAGCATCCGGGTGTTCCCGCTCTCCAACTGGACCGAGCTGGATATCTGGCAATACATCTATCTCGAGAACATCGACATAGTACCGCTCTACTTCGCCGCTTACCGTCCGGTGGTGGAGCGCAATGGCATCAAGATCATGGTGGATGACGAGCGCATGCCGCTGACCGCCGAGGATGAGGTGAAGCAGGAGCTGGTGCGTTTCCGCACCCTCGGTTGCTATCCGCTCACCGGGGCCATCGAATCCGATGCCACCACCTTGCCGGAAATTATTGAAGAGATGCTGCTCACCACTTCGAGCGAGCGGCAAGGGCGGCTGATTGACCACGATCAGGCCGGCTCCATGGAGCAGAAGAAGCGTCAGGGATATTTCTAAGGAGTCGTCAGCATGAACAGCCATATTCAGACCGCCATCACCGAACAGGGCATCGAAGCCTATCTGCACGCCCAGCAGCACAAGAGTCTGCTGCGTTTTCTCACCTGCGGCAGCGTGGATGACGGCAAGAGCACCCTTATCGGTCGCCTGCTGCACGACTCCCAGCAGATTTATGAAGATCAGCTCAAAGCGCTGGAGTCCGACAGCCAGAAGCTCGGCACCACAGGCGAGAAGCTGGACCTGGCGCTGCTGGTTGACGGCCTGCAGGCGGAGCGCGAGCAGGGCATCACCATCGACGTGGCCTACCGCTATTTCTCCACCGCCAAGCGCAAATTTATCATCTCGGATACCCCGGGCCACGAGCAGTACACCCGCAACATGGCCACCGGCGCTTCCACCTGCGATCTCGCCATCATTCTGATCGACGCCCGCAAAGGGGTGCTGGATCAGACCCGTCGCCACAGCTTTATTGCGAGCCTGCTAGGCATCAAGCAGTTCGTAGTGGCGGTCAACAAGATGGATCTGGTGGAGTTCAGTCAGGAGGTGTTCGAGCGCATCAGCGCCGACTACCGCGAGTTCGCCAAGAAGCTCTGCGTCGACACCATCCATATCGTGCCGGTCTCGGCGCTGGACGGTGACAACGTAGTCAACCAGAGCGACAAGCTGGCTTGGTATCAGGGCGAAACCCTGCTTGCTCTGCTGGAGTCTGCCGAGGTTGAGCGCGAGCTGGAGCGCCATCCGGTGCGCCTGCCGGTACAGTATGTGAACCGCCCCAACCTCGATTTTCGCGGCTTCGCGGGCACACTCGCCTCCGGCATCCTGCGGGTGGGCGACAAGCTGGCGGTGCTGCCGTCGGGCAAGGAGAGCACAGTGACTCGCATCGTCACCTTCGACGGGGATCTGGAGTACGCCCTGCCGGGTCAGGCCATCACGGTCACCTTCGCCGACGAGATCGACATCAGTCGCGGCGACCTGCTGGTGGATGCCGCCAAGCGGCCGCAAGTGACCCAGAATGTGCTGGCCCATATCGTCTGGATGGGGGAAGAGTCCCTGCAACCGGGCCGGGTCTACGACGTCAAACTGGCCACCAAGAAGAGTCGCGGTCAGGTGGAAGCTATCCGCCATCGCATCGAGATCAACAAGCTGGACGAACTGCCCGCGAGCGAGCTCAAGCTCAACGAGATCGGCCTGTGCGAGCTGAGCCTCACCGACCCGGTGGCGTTCGACCCGTATCAGGAGATCCGCGACACCGGCAGCTTTATCCTGATCGACCGGCTGACCAACGTCACCGTCGGCGCCGGCATGATAGTGGAAGGCTTGGCGGCCAAAGCGGTAAAAGGGCACTACAGCGAGTTCGAAATCGAGCTCAACGCGCTGGTGCGCAAGCACTTCCCGCACTGGCAAGCCCTTGCCATCGGTAACGACATAAGCAAGGAGTAAGCCCATGACCTGGCAACAATTCCTGGTGCTGGGTCTGCTGGCTGCTCTCGTGGCCCTGCTGATCCAGGGCAAACTCCGCCCGGCGCTGCTCTTCTCGGGCGCCGTGCTCATCACCTACCTGAGCGGGCTGGCGGATATCAACGCCGTGGTAGCGGGCTACACCAACAGTGCCCTGCTGACGCTGGTGCTGTTGCTGCTGGTGTCGCTGGCGGTGGAGAAGACCCGCATCATGAGCTGGTTCGCCAATCTGGTGGGCACGGGTTCATTCAACAAGGTGCTGGTGAAGGTGTGGTTCTCCACCGCCTTCCTGTCGGCCTTCGTCAATAACACCGCCGTGGTGGCCTCCATGCTGGGAGCGGTCAAACGCAACCCCAACCATGCGCCGTCGCGACTGCTGCTGCCCATGTGCTTCGCGGCCACCTTTGGCGGGGTGCTGACCCTGATCGGCACCTCCACCAATCTCATCGTCAACAGCTTCCTCATCAAGATGGGGGCGCCGCCGCTCGGCATGTTCGACTTCTTTATGGTGGGGGCGGGTACCCTGCTGACCGGTCTGGTGGCCGTGCTGCTGTTTGCCCGTCACCTGCCGGAGCAGGATACCGAGATGAGCCGCGAATCCGGCTACTTTCTCGAAGCCAAGGTGGGCGCCGGTTCGCCGCTGGCGGGGCGCAGCGTCAAGGAGAACGGCCTGCGCAGCCTGAAAAGCCTCTATCTGGCGGAGATCATTCGCGGTGAGCAGGTGATCTGCCCGGTGCAGCCGGAACACGAACTGCACGAAGGGGACGTGCTGCTGTTCTGCGGCGACGTGGAAAGCGTCGGCGTGTTGCAGGAGATGAAGGGGCTGGATCTCTACGGCCAGCACCGCCTCAACGGCCAGCATCTGGTGGAGGTGATCGTCAGCCACAGCTCGCGGCTGGTGGGTCAGACCATCAAGGATGCCGAATTTCGCACCCACTTCGATGCGGTGGTATTGGCGGTGCGCCGCGGCGAAACACAGCTTACCGGTGGCCTCGGCCAGATTGAGCTGCACGCCGGTGATACCCTGCTGCTGGCCCCAGGCCCCCAGTTTGCCCGCAACAAGTCGCTGGGGCGGGAGTTTGTGGTGGTGAGCGGGCTGGAAGCCTCCACCCGCCTCGATGGCAAGCGCAGCGCCGCCGTGGTGCTGGGTTTTCTCGGGGTGTTGGCGCTCTCGGTATTCGATCTGGTGCCGCTGTTCAAGGGCTTGCTGCTGATGCTGGTGGCGCTGCTGCTTACCCGCATTCTGACTCTGGACGAGATCCGCCGCCGCTTTCCGCTGGATATCTGGCTGGTGGTGGGCGGGGCGCTCGCCATCGCCGATCAGCTGGAAAAGAGCGGGCTGGCCAAGCTTATCGCCGACTGGCTGATGGGGGAGTTCAACGGTGCCAGCCCCATCATCGCCTTTATCGGTATCTATGTGTTTACGTTGGTGCTGACCGAGCTGATGAGCAACAACGCGGCCGCCGCGCTGGCCTTCCCCATGGGTTACCAGCTGGCGCTCAGCATGGATGTCTCGACCATGCCGTTTATTCTGGCGGTGCTGTTCGGGGCCAGCTCCAGCTTTATCCTGCCCTACGGCTACCAGACCAACCTGATGGTCTATGCCGCGGGCAACTACAAGATGCCGGACTACCTCAAGCTGGCCCTGCCGGTCTCGCTGGCCTATAGCCTCGGGGTGATTGTGATGGTGCCCCTGCTGTTTCCGTTTTAAGGCGTGAGCGCCAATCAAGGAGTGTGGGATGAGCAATATCGTGTGGCACAAGCATGCCGTGGACAAACAGAGTCGGGCCGAATTGAAAGGGCAAAAGCCGCTGGTGATCTGGTTTACCGGGCTGTCGGGGGCGGGCAAATCGACCCTGGCGGGGGCGCTGGAGCAGGCGCTGGCGGCACAAGGCAAGCACACCTATCTGCTGGATGGGGACAATGTGCGCCACGGCCTCTGCGGGGATCTCGGTTTCGATGATGCTGCGCGGCAGGAGAATATCCGCCGGGTTGGCGAAGTGGCAAAGCTGATGGTGGATGCGGGCCTGATTGTGCTCACCGCCTTTATCTCGCCGTTTCGTGCCGAGCGGGCGCTGGTGCGCAGCCTCTTGGGTGAAGGTGAGTTTGTCGAGGTGTTTGTCGATGCGCCGCTCGCCGTCTGTGAAGAGCGCGACCCCAAGGGGCTCTACAAGAAGGCTAGGGCAGGGGAAATTACGAATTTTACCGGTATCGACTCCGCCTACGAGGCACCGGAAAGTCCGGAAATTCATCTGCTTAACGCCGGTAAACCGGTGGCGGAGCTGGTGGAGGAGTTGTTGGCTGCATTGAGGTTACGAGAGTTAATAGATTGAGGTTTATTGTCTGGTCCGAATATTGATAAACAAGGGGGGCATTGCCCTCCCTTGTTTAGTTCAGCTATTTATATTGATTATGACAAGCGTTTGAAATATAGATAGAATATCAGTAAATCATTGTACCGCTCACCATGCACAGACCTTATATTTCAGTTGTTATGCATTTTTGAAATAGAATGGTCGAGTTAGCTTCAACTTAATGCTTTTCTTATGAAGTAGCAATCAACAGAGTTAAACGATTTGTAAGTCTTAGCTAGTTTTTTCATCTCTAGGCATAAGTCTTCTATTTCCAGCTCAGACAGCTGTAAAGTTTTAACCTTATCAAGAGTTTCAATAGGCACGCCCATTTCCTCTAATGCGGTGAAGTTTGTTGGTAGGTTTGAGTTTTCAAACTTATGGATTAAATATCCATAATCAGCTTCCTTAGCTATTCCTAAAGAATATAATTCGAAGTTTATTAAATCTTGATACAATGAAAGGGCTCTAGGTATATTGTGCTTGAATATATTCCTGCATATCTTTAGCTCTATATCTATTTTTTTAGATTGCATATCTTCATAGACATTCTTACTTATATAGTCAATTCTTTTTTCTATGTATTCAGAGTGGCTGTTTGCAAATACATACCACATAATTCTATTCTTTAAGTCATCGTTATCATCATAGTGAAGATTAAGTCTCATTAATGAGTGATATTCTACCTTTTTAATTAACTTTGTTATTAAGTCAAAGAAAACTGAATTTGATTTAGCTGGATTTGTCAGTATCCCTAGTTCTTGAGCGGATAGTTCGTTAAGAGCCTCATAGGCTTTTTCAATAACTTCAATGTCATATGATGTATGTGATCTTATGATTTCCATAGGGATATCTGACTTTACAGCATATAAACGTATTCGTTCTTCCGCTATAGAAGATAGGTGTTCATCTTGAATGCCAGCTAGAAGGTTTATTGGAGTGTTATCATCCATATTACCAAGAGGGAGATCTACAATTTTGGGATCGTTTTCATCTTTTGGTAAAGCCTCCAAGCAAAAAACATTACCTATCAAGTGTTGATTCATTCTACCAGCACGACCAGAAATGTTTTTATGTGTAAAATTATCAACAAGGTACTTAGAACGCTTGTTGTCATAAATAATTACATTCTGAGCAACAGTATTTACACCTTCTATAATTGTACTTGTGCAAAGCAAAATTGATATTTTACCTGAGTTAAATAAGTCCAAACTCAACTGTTGTAATGCTCTGGGTAATGTCCCGTGATGTATAGCAATCCCCCGTCTTAGCGCCTTAAAATAAATCCAGTTTTTACTATAGTTTGACTTTATCCACTCGACAATATCTGAAACTACATCCTCGGAAACATAGTAAAATAAATTTTCTATCTCAAGCAATTTTTCGGCAAGATCACTTATGGAGTTCTGAGACATACAATATATAATGGTTTGCCCTTTATATTTCTTAATTATGTCAGTTGTCTTATCTATCTTTTCATCTATGTTTGTTGGTTTTATATTGAAGCAATATAGATTCACAGCCACCGTTTTAAAATCCGTTGGAATGAATATAAAGTCCTTTGAAATGTTTTCTAGACCCCTAACTTCATCAATGTATGGCCCAATTAAATAGAATTGCTTTGAGTTTGTTAGAAGTTTACTCATTGCAATATTAAGTGCTATAGAACGGTTTTTTTCCTCTTTGCCAAATGCAAGCTTGTAAAACTCATCTATGACAAAAAGATCTATGTTCTTTATATCATTCCTCTCATTAACTCGCTCCTGAGTCAATACATATACAGCTTTATTTGAAGAAAGTTCTTGGGTGTTGTGATATATTATTTGATAAGTGTCTTTGAATTTATGTTGAATTCGTCTTCTGGTTTCGTCTATTAGTGCTATTGTAGGGACAACGATAACTATCTTATTAAATTTGCCGGTATATAATATTGAGTCTATGATCGCACTTTTACCCATGCTGGTCGGTGCACTCAATACAACATTCCTCTTTTCAAGAAGATAGTTAAAAACTCTTGCTTGTAATGTATGGAATATAAATCCATCACCATCTTTACTCTTATAAAGATTAATGGCTAGCTCAGTATTTGAATCTATTTTTTTAAAGTATTTGTTGATATAAGGATATAGCCCAGATTTCCTTACCATTTCTAATAATAATTTTTCTCGGTCTGAGAATAAATGTTTTTTGTCCAGAGCTCGTATCACCAATTCACGCCCTAAACTATTGCTTATTGGGTTGGATAGATATTCATTGGTTTTTTTTAAATATCCGAAAGGGGATATTTCATTATTTTCAACCTTGTCAATCAGGGTTGCTATATTTGTATTCATTTCCCCTCCAAGCAGCAGCTGACGGAGTCTATCAATCTTTCTATTTTGGGTACTGGATATAAATAAACTTCGATATTCATTTTTGAATAAAAGGAATTTTGTTCCAATAGTGTTTCAATCAAATCGATGAATTTATTTTTTATTTCAGCGTTCAGTTCATGCTCATACCCATCATCCATATTTGATTTATTACATGTTAAATTGTGTGAGTTAAATCCGATAAAAAATATAAACTTAATTCTATCTAAATGTTCATCCAATGAACTATTAGCATCTAGAATCTCATCTATATCATGAGTAATAAGATATGAATCATCTTTGATTTCTAGGATTTTGTCCTTTTTGGTATCGAAAGACTCTTGTTCTAAAAGAGTTTCGAATTCACTTACTATCCTGTCAATGTCTGCTTTTTCTAATTTTGGTATGAAATAATTAAATCCCATTACTAAAATGTCTGGTGAATGACGATTGATAACGATATGTACATTTGAGAATGTTGTATTTTCATCATCATCTATATGCAAGTGCGCTGGAATTGGTTGACTTTCATATGTAGTACGAATAATTGAGTGTAAGAGAACCTGTGGAATTAATGAAATAAGTTCTTTGCTGCTTTGCAACTTCATTTTTGAGTAGGATGCCAGTTTCTGCTCAAGGTTTGTTGCAGTGTTATCTGCGAGCTCTCTCGGCCGTAAAAGAACCTCTGGTAGCCATTTTTTAATTCCTTTTGCGATCTTGTCATATGTATACATTTGAAGGTGATATTTTCCTTCAACTCCTACACATAACTTTTCTTGGTCATGAGCTCGATAATCTTCTTTCGACTCAAAAAACTTTGAGAGGATAGGGGATTCATTTTGTTTGTAAACCTTGGAGAAATTATAGCTTTCCTTCGAGTAGAAATTTAGCTGTTTTTCAAACCAATCAAGGAAGTCTTCTCTGAAGTACGTCTTTTTATCAGCAGAAGACAACACAATTGATGTTGCACTTTTCTCGATTAAGGCAACAAGTAAATCATTTAATATCTTCTCTGGGTCTGAAGAAGGATTTATTTGTAAACGAAAATCATCAAACGCACTTCTAATGATCATGAGTTTGCATTCTGACTTTATATATTCAACTTGTGCAATATACATCCAAGTCGTGTTATCTAACCAGTATTCGACATCCCTACCATTCGGACTATGAAAATCTTTAACCCTTTTTTTTAGTGATATCAGTAAAGAATTTCTTTTATCTTCATCCTCTCGGTCTTCAAAAGGAATGGTAAGATATTTTAGAGTGCTGTTAACATCTATCGGTGTAACAATTCTAAATCTCGGAGATAAAATATTGGTGTCACAGCTAATAGATTTGTGTAGTATTGAATCTGTATTTTTTATCTGCCTGGTCTTTCCTGTCACTGACTGTTTAGTTACTTTCGTAAGTTCATCTAAGTTCCACTTATTAGTAACATTAGTTGTTTTTACTTGGATATATTCAATGTAGTTTGAATATATAAGATCAATATCATCGCTAACTTCACAGCGAACGGCCTTTAGGTGTTTATCTTTGAGCATGTGTAGAGCTAGGTATGCGGCGATATAATCCTGATAAAGAAAGCCCTTCTTAGCGCCGATACCACCACTGTCATTCTTTTTCATTTTTGTCTCTTTTGATAACTAAATCACTGAGCTATATTTTAGAGGGCATACGATAAACTATGTCACGTTTCAGAATAACTAATAGATAAATGTTGTTGTGTTAATGCTTATAATAAGTCAGCATATTCAAACAATGATAGCAACTAATTTTCATGCCTTATGAATAAGTCAAGAATAAATAATGTTGTGATAGTCATCATTTTTAATAGCGCACGACAGTCTTAACTTGATTATATATATTCAGATAACGCTACCGCCCCTGAATTACAGCTTCCAGTCTGCTGCTTGTTACCTGCGTTTTGGCACTAGCTTGGCTCATGGCTGACTCCTGCAAGAGGTTGCCAAGCGGCTATGTTACCGAACGGGGCTCAGGTGAAAAGCGCAAGCGGGCCGTTTCCTGAGCAAGATCAATAAATTAATCATTAATGGGTTTAAATGTGGTCACTCAACCGCTTGGGCCCATTAGCGCAGAGGGAAATCGGACAGTGAAGCGGGAGTGTCTCCCTCTTGTTGGCGAACACTAAAAAACCCTATGGGCCTGCGGGCCCATAGGGTTTTTCTGCGGTGATTGTTTGGGTGGTGGTTATCTGGCTTGGCGTACCGGCACGGCGCGGGTGGTGGCCACTTCGTAGCGGCTCTGGGTTGCCGGAGCCCCTTTCTGGAACTGGCGCACCAGTCGGTCGAGATCGCTCAACTGATTTACCAGCTGGGTGATGCCGTGCACGGCGTGTTGGCTGCCAACGCTGGAGTCATCAGCCAGAGTCTTGATGCTGAGCACGTTGCGGTTGATCTCGGCGGTGACGTGGAACTGCTCCTGCACCGCCTGGGCAATCTGGCCGCTGCCGGAGGCGACCTGCTGCAGCATATCGTTGATCTGCTGGAGTATGGTGCCGGTCGCCGAGGCTTTTTGCTGGCAGCTCTCGGAGAGTTGGCAGCCCTTCTCCATCGCCTGCTCTGCATCCCCGGCGCTGGTTTGCAGCTCGGTGATCATCTTCTGGATCTCGCTGGTCGAGGATTGGGTCTTGATGGCGAGGGTGCGGATCTCGTCAGCCACCACCGAGAAACCGCGACCTGCTTCGCCAGCCCGGGCCGCTTCGATGGCGGCGTTGAGGGCCAGCAGGTTGGTCTGGTTGGCGATGTTGTTGATCACATCGAGGATGCCATCGATATCGCGGCAGTGGCCGACCAGCGCACTGATCACGCTCTTGGAGGTGGTCAGCTCGCTGTTCATGCCTGCCACGGCAGCCACGGTTTCGGCCACGCTGCTGTTGCCACTTTTGAACAGCACGGCCGTTTCATCCAGCAGGCTGGAGGAGTCAGTCGAGCTTTGTGACACCTCGCGAATGGACTCCGACATTTCGGTCACGGCGGTCGCTACCTGATTGGTTTCGGCCTGCTGTTGTTGCAGGTTGTCGGTGATGGATTCGGCGTTGCGCAGATCCCCCTCGGCGGCCTGCAGGATCTTGCTGCAAGTCTGCTGGGTGCGGGCCAGCACGGCGTTGAACTCGGCCTGATTCATCACCATCGAGAGTTCGATGGCGGCGATGTTGTCCACCTTGCTGGTGTAGAGCAGCTGCATCAGCGGGTTGTCAAAGCGGCTGCGGGCCATCTTGTTGAGCTTGCCGAGGCGACGGGAGAGGGCATTCAGGGTGATGGCCGCTATCGCCAGCGGCAGGGCGACCATCGCCAGTTGCCAGTTCATGTCGTGGTTGTAGCCAAGCGCAAACATGGCGAGCAGGCTCAGCAGCAGGCAGAGGTTGATGGTCAGGGTATGGGAGAAGGTGGGCAACTTGAGCGCCAGCGGCAGCTTGTTGTTGCGAAGGTCGGCATAGACCTTCTCGGCCCGCTGTTTGATCGCCTCGCTCGGGGCGGTGCGCACCGACTGATACTCCACCACCCGGCCGCTGGCATCCTTGATGGGGGTGACAAAGGCGCTGACCCAGTAGTGATCGCCACTCTTGCAGCGGTTCTTCACCGGCCCCATCCAGCTCTTGCCTTCGCGGATATGGTTCCACAGATCGGCAAAGGCCTGTCTCGGCATGTCAGGATGGCGTACCAGATTGTGGTGTTCCCCCACCAGCTCGTCGAGCTGGAAGCCTGCAATCTCGCAGAACTCATCGTTGGCGTAGGTGATGCGGCTCTCCAGATCCGTGGTGGAGATCAGGCTCTGGTGGTCTGGATAGAGACGTTCTCTTTGGGTAACCGGTTGATTGATTCTCATGGCCTTGCTCCCGAGCTGTGATGGTTAAATTTTGATCTGCATCAAGACATGTGCAAAGGGCGGGCCAGCTGGCAAAAGCTAATGATTGATGTGTTATTAGTGCCATTTTGGCAGGAAAAGATCGTTGTTATTTGCAATATGCAACGGAGCTGACGGGGTGTGCCTCTGCGGCATCTGCAATTTGCAACCTATTCTGGTCAAGCCCATAAGCTGGGAGCCAGCAGCTTGATGCGAAGGAACCACGAACCGACGGGGCATCCGCTGCCCCGCCAGAGCTCAGGGGAGAGGGTCGGGAGCGGGTGAGGAGGGGGGGCTGACGAGCTGCATCACTTCAATCTGGATACCCTGCACCAGCACGGTTTTCAGATCCTGCAGGTACTCCTCCAGCGGCGACTCTTGCAGCAGCTGGGCGAGCTCGTTGCCCACCGGGGTGAGGCGGTAGTAGAGCAGGGTGATGTTGTTCTGCTTGCACTGCAGCCGCCAGCGCTGGTTGCCGAACTCCAGCTCGACCCCATCGGCGGGCAGCGGGCCGGACTCCAGCTCCGCGCGATGCAGCAGCCCCAGCTCGAACAGTTGCAGCAGGGCATTGTATGGCAGTCGGTATTTGCCAAGGCCAAGGCGCGTTGCCTTGGCGCGACTCAGCAGGGTGGCCCCCTTGTGCAGCCCCAGCAGCAGTCGCTGCTCGTCGCTGCCGGTATAGTGGCAGGTTAGCGAACAGATGCGCTGGAACAGCTGGGCCTCGCGCTGGGTCATCTCTTTGAGGGTGGCGAGCGCCCGGATGGAGAAGCGGCCCGGGGTGGCGACTTCCAGCGCGAAGATCCGCCCCCACAGCTGCTGCATCGGCACCATGCTGATATCTTCTGCCAGTTGCAGGAAGCGGGTCAGCCAGTCGCTGTCCATCTCGCCGCCAGCCGCGGTCTCTTCGCAGTGGCGGGAGGCCATCACCATGATGGCTTCCAGATTGCGCTGGCGGGCGGCCTGATCCGCCAGATGGCGAAAGGTGGCGCGCTGTTCGAAGGTGCTGTCGGTATTGCGGGTGAGCATGCCGTCGATACCGCGACTGCGGGCCAGACGCAGGGTCTGCTCCTGGCTGCTCAGGATCGAACTCTCTTTTTTCGGGGGGGGGAGGTCTGCCATGCTGACTCCATTCGCACAGGTTCTGGAGCTGAATGTTACTCCAACCGGGATGCCAAGATAACAAAGCGGCCTCCGTGGAGGCCGCTTTTTTTGCAACGGGAGTATTACTCCTCGTAGACGCTCACCTCGACTGCTTCCATCGAATAGGAGGCGGTGGCCATCTCGTGGCTGGAGCTGACAGTGCGCATCTTGCCCTTCACCCAGATGGCATCCCACAGATCATCCACCGGCGCACCCTTGGGGTAGCTCACATAGATCACCTGATTGGTGGGGGGCGGCGGCACATGGATGCAGGCGCCGAAGTAGGGCACCAGCAGGAAGGCGGTGATCTTCTTGGCATCCCCTTCCAGTGGCACCACGAAGCCCGGAATGCGCACATCCTGGTTGTCCAGCTTCTTGTTTACCCCACCCACCGGTTGCGGAACCGACATGGGATCTTCGTGATTGACCTGGGGCGGTGGCAGCAGTTTCTCCCCTTCCGGGATGAGCACATCCCAGTCGATGGTCTTGTAATCGGCGGCCAGGGCGGGCAGTACCAGCAGGCTGGCGAGCAGCGCCACAATTTTCCACTTCATCATCTGTCCTTCTGTTTCTATTTTTGGGCGTCTCGCTAGACGCGAATGCTCATACCATCGCTCAGGCTGTAGCGGTAAGCGCGGGCAGCAGGGAGCAGGCCGATCATCATGCCTGCCAGCCACACTACCCCCAGCAACTGCCACTCGTAGGTGCTCGGCAGCCCCAGACTCAGTTGCAGGCCATAGTGGCTGAGCAGCCAGGGCGAGGCAAGCCCCTGCCCCAGATAGAGCACGGCGACCCCGAGAGCGATGCCGACCGTGGTCAGCGCCATGGCCTCCAGCGCCAGCAGCAGGAACAGGTGGGCAGGGCCCGCGCCGAGGGATCGCAAGATGGCGAGCTCCCGGCGCCGCTCGTTAAGCCCCGCCAGCAGGGTAGTCAGCATGCCGATAAGGCCCGCTACCACCACAAAACCGGCGATGACCGAGAGGGCCGTTTCCGCCACGCTCATCAGGCTCCACAGCTCCTGCAGGGCGGCCCCCGGCAGGATCGCCATCAGCGGCTCTTTGGGATAGGTGTTGACGCTGCGTTGCAGTTGGAACGCCAGGATCCGGTTGCTCAGCCCCACCATAAAGGCGGTGATGGTTTTCGGGGTGAGATCCTGCGCCAGCGCCTGCTCCGGCGTCACGTTCTTGCTGTGGCGGCCGGTGTCCCAACCGAGATGGATCGCCTCGATCCCCGCCAGCGGCACATGGATGGTGCGATCGATGGGCGTGCCGGTCGGCGCCAGAATACCCACCACCTTGAACGGCAGATTGTCGTGCTGGCTGAACGAGGTGTTGCCAGCGCCGTGGGCGATGACAATGGATTGGTCAAGGTGATAGCCGAGCTTCTCGGCCACCTGGGCGCCGAGCACAGCTTCAAACGGCGTCTCGAATGGCCGCCCCTCGCGCAGTTGCAGCGACTGCTGCTGACCGTACTTCAGGTGAGTGAAGTAGTCGCCATTGGTGCCGAGCACCCGAAATCCCTTGTGGGAGTCACCAAGGGAAAGCGGGATGGTCCAGGCGACGCCCGGTTTCTGCTTGATGGCCTGATAGGAGTCCCACCCCACGTTGTTGGTGGGGTTGCCGATGCGAAACACCGAGTAGAGCAGCAGGTTCACCTGACCGGAGCGGGCACCGACGATGAGATCGGTTCCCGAGACGGTGTTGGAGAAGCTTTCGCGGGCCTGGGTGCGCACCCGCTCCACCCCGAGCAGCAGGGTGACGCTGATGGCGACGGCCAGCAGGGTGAGCCCGGCGGTAAGGCGGCGGGCCCAGAGACTTTGCAGGGCGAGCTTTAGCATGATGCCCTCCGGTTGAGCTGTTGCAGGTTTTCGACCCGCGGGAACAGGGGTTCGAGATAAGGGTCGTGACTGACGAAGATCAGGGTCGAGCCCTGCTTGTCGCACTCCTCGAACAGCAGCTTGATAAAGGCGGCCCGGTTGTCGGTATCGAGGGCCGAGGTGGGCTCGTCGGCGATCACCAGTGGCGGCGAGCCGATCAGCGCCCGTGCGGCAGCAACCCGCTGCTGCTGGCCGATGCTGAGGGCGTGGACGGGGCGATGCAGTGCGTCATCCGGCAGTTGCAGCTCCGCCAGCAGACGGCGCGCCTCCTGCTCCGGACTCCCTTGCAAGCGGGCCCGTTTGGCGGGCGAGAAGGTGAGGGCAGCAGTCACGTTGTCCTGCACCGAGAGAAAAGGCAGCAGATTGAACTGCTGGAAGATATAACCCAGATTGGCCGCCCGGAAGTGGTCACGGGCACGGCCAGAGAGCCGGGCCAATGGTTGGCCCAGCACCTCCAGGGTGCCGTGGTTGGCGGTCTGGATCCCGGCCAGCAACCCGAGCAGGGTCGACTTGCCAGAGCCCGACGGGCCCTTGATAAAGACCCGCTCACCCTCGCGGATGGTGAGGGCGGGCAGATCGAGTACAGCGTCGCCACCTGGCCAGGCAAAGGCCAGATCGCGGATCTCAACCACGGCTTTTTTCATGGCGTTACCAGCTCAGCTTGTTGGCGGACGGGGTCAGCTCGCCAGCGGTCTGGCCGGTGGGCAGGATCCCCTGCACGCTCAGCTTCTCAAGGCTCGGATAGACGCTGAACAGGGTCGCCTCAAGGCCGGTCAGTTTGGCCGGGGTGGCGCAGGTGTAGGTGTACATGGCGCCCATATCGGCGTGACCCGCTTCGTCATGATCATGGTGGTCTTCATGTTTGTCGCTGGCAGCCTTGTCATGGTCATGGTCATGGTCATGGTCGTGATCATGCTCTTCTTTGGCTGCTTGCAGCTCCTGCTGGGTCAGTTTGCAGCCTGCGGCCGGGTCGAAGCGGAACAGGGCGTCAGGCTGCTGGAGGCGGGCGACCGCTTTGGCGTATTGCGCCTTCTCTTCATCGCTCTTGGCCGCGTGCTCGAAGCCCACCAGATCGGCAGCAGGGGCCTGCAGCTCGATCATCAGCTGGTCGCCATCGACCACCAGATTGAGGTGGCCGTGGCCATGCTCGTGGGCGCCATGGCTGTGGCTCTCGTGTTCGTCGTGATTTGCGTGTGCGCCAAAGGCCGCAGCGGCCAGCAACAGAGTAACTGCTTTCATCTTTAATCCTTTTTCAAAACAAATAGCGAAATTAAACAAAGGGATAGAGAAAAGCAGAGGCGGGCGGCGCACGGATGGCATAGCTGTGAAGCGTGGCGGTATCTGCCGAGCGTTGCATGGTTGCAACTGCGGGCAGAACAGAGGTCGAACCGGGGAAACAATAGGGGGTGGCGGTGATGACCTGTTTGCCATCCAGATGGAGGGCGCAAACCAGGCAGTGATGGTCGTCGTGGCCGGGCAGGGCAGATTCAAACTGGTGCCGGGCAAGGGCAGGCTGCAGCCATAACCAGCCCAGCAGCAAGATCCAGATTTTCAGCTTGATACGACCCATAAACCCTTATGGAAAGGGCGCCATCAGCGCCCTTTCTCTCTGACTTAGAGATGGGACTTGATGAGCCCCATCACGGTAGCAATGTTGTTGGCATCGAGCTGGCCATCTTTGGCAAACAGCACCTTGCCCTCTTTATCCAGCAGGATGATCGCCGAGCTTTCCGGCGTCAGATCCCAGGCGTTGCGCGCCATGCCCTTGGCATCCAGCACCATGGCGGACCAGGGGAACTCTTTCTTGCTGTCCTCGGCACTGCTCTTCACGAAGCCGGAGGTGCCCCAGATGGCGTCATTGCTGTTGATGACGGTAACGGTCTGGTACTTGTCTTGCGGCAACTTGGCGGCCTTGATCGCCTCGATCATCGGGGCGTTCAGCTCCTTGGCACTGGAGCGACCTGCAATATGCTGGATCAGAAACACCTTGCCGGTGAGCGAGGTGCTCTGCCACGGCTGGTAGCCGATATCCTTGCCGTTCAGTACCAGCTCACCCTTGTCGCTGACATTGACCAGCGGAACCGGGTTGCCATCCTTGAAGTTGTGAGCAAAGACCAGAGATGGCAGCAGCGCCAAAGTAAGTACGAGATGTTTCATCCTGATGACACTCCATTTGTTATGTTATAACGAGTTTCGGATTGAGGGAATGGGCGAGCTTCATCCTAAACTGATCGGATCTGTTTAAAAAGTGTTAAATAAGATCGCAATTCAGAAGCGTCGGCGCCCCGCCAGTCAGGGGGTTGGCTGGCAAGGGCGGCTAGGATGGCATGACATCGATAAAAATCAATGAATTGGCTGCTGGTCTGAGCTGTCTGCGTCAGTAGAGCGATTCGCTGATGAGGGGGATCTTGGCCATGGTCATCTGCTGGGCCAGCAGGGACGAGCCGGTCAGCAGCACATGGCGCTGATTGTTGATCACCACCACATCACCGGGTACGCCACTGTCTGCCGTAATGGCCAGCCAGGCAGGGGAGACGCTGCCGATGCTGATATCCGGATAGATGATGCTGAGCACATATTGCGGGGCCAGCTCCGCCAGCAGGCTGGCCATCAGCAGCGCCTTCTCGTCGCTGTCGGCCTTGTTATCCTGCAACGCCTGCAGCGGCGGCGCGAAGTGATCCAGCTGCTCCGGTTGGGTGGGGATGGCGTTCAGCCACTCCTGCAGCAGGCTTACGCTGGTGGCGAGATCCTTGGCCGCAAACTGCTGCGCCAGTGGCTTGAGGTGCCCTTTGAAGTGGTAGAAGAGCTGGGAGTAATCGGGTCGCACGCAAGGCAGTTTGCGATTGGCCGGATGGACGCAGGGGATCACCCTCATCTGGTAGAAGGCATCCTCCTGATACTGCTGGTAGGCTTGCCAGAACAGCAGCGACTCCATGCTGTCGTCCCGCAGGGTGAAGGCCTGCTCCAGATTGCGAAATTTGGTAGCGGTCTCTGGGCTGCTCTGGTTGATCAGGTTGATGCTGTTGTAGAGCCGCGGGCTGATGTAGGCGTAAAGGGTCTCCAGCGGATTGGTGAGGGAAGCCTTTAGCAGGCTCATCTCGTGGCGACTGGCGGCCATCACCTGGTCGTCGGTGGTCAGCTGGAAGTGCTTGCGCTGGCCATCGGTGGATTGCCACTGCCAGCTCATGTTGATCTCGCTGGCGTTGCTTGTGGCGCCAAGGGTGGTGCTGAGAGTGAGGCTGAGCAACAGCGCGGGGGTCAGCTTCATGGTGGTGCTTCCTGCCGTGGACGATAATTAACAACTAGGTGAGCCGGCACCACTTTGGTGATGTTTCGTTTTGTGATCTGGATAACAGATTGATGTGACTTTTAATTTAATTGTGAAATTAAGTCACTCTGGAGGGGTTATGAAGCCTTGGATCATAGTGCTGTTTGGGCTGCTCAGCCTGCCAGCCATGGCGGGTCAGGTGATCGTCAACAAGGGGATGTCCACTGCGGATACCTTTGCCCTGCGTGATCAGCTGGCACGCGAGCACGAATGGCAGGAGTGGCTGCGCTACCAGCAGGCCATCAAGTGGCTGGAGGTGTTGCCGGTCAACTGCGAGCTGATGAGCCAGCCGGGCGGCGGCTATCGCTGTGGCGGTGATTACTATCGTCCCTACCAGAAAGATGGCTGTGAAATATACATTCAGGGCAATCCTGCCGGAGATGCGGCCGGTCAGCTGCCGCAAACACCGACAAAAAAGGCGCCATAAGGCGCCTTTTTTACAAACCGGGTGACGCTTACTTGGCAGCGTAACGCTCGGCAGAGGTCTTGATCTCGGCTTCGGCAGCGGCCTTGTCGCCCCAACCTTCCACCTTGACCCATTTGCCCGCTTCCAGCTCTTTGTAGCGCTCGAAGAAGTGCTGGATCTGGGCTTTCAGCAGTTCCGGCAGATCGTTCACATCCTGGATGTGGTCGTACTGCTTGGTCAGCTTGGAGTGCGGTACGGCAACGATCTTGGCATCTTCGCCAGATTCGTCGGTCATCTTCAGCACGCCAACCGGACGGCAGCGAATGACGGAACCGGCCAGCAGCGGGTAGGGGGTCGGAACCAGTACGTCGACGGGGTCACCATCCAGAGAGAGAGTCGCGTTCACGTAGCCGTAGTTGCACGGATAGAACATCGGGGTAGACATGAAGCGATCGACGAAAATAGCACCGCTGTCCTTGTCGACTTCGTATTTGATCGGGTCGGCATTCTGCGGGATTTCGATGATGACATAGATATCGTCGGGCAGGCTCTTGCCGGCCGGTACCAGGTTCAGGCTCATGATAATTCCTTCGTTGTTAGTATCAGGTTTGCAGGCCGATATTATAGCGATGTGATGTTAAATGACCATATTTCAGCGGATATCGCTAACAAAGAAGGGGGATGTTTCCGCTTTGCGGCACTTTGATGTGTGCGGGATGCAACAAAACGGCTGTTTTGATGCCCTGCCGCTGACCTTGGTCACCGGCAGGGCATGTGGAGTTGCGAGCAAAGGGGGTCAGAGCGAGTAGGGGAGTCTCGATTCGTTGACCAGTCGCGACAGGGCTGTCACTACATGAGGGTCAAACTGGGTGCCGGAGCGGGACTGGATATACTCCATGGTCTGCGCCAGCGTCCAGGGCTCCTTGTAGGGGCGCTTGCTGAGCAGGGCATCGAATACATCGACTACCGCCACAATCCGCGCCGACAGCGGGATCTGCTGACCAGCCAACTGCTGCGGGTAGCCCTTGCCATCGAAGTGCTCATGGTGGCCCCGAGCGATTTCGGCGCCGAGAGAGAGGTAGCTGGTTCCCTCCACCATTTCGCCCGCCTTGTGCAGGATATTGGCGCCGATACCTGCGTGCTGCTCCATGATGGCCCGCTCCTCCGGGTCGAAACGGCCGGGCTTGTGCAGGATATGATCCGGGGTGCCCACCTTGCCCACATCGTGCAGGATGGAGGCCATGCCGATCATCTCGACAAACTCCGGGGTCAGCTGCTCGGGATAGGCCGACATCTGCCTCAACTCTGCCACGATGGCATCCGAGAGTTTCTGCACCCGCAAGACATGCTCGCCGGTATCGGAGTCGCGAAACTCCGCCAGCGCCGCCAGCGCCACCACGGTGGCCTCCTGCGCGCGCAGCAACTGGTTGTAGAGATAGAGGTTGTCGTAGGCCGCCGAGATGCGCTGACAGAAGACATCCAGCAGATCGCATTCGAGGGGATCGAGGGGCTGGGTCGGGGTAAAACTCAGCACGAACTCGCGACCATTCTGGGCGGCGATATAGAGGGAGTCCTGCGGGTGTTCAAAGCGGTTGCTGCGCGCCGCCAGTGCCTTCAGAACCGAGTCATTGAGGGTGGGAAAGTCGGTGATCTTGCCATCATCCAGCAGAGTCTCGTAGTCGCCGGTGGCGGCGAGGATCTCCAGCCCCTGTTCGCCGGGACGGCGCTCGGCGCAGATAGCCCCTTCGGTGCCCACATCGAGAATGGCGCTGATCTGTTTCAGCACGCCGGAGGCAAACTCTTTGAGTGAATGAAGATGGTAGAGATCGCCCGCCCCTTCGAGAATTTTGCCGAGCCCCTGCCGACTCTTGTCGATGGCACTGAGGGTTTCGTATGAACGCAGGGATGCGATGACAGTGGTGTAGAGCTTTTGTACCGTCAGTTCGGTCTTGGTCTTGTAGTCATTGATGTCGTAATCGAGGATCACCCGCTGCTCGGGGGCTTGGCCGGGTTGGCCGGTACGCAGCACGATCCGTACCAGCGAGTTGTGCATTTCGTTGCGGATCCGGTGCACCAGCCGCAGACCTGCGTCTTCGGTCTCCATCACCACATCGAGCAGGATCAGCGCAATCCTGGGATTGGCCTCCAGCATGCGGCCAGCCTCGGCGCCGCTGTAGGCATTGAGCAGCTCCAGCGGGCGGGATTTGTAGTGAATGTTGGAGAGGGCCAGGCGGGTGGCATGATGGATATCCGGCTCATCATCCACGATCAGCACTTGCCATGGGTTGAGTGCCTTGGGGACCACGACCTCCTCATCATCGAGTTCGATGATGTCGTCGTCCAGCAAGATATCGTCCTTGTCTTGGGCACTGCTCATATCGGTTACGCCTCCGGCGCTCAATGAGTATGTGAACAGTATGCACGATCACATCCGCTCGGATCATCAGGATAAGTAGATATCGTGAGCTGGCTCCGCCTCTTTATCGCTACTCGAAAGGTTCCAGATACCCCTGGATCGACTTCTTCAACCAGGCCAACACCTTGCCGTGATAGGCGTTTTCCGCCAGATAGACCCCGTAATCTCGCCACTGCAGGCTGAACTTGTGTTTCAGGGTCAGCAGGGAGCCTTGTCGCAGCTGGCTCTGGATCAGTGGCGAGGGGAGCACCGCCCAGCCCAGTCCGTCCAGCACCGCATTGCGCATCAACTCGAAGCTGGAGAGACCGATATGCTGGCCTCCCACAGGTAGCAGGCTTTTTACCGAAAATTCATCTACATACGAGAGGGTAACCTGGGTGTGATCGGTCAGATCCTGCTGTTTGACCCGCTTCAGTCCGGCCAGCGGATGGCTGGGAGCCACCACCATCAGGGTGCGGATCGGGTTGAGCACGTCGATATTGAGGCCGCTGCGTTCCTGATCCTCGGTGATAAGGCCAAAGGCGGCATCGACGAATCCCTCTTCCACCAGCGCCGGCAGTTCAGGCGGAGATGCAAGCACCAGCGAGATACTGGTACCGGGAAACTGATTGTGCAGGCTGGTCAGCATCTCGCGCCACACCGGCTCGGGAATCGCGTCATCGCGGGCAACCCGCAGCGCCACTTCGGCCCCCGAGGCGTAATGTTTGCACTTCTGCTGCAGGCTGTTGGCTGCCTGTAGCAGGCGAGTGCAATCATCAAGCACCAGCTCGCCGATCTCGGTCAGCCGACTCTGATTGGCACCTCGTTCAAAAAGTTCGACGCCAAGCTCAACTTCCAGCGCCGCGATGGCGGTGCTGACGGCGCTGCGGCTTTTGCCGAGGCGACGGGCGGTGTTGGCAATAGAGCCGCTATTGGCTGACTCTACAAAGAGTTCTATCTGATATAGCTTCATGTTTTACAGGCTGTGGCGGAGTTTTTCACCATCACCTTAGCGTGCCGAACCAAGGCAAGGCAAACCTGTGGCGTCGGAATAATCGACGCTGAGCGATTGTCGCGAGTTGCTTCTCCCCGTTTACCATCTCTCCCGTCGAAGCAACAAAGGCATCTTATATGTTATTAAGTCGTATGTTTCTGGCCCGGCTGTTTTTGACCGGCGCCATCGTGACCGAGGTCGCCGGTACCTCCAGCATGGCCATGATCCCCGAGCAGGGGGCTGGCTGGATGAATTACATCCCGATGTGGCTGTTGATCGGTTTCTCGTACTGGTTGCTGGCGAAAGCCGCCAAAACAATCTCCATTGGTATTGCGTTTGCGCTCTGGGAGGGGCTCGGGATCACCTTGATCACCATAGTGTCGGTCATGTTCCTTGGTTACGATGTGACCGTTCAGGAGCTGATTGGCCTGGCTCTCGCGATAGTGGGGATTGTTATGGTGACCATGGGGGAGACCCATGATGAGCCCGCAGACAAGTCAGTAGAAGCGGAGGCCACAGCATGAGTCCGTTTGTGATTGTACTGGGGGCCGCACTGATCGATATCGGCGCCAACATGGCCATCAACCGCTCCAAGGGTTTTCGTTACAAGGGGTGGGGATTCCTGGGGATCATGCTGGTACTCGGCGCCTTTACCCTGCTCTCGGAAGCGGTAAGTGGCGGCCAGATTGACCTGGCTGTTGCCTACGCCACCTGGGGGGCTATCGGCATCGTCGGTACGGCGCTGGGCGGTTTGCTCTTCTTCGGTGAGCGGCTCAAGCCCATCGGTTGGGCTGGCATGATGGTGATGGCGCTGGCTGTCGTTATGCTGACTACCGCTTGATGACCTGAAGCAATAACAAAAGCCGCCCGGTAGCAACCGGGCGGCTTTTGTTTGGCTGATTGCTTGGTCGATGCAGGCTCAGCGCGGCGCTTCGTAGAGCTCCAGCGGCAGGCCGTCGGGGTCGGCGAAGAAGGTAAAGCGCTTGCCGGTCAGCTCGTCCACCCGCACGGGCTCTACCTCGACCCGATGGGTCAGCAGGTGGGCGATGACCCGGTCAAGATCGCTGACCCTAAAGGCGAGATGGCGCAGGCCACACGCCTCGGGGCGGGAGGGGCGCTCGGGAGGCGAGGGGAAGCTGAACAGCTCCAGCTGGCTGCCGTCCGGCAGGGCCAGATCCAGTTTCCACGACTGGCGCGCCTCGCGCAGGGTCTCGGCGATGATGGGCAGCCTCAGCACCTCGTGGTAGAAGTGGCGCGAGCGTGGGTAATCGCTGGCGATGATGGCCACATGGTGGATGGCGTCAAACAGCGGAAAGGTCATGGTGTTTCCTTGTCAGCAGCATAGTGAACGGGCACCCTGCGCTGCCCGTGTCGTTGATCTAGTTGAAGAAACCGCCGAACCAGTCATCCAGCGCACTGCGTGGCGTCGCACTGCTGGCGCAACCGGCCGGGGAGCCCATGGTGGAGGCTTTGGCCGGCACCTGCAGGCTGCCTGGGCAGTCGCTGGTGACGCGGGTGCCGCTGGCGCGGGAGAAGTTGGCCCAGGTGACCCCTTCCGGCATCTTCAGCCCCAGACTGTTGACGCCGCGCTGGCTCATGTAGCCGCTAAAGAGCTGCAGAGCACCGCTGGCACCGGTCAAACCTGCCGGGGTGTTGTCGTCGCGACCGACCCAGATACTGACCAGCTCGTTGTTGTCCATCCCGGCAAACCAGGAGTCGCGCAGCTCGTTAGTAGTGCCTGTCTTGGCCGCCATGGTGGCGCCGGGGAACTTGGCACTGAGGGCGCGGGCCGTGCCCTGACTCACCGTCTTGGTCATGGCGAACAGGGTCAGCCAGCTTGCTTGCTGGTCGGTGACCCGCTTGGCGGTCTGATCATGCTGATAGAGCAGGCTGCCATCTCCGTTCACCACGGCGCGAATGGCCGACAGCGGCTGGGTCAGTCCCTGATTGGCGATGGGCAGATACATCTGGTTCACCTCCAGCGGGGAGAGGGCCACCGCCCCCAGTACCAGCGACGGATAGGGCTGGATCTCCTGCTGGACTCCCAGCTTGTGCAGGGTGTCGACTACCTTCTCCAGCCCCACCTGCAGACCCAGATTGACGGTCGGCACGTTGAGGGAGCTGGCCAGCGCATCCATTAGCGGCACGCTCTGGCGGAACTTGCGATCGTAGTTTTGCGGCGTCCAGACCTGACCATCCTGACCGCGAATGCGGATCGGCTGATCTTTGAGCGGGGTCGCCAGGGTCAGGCCGTTGGAGAGGCCGGTGAGGTAGACCGCCGGTTTCACCAGCGAGCCGATCTGGCGGCGGGCATCCAGCGCTCGGTTGAACCCGGCGTAGCGGGGATCGCGGCCACCCACCAGCGCCACCACTTCGCCCTTATGCCAGTCGGAGACCACCATGGCCGCCTCCAGCTTCTTCTTGCCGCGCAGTTTTTCGATATCGGCGAGGCCCGATTCGACCGCTCGCTCGGCCGCATGCTGGGCGATGGGGTCGAGGCTGGTGAAGATCTTGAGGCCGGACTGCTTGAGCAGATCGGCGCCGAAGCGGCTCTGGATCTCCCGCTTGAGCAGTCCCATAAAGGCCGGGGTACGGCCATAACTCATCTGGCCGCGAGCGATGATGCCGAGGGGCTGACGGCTGGCCAGTTCATACTCGGCTTGGGTCAGGCTGCCGTGATCCATCAGCAGCTTCAGCACCAGATCACGGCGGGTCTTGGCCCGCTCCGGGAAGCGCCATGGGTCGTAATAGGAGGGGCCTTTCACCAGCCCGACCAGCAGAGCGACCTGATCGATATCCAGCTCGTTGACCGGAATGCCGAAGTAGAAGTAGGAGGCGAGGCCGAAACCATAGACCCCTTGCGAGAAGTTCTGCCCCAGATAGACCTCGTTGAGGTAGGACTCGAGGATCTCGTCCTTGCTGTAGCGATAGTCGATCAGCACCGCCATATAGGCTTCCTGCAGTTTTCGCCACAGGCTGCGCTCACGGGTCAGGAAGAAGTTTTTGGCCAGCTGCTGGGTCAGGGTACTGCCCCCCTGCACGGTACGACCCGCGATCAGGTTGGCGAACATGGCGCGCATGATGGCCACCGGCGAGACGCCGCCATGCTGGTAGAAGTCGCGATCTTCGGTGGTGAGCAGGGTCACCAGCAGGCTGTCGGGCACCTCGGCGATGCGCACCAGCAGGCGATCTTCCCGATCTTCGGTATTGAGGCGATCGAGCAGCACCGGGTCCATCTGGGCGTAACCGAGCTGGCGCTGGTTCTCCAGCGACTGGATCCCCTCAAGGCGCGGGCCGTTGAAGGTGAGGCGCAGGCCGCGGGCTCCATCGGCGCCATCATAGAATTCGAACGGACGGCGAATCAGCTCGATGCGGTTGCCGTTGATGGTGTATTCACCCGGCGTGTGAGGCTGGCGCACCTGCTTGTAGCTCAGCATGTTGAGCTCGCGCAGCATCTGGTCCCGCGACAGGCGCTGGCTGGGGTAGAGCTCCAGCGGGCGGCTGTAGACCATCACCGGCAGCTGCCACTTCTCGCCATCGAAGCGCTCGCGCACCTTGGTATCGAGGTAGATGCCAAACACCACCATAAAGGCCGCCACCACCAGGGAGAGCTTGAAGCCAAGCCAGAACAGCTTGCGCCAGATGGTGCGTTTGGGCGCTGCCTTTTTGGGGGCACGCTTGCGTCGTTGGGTTGCCATAAATCCTCTTTGCTTTCCTTTCTACTTGTTATGTCGCATTCGCGAACGTCCGAGCGGGATTAACTCGCCGAACCTAGATGCCCATCTTCTTTTTGGTGACTTTGGTCGGCATCGCTTCCAGCGGATTATCCGGCCAGTAGTGGCGGGGATAGCGCCCCTTCATCTCTTTCTTCACCTGTTCGTAGGAGCCAGCCCAAAAGGCGGCCAGATCGGCGGTGATCTGCAGCGGTCGCTGGGCGGGGGAGAGCAGCTCCACCACCAGCGGTACCCGGCCATCGGCCACGCAGGGGGTCGAACCTTGCCCGAACATCTCCTGAATGCGCACCGGGATCACCGGTGCCTGCCCCGGTTGATAGCGGATCCGCACCCGGCTGCCGGTCGGTGCCGCAAAGTGGCTCGGCAGCGCCTCGTCGAGCCGTTTGGGCAACGGCCAGGGCAGGGATTGGCGCAAGATGTCGCTCATATTGAGCTTTTTCAACTGCTCCAGCCGGGTCATGCCGCTCACTGCTGGCAGTAGCCACTGTTC
This sequence comes from Aeromonas sp. Y289-2, assembly GCF_027705925.1. NCBI lineage: Bacteria > Pseudomonadati > Pseudomonadota > Gammaproteobacteria > Aeromonadales > Aeromonadaceae > Aeromonas > Aeromonas sp. Y289-2. The sequence continues at coordinate 229,153 of NZ_JAPDCH010000006.1, forward strand.
CAGCGTGGCAAGCAAACTTTCCTCATCCATCGCGGGCCACCCCTCATCGGGCAGCCAGTCGCGGGCACAGCGCAGACGGGCCAGCAGCCCTTCGCTGCTCTCGTCCCACGGCAGCACATGCAGCCCCTTGCGGCGAATGCCTTGCAGCAGGCAGCGTCCTTTCTGCTCGTCGGAGAGTTCGGTCAGCGGTCGCTGGCTCAGCACCAGCTCACCGATCACCTGCTGGCGCTCGGCGCGCACCCGCTCTTCCCGCTCATCCCAGTCGAACCACTGCCGTTCGCTCACCAGCTCCGGCAGCAGACGCGCCAGCTCATCCAGCTCTATCGGTTCGGCGATAAAGATACGGCTGCCGCGATCGTTCTGCCCCATCTCGATGGCGATAAGGGCCCCTTGTCCCTGACAGGGATGACCTTCTACCAGATCGCAGCTCACCCCACCACTGAGTTGATAGCGACTGCCGCTACGCAGTTTGCCGATGCGATCCGGCCAGGCGAGAGCACAGAGCAGCCCCAGCCACTGACCCTGCGCATTGGCAGGGCGCACGCCAAGCCGTTCAAACCAGCGGGCCGCGCTCTGGCGCAGGGCGTTTTGACGGCGGTGGAACAGCACAGAGAGGCGCTCCGATCCTCGCAGATCTTCTTCCTGCAACGCCACCAGATAAGCGGCATCGGCGACAATCCCTGTCAGACCCTCTGACTCCAGCTCGCGGGCGCGCAGCAGCATACGGGCGAGGCGAGGGTGGGTACCGAAGGCCGCCATGGCACGGCCAGCGGCAGTGAGTTGCTGCTCACCCTCCGGCTTCATGGCGCCAAGGGCAATCAGCAGCCGCTGGGCGCAGGCCACCGCGGCGGCGGGGGGCATGTCCAGCAGTGGCAGATCTTCCACCTTTGCCCCCCACTGGGCGGCATCTATCAGCAGGCCGGTCAACTCCTGAGTGAGGATGTCTGGCGGGCTCTGCTCGGCGAGCCGCTCCTGCACCTCGCTGCTCCAGAGCCGGTAGCAGATACCGGGGCCGAGGCGACCGGCGCGACCGGCCCGCTGGGTGGCGGAGGATTTGGCTATCTGGCGGGTCTCCAGTCGGGTGACGCCGCTTTTCAGATCAAAGGAAGCCCGTCGTTCCAGCCCGCTGTCGATCACCACCGAAATCCCTTCGATGGTGAGGGAGGTCTCCGCCACATTGGTGGTGAGCACCAGCTTACGGCGGCCCGCAGGCGCTGGTTCGATGGCTGCCTGCTGCGCCGCCATGTCGAGGCGGCCGTAGAGGGGGGCGAGGGTCACGTCGTCCGGCAGTTTATCTGCCAACCATTGTGCCAACCGCTCGATCTCACCCTGCCCGGGCAGAAAGACCAGCAGGCTGCCGCGGTGGGCGGCCAGCGCTTCGAGTACCACGGCGCCGGCCTGCGGCTCCAGCCACTGCTGGCGATTGGCGGGGCGGTAGTGGTAGTCGATGGGGAAACCGCGCCCCTCGGAGCGAACCACAGGGGCATCCGGCAACAAGGTCTCGAGTGCCATGCCATCCAGGGTTGCGGACATCACCAGTAGCTTGAGGTCATCGCGTAATCCCTGCTGGCTCTCGATGACGAAGGCCAATGCGGTATCGGCGTGCAGACTGCGTTCGTGGAACTCATCGAAGATGACCAGCGAGACGCCATTCAGCTCAGGGTCTTGCTGCAACATCCGGGTCAGCACCCCTTCGGTGACGATCTCGAGCCGGGTCGCTGGGCTGGTGCGGCTCTCACCGCGTACCCGCAGGCCGATGCGCTCGCCCACCTTCTCCCCCAGCTGACGGGCCAGAAAAGTGGCGATATTGCGCGCAGCCAGGCGCCTTGGTTCCAGCATGATGATGCGGCCGGGAAGCCGGTTCTGGCGCACCAGCTCCAGCGGCAGCAGGGTCGATTTGCCCGCGCCGGGGGGCGCCTGCAGGATCACGCTGGTGTGGCTGTCGAGGGCGGCAAAGAGTTCGGGCAATACCGAAACGATGGGGAGCTGGGACAAAGCGATGAGCACCTTCTGTGGCAACCGGTAAAACGGCGCCTATTCTGCCACAGCCACCCGTGCCACCGTGAGTGGATGTGCGGAGATGACCACTCGGGCGGGAGGGTGGCGAGACATGGCCGAATGGCTGCCATAGAATGGGCCCATCCAATGAGCGTGAAAAAGGCATTATCACCACATGGCCAAACTCTTTTTTGCCCTGCCCGTCAAGGAGCTCGCCCCCGAGCTCATCGCCTGGCGCGATCAGCAGCCCTGGCCCGGTCAGCCGGTGCCGCAAGCCAACCTCCACCTGACCCTGGCCTTTCTGGGGGAGGCTGACGAGTTGACCACCCGGCGCCTGATCGCCGCCGTGGAGCGTCAGCACTGTCCGCCGCTCTCCATCAGGCTGGATGAGACCGGCTGGTTCAGCCGGGCCAAAGCCGCCTGGATTGGCCCGAAGGAGTGGCCCAACGAGCTGACCGTGCTGGCAAAGGCGCTGCGCCGCCACGGTGAGAAGCTGCGCCTTGGCAATGGCGAGCAGGGTTATCGCCCCCATGTCACCCTGTCGCGCAAGGCGGTTGAGGCACCGGCCATCCAGCCTGCTCCCAATTTTCTGCTGCAGGCCGATGAGTTCTGCCTCTATCAATCCATCTCGACTCCGGACGGGGTGCGCTATGAGCCGCTTGCCTGCTGGCCGCTGCGTGCCCGGGTAAAAGAAGATGCGCGGAGGGCTAACCCGTGATCTTTGATCCCCCCCTGCAATCGGGCCAGCTGGTGACCCGCTACAAGCGCTTTCTGACCGATGTGCAACTCGATAACGGCGAGGTCATCACTATCCACTGCGCCAATACCGGTGCCATGACCGGTTGTGCCGATCCGGGCACCCGGGTCTGGTACTCCACCTCCGATAACCCCAAGCGCAAGCTGCCCAACAGCTGGGAGATCGCCGAGAGCCCGGCGGGCCACTTTATCTGCGTCAACACGGCGCGCGCCAACCAGATTGCCCGGGAGCTGATCGAGCAGGAGGCCATTGCTCCGCTGGCGGGTTACAGCCGGTTGCGCACCGAGGTGAAGTATGGCGAAGAGAACAGTCGCATCGATCTGTTGCTGGAAGATGACGAAAAGGGCAATTGTTACATCGAGGTAAAATCGGTCACCCTGCTCGACGAGCGTGAACATCCGGGGATGGGTTACTTCCCCGATGCGGTCACCGCCCGTGGTGCCAAGCACTTGCGCGAGTTGATGGCCATGAAAGCGGCAGGCCACAGGGCCGTGCTGCTCTTTATGGTGTTGCACTCCGGAATAAGCCGGATGCGCCCTGCAACCCATATAGATCCGCACTATAGTCTGCTAATTGAGCAGGCAATCGCGGCGGGGGTTGAAATTTTATGCTATCGGCCCCATGTTGGGGTGCAAGGCATGGTGGCTCAAGGGTTTATCCCGTTTGAATCTGGTCACCTGTTACCCGAGGGGAGTGCATAAATATTGGAGTGGGTAACATTATTGGTACGGCTCGTTTGCTTACCCGTTACCCTTCTGCTATAGATGTCGCCCTCAATTTATGGATGGCACGGGTAGCGTGCTGAATTAGGAGACAGGGCATGCCAACAGGCGAAAACAGGAAATCTCTGGGCCCCCTGGCCATTGCGGGTGTCGCGCCTTACCAGGAAAAGCCGGGTGAGGAGTACATGAATGACCAACAAAAGGCGCATTTTCGCAAGATCCTGGGTGCCTGGCGCAACCAACTGATGCAGGAAGTTGATCGTACCGTCGACCATATGAAAGACGAGGCTGCCAACTTCCCGGATCCCGTGGATCGTGCCGCGCAAGAAGAAGAGTTCGCTCTTGAACTGCGTACCCGCGACCGTGAACGCAAGCTGATCAAGAAGATCGAGAAGACCTTGCAGCTGCTTGAAGACGATGATTTCGGTTACTGCGAACACTGCGGTATCGAGATCGGTATCCGTCGTCTGGAAGCCCGTCCGACTGCCGACCTCTGTGTCGATTGCAAGACGCTGGCCGAGATCAAGGAAAAACAGATGGCCGGTTGAGCCCGACCCTCTGGTATATGAAAAAGGGAGCTCGCGGGCTCCCTTTTTTATTGAGCTTTTGGCGGTCGCGCCCCAGAATGCAGCCTCAATGAATCGCTTACCCGAATAGTCATGCCAGTGAATTCCCCGTCCTCACCTCTTGTGCGCCCCTATGTCGGCCGCTTTGCCCCCTCACCCTCAGGCCCGCTTCATTTCGGTTCGCTGATCGCCGCCCTCGGCAGCTTTTTGCAGGCCAGAGCGCAGCAGGGACGCTGGCTGGTGCGCATCGAAGATATCGATCCGCCGCGGGAAATGGCAGGGGCAGCGACCCTGATCCTCAAGACTCTTGAGGCATATGGCCTCGAGTGGGATGGGGAGGTGATGTTCCAGAGTGCGCGCCACCGCCGTTATGACGAGATCATCGACCAGCTCTATCGGGCGGGGGACCTCTACTGGTGCCGCTGCACCCGGCGCGAAATCATGGCCGCGGGCGGTCTTTACAGCGGCCACTGCCGCACCTTGGGGCTGACGGCAGAGGGATCTGCCGCCCGCTTGCGCCAGCACCATCCGATCTACCACTTCGACGATCGGTTGCAGGGCCATATTGCGGTCCCGGCGGCGCTCGCCGAGGAGGATTTTATTATCCGTCGCCGCGACGGGCTCTACGCCTACAACCTGGCGGTGGTGGTGGATGATATGGACAGCGGTATCACCGAGATAGTGCGCGGCGCCGATCTGCTGGAGCCCACGGTGCGCCAGATTGCCCTTTATCAGACCCTGGGGGCTCCGGTGCCCGACTGGGTGCACCTGCCGCTGGCGGTGCTGGCAGATGGCAACAAGCTCTCCAAGCAGAACCATGCGCCGGCACTGGCGCTTGATGAGGTGCGACCGGCCCTGTGGCAGGCACTGCACTTCCTCGGCCAGTGCCCGCCGCCCGAGCTGATGGCGAGCCGGATCGACGAGATCATCGGGTGGGGCATCGCCAACTGGCAGCTAGAACGGGTGCCAGCCAGCGAGAGAATCCCGCTGGACCTTGAGTAAAAAGAGCCGGTTTTCGTGTAATAAGGCGTGAGCTGGGCGCTGATAGACCGCTATTTTCGCTGGCAGACGGTTTCATGCGGGATCAATTGTCAGCACGGTTTTTCATTTGGTTAGGCGTGAGCTATGATAGGCCGCTATTTTTTGGCCTCCCGTCAATTTAGAAGTCATGAAGAGGTGTACCATTTTTTCCCAGATCGCAAACTTTTGCCGCAAGGTGCTCGGCAAGGAAGACGGCGAGCAGTCGGTGGAATCCCCCATTCCAGCCCGTGTCGCCGGTCAACGTCGTACCTTAAGCCGTGATCAGCACCCTATTTCGCGCAAAGAGATCAGCGAGAATGCACTCAAGGTGCTCTATCGCCTGAACAAAGGGGGCTATGAGGCCTACCTGGTCGGCGGCGGAGTCCGGGATCTGCTGCTCGGGAAGACGCCCAAGGATTTCGACATCGCAACCGATGCGACGCCGGAGCAGATCAAGGCGCTGTTCAGCAACTGCCGCCTGATTGGCCGTCGTTTCCGCCTGGCCCACATTGTCTTTGGTCGTGACGTGATCGAAGTGGCCACCTTCCGGGGTCACCACCATCAGGTCAATACCAGCAAACATGTGTCGGCCCAGTCTGATGAAGGCATGCTGCTGCGCGACAACGTCTACGGCACCATCGAAGAGGATGCCGAGCGCCGCGACTTTACCGTCAACGCCCTCTACTACAGCGCCAAAGATTTCACCCTGCACGATTTCGAAGGGGGTTTGGAAGATCTGGCTGAGCGCAAGCTTGAGCTGATCGGCGATCCCGAGACCCGTTATCGTGAAGATCCGGTGCGCATGCTGCGCGCCGTGCGCTTTGCCGCCAAGCTGGATATGACCATCAGCCCGCGTACTGCCGCCCCCATCAAGGAGCTGGCGCCACTGCTGCAAGACATACCGGCTGCCCGCCTGTTTGAGGAGACCCTCAAGCTGTTCCTGGCTGGCGACGGTCTGGCGACCTACAAACTGCTGCGCGAGTATGGTCTATTCCAACAGCTCTTCCCGCAAGTGGCGGCGCTGTTTACCCCGCACGGTAACTCGCCCTACGAGCAGTTTATCGAGCAGGCACTGATCGATACCGACACCCGGGTTCGTGAAGACAAGCGCGTCACTCCCGCCTTCCTCTACGCCACCCTGCTGTGGGGCTGCGTCGAGGCCCGTGGTCGGGTGCTGGAGAACGAGAGCGGCCTGCCCTGGTATGACGCCTTCATGCTGGCGATCAACGAGGTACTGGACAATCAGGTGCGGATCATCGCCGTTCCACGCCGTTTCACCACAGATGTCCGCGACATCTGGGCACTGCAACAGCGGTTGACCCGTCGTCAGGGCAAGCATCCCGAGCGCGCCATGGAGCATCCCAAGTTCCGAGCGGCGTTCGACTTTCTGTTGCTGCGCAACCGGGTCGAGCGCGGTCTCGGCGAGCTGGCCAGCTGGTGGGAGCGCTATGTTGCCTCCAATCCGGATGTGCGCCCGCAACTGCAGCGTGAAGCGACCCGTCGCCCGGCCAGCGGTGAGCGCGGCGAGGCTCGCAGCCACGATGGCGAGAAGCGCAGCAGCAACAGCCGCAACCGTCGTCGCCCCCGTCGCCGCAAACCGAAAGTGGCCGAGTGACAACCGACGTGATGACCGAGGTCTTCATCGCCATTGGTTCCAACCTGTCTGATCCGCTGGGTCAGGCTCGTCGCGCCGTTGCCGCCTTGGCAAGGTTGCCGGAATCTGTGCTGGTGGAGGCCTCGTCGTTTTACAGCAGCCGCCCCATGGGCCCTGCTGACCAGCCGGACTACGTCAATGCCGTGGCCCGGCTCAATACCCGGCTCGCGCCCCTTGCGCTGCTGGATCAATTACAAAAAATCGAGCTGGAACAGGGACGTGTGCGCAAAGATGAGCGGTGGGGGCCGAGAACTCTGGATCTCGATCTGCTGCTCTATGGGGATCAGGTGATCAACCATGAGCGCCTGATCGTACCCCACTACGGCATGAAGGAGCGGGAGTTCGTGCTGCTGCCCCTTGCCGAAATTGCGCCTGCTCTGGTGCTGCCCTGCGGCACCCCGCTCGCCCGACTGGTTGCCCGCTGCCCGCACAATGATTTGGCCATCATTGCCCCGCGTGCAGACGTACAGGAGCCTCTATGAGCAAGATCACCACCGCCAGCCTGCTGAAGATGAAGCAGGAAGGTCAAAAGTTCACCGCCATCACCGCCTATGATGCCACCTTTGCCAAGCTGTTCGACGACGAGGGGGCCCACGTGCTGCTCATCGGCGATTCGCTGGGCATGGTGCTGCAAGGGGGTCAGGATACCCTGGCGGTCAACATGGATGAGATGGTCTATCACACCCGCTGTGTGGCACGCGGTGCCAGCAAGGCACTGGTGGTCGCCGACATGCCGTTCATGAGCTACGCCACCCCCGAGCAGACTTACCAGAACGCCGCCCGCCTGATGGCGGCCGGTGCCCGCATGGTGAAGATGGAAGGGGGCGACTGGCTGTGTGACTCCATCCGCCACCTTACCCGCAACGGGGTGCCGGTGTGCGGTCACCTCGGCCTCACTCCGCAATCCGTTCATGTCTTTGGCGGCTTCAAGGTGCAGGGGCGTGACGAGTTTCAGGCGCAGGAGATCTACCGTCAGGCGCTCGAGCTGCAAGCGGCCGGTATCCAGCTGCTGGTGCTCGAGTGTGTGCCCACTGCGCTGGCCGAGCGCATCACCAAGGCGCTTCGCATCCCGGTGATCGGCATTGGTGCCGGCCCCGCGACCGATGGTCAGATTTTGGTGATGCACGATGCCTTTGGCGTCACCTCCGGCTATGTGCCCAAGTTCACCAAGAACTTCCTGGCCGAGACCGGCGATGTGCGTGCCGCCATCCGCCTCTATGTCCAGCAGGTGAGCGAGGGGAGCTTCCCCGGCCCGGAGCACTGCTTCAACTGATCCTGGCAGTTGCATGATGGGGGCTGCAGCCCCCGTCTCTGCTTCTCAGCCTCGCACAGTTAATCTGTATAGCTAATCCGTATCTTATTGATTCATCTAAAGGTGAACTGCTGATAGCTATGTTCGTGCCCCATCCCGCCCGAGCGCTATCTGTGGATGCAACCCGTCTCTCTTTTTGATTTATCGGAAGGTGAACTGCTGATGTTGGTCGTAAATAATCCCGTCGTTCTGCGTGAGCAGATCAGCCAATGGCGCCGTGAAGGGCGTGCCATCGCATTCGTGCCCACCATGGGCAATCTGCATCAGGGCCACCTGACCTTGGTGAAAGAGGCGCACAGCCACGCCGAGAAAGTGGTGGTCAGCATCTTCGTCAACCCGATGCAGTTCGACAAGGCCGAGGATCTTGCCAACTATCCGCGCACTCTGGAGCAGGATTGCGCCGCGCTGGAAGCGGCCGGTGTCGATATGGTATTCACCCCGACTCCGGAGATCATGTATCCGCAGGGGCTGGCCAGCCAGACCTTCGTCGAGGTGCCGGGTCTCTCCAATCTGCTGGAGGGGGCGCTGCGTCCGGGTCACTTCCGCGGTGTCAGCACCGTCGTCACCAAGCTGTTCAATCTGGTACAGCCGGATGTGGCCTGCTTTGGCCAGAAGGATTACCAGCAGTTGGCGCTTATTCGAAAGATGGTGGCCGACATGGCGATGCCCATCGAGATCGTCGGTGTGCCCACCGTGCGGGCCGAAGACGGGCTGGCGCTCTCTTCGCGCAACGGCTACCTGACAGCTGCCGAGCGGGCCATCGCCCCCGAGCTGGCGCGCACCATGAACTGGATCGCCGAGCAGATTGAAGCGGGTGACCACCACCTGCCCTCCTTGGTGGCGCAGGCCAGCCAGCGTCTCGACAACGCCGGTTTTCGTACCGATGCCATCGACATCGTCGATGCCGCCAACCTCGAAGCGGCTACCGACGAGAGCGAACAGCTGGTGATCCTGATGGCTGCTTATCTCGGCAAGGCCCGTCTTATCGACAACCGGGTGGTCACGCTACAGCAAGCCTGAGCGAGTCGCCCACAGGAGGATCTCATGTCCAAGAAGGTTTACTGCATTGCCCAATTCCTGCCCAAACCCGGTCAGGAGCAAGCCCTGTTTCAGGTGCTGCAGGCGCTCGAGCCCAACACCCTGCGTGAGGATGGTTGCCTGCAATATCGGGTGACCCGCCACATCGCGAGCCCGTTTGCCGAGGGGGAAAGTTTTCCCATCGTGTTCAACGAGATTTGGCAAAATATGGCGGCTTTCGAAGCCCACTGCCAGCGCGCGGAGATCAAGGCTTTCTTCGAGCGTTACTGCCTGGCGGAAGATGGTTTGGCCGCGAAGTGGAATGTCTGCGTCTATAGCGACGAACCCGAACAGTACGACGCCCCAGTAAAGAAGTAATACCCCCGATTGCCAGCGGACGCCCTCTTGGGCGTCCGCTGCTTTTTGACGCCTGCACTCTCCTGCATTCCGGCGTTTTGTTCTGCGGCCCAGCCCGCATCTCCCTTCGTTTCTATCCACTTTTGGCCTGATGGCCGCTACAGGTATTCATGATGTTTGTCCTGATTGCATCGCTTGTTTTCTGTCTGCTCTGTTTTGCTCTCACCCGGTTACCCACAGGGTTGCCGCTCTCGCGCAAGGTGCTTGCGGGTCTGTTGCTTGGTGCCCTGTTCGGACTGGCGCTGCAACTGGGTTGGGGCGCCGATGATGCCGGCGTTCAGCAGACCCTGGAGTGGGTCAATGTCATCGGCGGCGGCTATGTCAGCCTGCTCAAGGTGGTGATGATGCCGCTGGTGTTCACCTCCATCCTCTCCGCCATCAACAAGCTGGAGCAGGCCCAGTCCCTCGGCAAGATCAGCGCTGTGTTGATCGGCTCCATGCTGACCCTGGTGATGATCGCCGGTGTGGTGGGGATGACCATCACCCACCTGAGCGGTCTCACCGCAGCCGGGTTGTTGAGTCACGGCAGCGATACGGCAGCCCTGCAACAGAGTATGAGCACCATCGACAGTGCCCAGACTCTGCCTGCCCTGCTACTCTCGCTGGTGCCCACCAACTTTGCCGCCGATATGGCGGGTAGCCGCGGCCTCTCGGTGATCGGCGTAGTGATCTTTACCGTGCTGGCCGGGGTTGCCCTGCTGCAGTTGAAGGCGGAGCATCCGCAGGCGGGTGCTCGCGCCGCCGTGGCCATCGACACCCTGCAACTGTGGGTGATGAAGATGGTGCGGGTGGTGATTGCGCTCACCCCCTATGGGGTGATGGCGCTGATCGCCCGGGTGGTGGCCCACTATCCCCTGAGCGAGATCCTCAGCCTGCTCGGCTTTATCCTGGTCTGCTACGTCGCCATTCTGGCGATGTTTGCGGTGCACATGGTGATCCTGCTGCTGATCGGCCAGAACCCGCTGCACTATTTTCGGGAAGTGTGGGGCGTGCTCACCTTCGCCTTTATCTCCCGCAGCAGCGCCGCCTCCATTCCGCTCAGCATCGAGACCCAGCAGCGCCTTGGGGTGCCCGCCAGCATCGCCAACTTCGCCGCCTCGTTCGGTGCCAACCTCGGCCAGAACGGCTGCGCCGGCATCTATCCGGCCATGATGGTGGCGATGATTGCTCCCATGCTCGGTATCAACCCGTTTGATCCCCTGTTCCTGCTGACTCTGCTGCCGGTGATTGCGCTGGGCTCCATCGGGGTGGCCGGCGTCGGCGGTGGCGGCACCTTCGCCGCGCTGATCGTGCTCTCCACCCTCAACTTCCCCATCGCGCTGGTGGGGGTGATGATCGCCATCGAGCCGCTGGTGGATATGGGCCGCACAGCTCTCAACGTCAACGGCTCCATCATGGCGGCGATGATCACCAAGCGGTTGCTGGGCAAGCAGCCGCTGGCCCAAGCGGAGCAACCGCAGGAGCAGGCCGCCAGCTAACCCTGAGTGCCACGTAATATGAAAGAAGCCCGCAGTTGCGGGCTTCTTTCATATCGGCTGTGTTGCCTTGTGGGCAGACGCGGTTACTCGGCAGAGACGGGGTAACCGGCCCCTTTCCAGGCAAAGATGCCGCCCGGCACCCGATAGACCTGTTGATAGCCCTGAGTTACCGCCCAGGCGGCTGCGTTGTGGCTGCGGCCGCACTTGACGAAGCCGCAGTAGATCACCACCGGGCGGGACTTGTCTTCACCCAGCAGCGCCTGGAACTGCTCCGGTGTACCGCTTCCCTCGACAATCTCGCTCCAGTTGTCGCCAGCCTTGGCCTCTTTCACGAAGGCAAAGTTCTTGGCGCCCGGGATGTGCTCCTTCTTGTAGGAGTCCTCGTAGGGCATGGTATCAATGATCACCAGCTCCTCACCCTTGTCCATCCGGGTCTTCAGCTCGGCCACGGTCAGCAGCTGATAGCCCCCCTGCTGCGTCTCCTGTGCCAACTGCACCGCCGACTGCTCCAGCTTCACCTCCTGCTCGAACTGGTTGTCGCCACAGCCGCCGAGGGCAAAACTGGCGGCGATCAGCGAGGCCAGCAGAGTGCGGGATCGCAATGTCATCATGTCACTACTCCTTTAGAACGGGAAAAACGGGGCGGGAAGTTCGCAGCAGGGCGCCCGCAAGCGTCAGTAGCAGCAGATCCCGCACAATGGCCTCCGGCAACGAGCTGAGGTCAGCCCTGCCTAGACAGCCGCAAGAGATGTCGAGCCCGATGGCAACGCCATAGCCCAACACCGGAATAAACAGGGCGAGCAGCCCGATCACCAGCCAGAGTCCCCAGCGCCGGTTGGCTATGACTGCAAGCCCTGCGCAGAGCTCCAGCGCGATCAGCCCCCAGGCGGCGAACGGGAGCAGCGGCGGCCAGATCAGGCCAAAGGCGCCGATCTGATCGATGAACAGGGCGGGGGAGGCCAGCTTGAACCCGGCGGAGGCGAGGAAGAATCCCCCCAGTACCAGATTGGCCAGCATGCGCAGATAAACGGCCATGGGATAGATCTTTATCATCCATGACTCCGACTGCCAGCCACAGGCGTTTGCTTTGCCATGTCCTGACTATCGGCCGGATAGCGGGCCAGCTCCTGATAGTCGCCGTCCGCTTCGCAGCGAAAGACGGCGGCGGTTTCGCCGTGCTGGCACCACTGTTGCCACTCGTCTGGCAGACAGTGGAGGCGAATGGCGAGGCCACAGCCGGCGCTGAGCAGGCGCGGCACATCGCAGACCCGAAACGACTGACCGTGCTGCTCCAACCGCTTGCGCAGTCTGACTGTGCCGAGGGTGGAGTGGAACAGGTAGAGAAACTCCTGATTCATGATTTGCCTCCCGTGCTGGCGCGCGCGCCGAACAGTGCGGCCCCCAGCGCACCGGCAAACTGGGCATCCGGGTGGGTGGCCACTTCGCAGCCCAACCCTTCGGCCAGATAGTGGCGGAAGGTGGCACAGTGGCTGACGCCGCCGGTAAAGAGCACGCTCGGTCTGGCGCCGAGGCGGCCGATAAAGTTGGCACTGCGCCGGGCCATGGCGCGGATGATGCCGGCCAGGATCGACTCGGCAGGAATGCCCGCCGAGCGCAGGCTGATCGCCTCCGATTCGGCAAACACGGTGCACATGCTGCTGATATCGTGGGGCTCGGCCCCTTGCAGCAGTTCGTCAAGCTGCTCGACCCGTGCCCCCAGAGTGCGGGTGATCACCTCGAGAAAGCGACCGGTACCGGCGGCGCACTTGTCGTTCATCAGAAAGTCGGTGAGGTTGCCGTCGCTATCTAGCTGGATCACCTTGCTGTCCTGCCCGCCGATGTCGATGACGGTGTGTACCGACGGGCAGAGCAGGCGAGCCCCCAGCCCATGGCAGGAGATCTCGGTAACCCGGCGATCGGCGAACGACGCCAGATCGCGGCCATAGCCGGTCAGCGTCAGGTGGGGGCGCTCTGGCAAATCGGCCGAGAGCTCCTCCCAGCCTTGCTCGATGGCAGCCAGCGGACGAAAGGGGGTCGGCACCAGAAAACGGCGGACGATACGCCCGCCATCCCGGCTGTCGAACAGGATCCCCTTGGTCGCGGTGGAGCCCGAGTCAATCCCGATGGAGAGTGACACGGCGCCTCCTTACAGCATCTCGATAAAGGCGGCCAGCCGGGTGGCCAGTTGTCCCTTGTCGGCGCTGGAGTAGTCGGTCTCGACTGCCATGTAGGGGATGCCGTGGCGTTCGCGCACATGGCGCTTGATGGCGAGCGACTCCACCGCATAGGTGTGGCAAGCCTGCAGGATCACATCGATCACTCCGTCCGCCTGATACTCCTCCACCATCTGGCTCAGCAGATTCATGCGCTGGTGGTTGGGGGAGATGCAGGAGCAGCCGATGGCCAGATACTTGTCGGTCAGCGCATCGAACGGATCGCCCTCCTCGCTGACGCACTGCTCGGTCGCCTTGGCGCCGGTGCAGTTCTCGTAACCCACCACCCAGCCGCCGTGCTCCTCGATGAGACGCACCACCTTGTCGGCCGCGCCGCCGATGGGGCAGCCGGTGATGAGGATGCGCGGGCGGGCATCGAGCCGCTTGCCCTCGGCATACTCGGCCTTGATGCGGCGGGTCATCTCCTGCAGCTCGCTGATGAGCAGCTCCTTGTCGAAGCGGAAGGTGGCACCATAGACCACCTTGAGCAGGTCGGTACCGCTGAGTGCCGGCGGATTGAGCTGGCCCAGCCGGTAGAAATCGGCCAGCGCGCGGCGCTCGCGGTTTTTCAGCACGATGGCGTCTCGCAATGCCTGCTCGCTGATGGGCTTGCCGAACTGCTGCTCCAGCAACGCCTTGAAGCGGACGATTTCGCTGCGCCACAGGGTGCGGGAGGCTTCGTCATCGGCGCGGTTGGGCAACTGCATCACATGCACCGGTTTGAACTCGGCCATGTACTCGTACATCTTCTTCTTGCCGTCGCAGGTGGTTTCCCCCACCACCAGATCGGAGAAGTAGAAGTAGGGGCACTTGTCGGTCTTGCCAAAACCGTAGCTGCTCTTGATCAGCGGGCAGAGGTTGCGGGGCAGGTCTTTCTCGGCCTCCTCGATGGTCTCGTCGCTGGTGGAGCAGAGCGATACCACCACGGCGCCGGCGGCCATCGCCACCTCCTGCGGCATAAAGGTACAATAGGTGCCGACCAGGGGGATCTGTCGCTCCTTGAGTGCCATTACAGCCAGAAAGCCCTGACGACGGGCATCTGAAAAGCTATCGAATATGGCTGGCAACTCGGTGATAAGTGACATAGGCGATCCTGCCCTGATGAGAGAAATGAAGAGACGGACGAGCCATCCGTGACGGCACATCCAACCGCGAGAATTATACCTTTGGGGGTAATTCGAAAATTGCGGTGGATCACAAGGTGTCAGGTAAATCCTTAATAACAGGCAGGTTATTGAGAAGGGGGCTAGCAGGTTGAAGGGGCTACAGGGGGAATAAAAAACGGGCACCGCGAGGTGCCCGTTTTGGTCATTAGTGGCGCAGGCCGGTGCCGCGGGAGATAAGCCACCAGGCGATACCGTAGAGGGCCACGATAAAGCCGATGATGATGAGGTAGGCGGTGCCGAGCGGCACGTCGGAGATGCCGAGGAAGCCGTAACGGAACGCGTTCACCATGTAGATGATTGGGTTCACCTGGGAGACTCCCTGCCAGAAGGGGGGCAGCAGGCTGATGGAGTAGAACACTCCACCCAGATAGGTGAGCGGTGTCAGCACGAAGGTGGGGATGATGCTGATGTCGTCGAAAGTCTTGGCAAACACCGCGTTGATAAGGCCACCCAGCGAGAAGAGGATCGCAGTGAGCAGTACGGTGAAGCAGACGCTGAACAGATGGTGGATCTGCAGCGGCACGAAGAACAGCGACACCAGGGTGACGATAAGGCCGACACAGAGGCCGCGCGCCACGCCACCGCCCACATAACCGGCGATGATGACGTAGTTGGGCACCGGTGCCACCAGCATCTCCTCGATATTGCGCTGGAACTTGGCGCTGAAGAAGGAGGAGGCGACGTTGGAGTAGGAGTTGGTGATCACCGACATCATGATGAGGCCGGGCACGATGAACTCCATGTAGGTGAAACCGCCCATGTCACCGATGCGCGAACCGATCAGGTTGCCGAAGATGACGAAGTAGAGGCTCATGGTGATGGCTGGCGGCACCAGGGTCTGGATCCAGATCCGGGTAAAGCGGCTTACCTCTTTGGCCAGAATGCTCTTGAAGGCGATGTAATAGATGGCCAGATTCATGCTTTTCTCCCCTCTTCGACCAGATTGACGAACAGCTCTTCCAGCCGGTTGGCTTTGTTTCGCATGCTCACGACCTGCACCTGCTGGTTCGACAACTGCTCGAACAGGCTGTTGAGTGACTGGCTCTTGTCGAGATCCACCTCGAGAGTACGTTCATCCGGCATACGGCCGTTGAACTCTGGCACCTCGGGTACGGCAGAACCTGGCGCAAGGTCGAGCAGGAAGGTCTCGCGACCCAGCTTGCCCAGCAGATTCTTCATGCTGGTGTTCTCGATCAGACGACCCTTGTCGATGATACCGATGTTGCGGCAGAGCATCTCCGCCTCTTCCAGATAGTGGGTGGTGAGGATGATGGTGACGCCTTGCTCGTTGAGATCCTTGAGGAAGGTCCACATGGAGCGGCGGATCTCGATATCGACCCCGGCGGTCGGTTCATCGAGGATCAGCAGTTTGGGCTCGTGCATCAGGGCGCGGGCGATCATCAGGCGACGCTTCATGCCGCCGGAGAGGGTGCGGGCAGGCATGTCACGCTTCTCCCACAGATCGAGCTGGCGAAGGTACTTCTCGGCGCGGATCTTGGCTTCTGCCTTGGGCACGCCGTAGAAACCGGCCTGATGGGTGACAATCTGGATCACCTTCTCGAACTGGCTGAAGTTGAACTCCTGCGGCACCAGTCCGAGCTGGGCCTTGGCCTGTTCCAGATCGCTGTCGATGTCGTAGCCAAACACCTTCACCTTGCCGGCGCTCTTGTTCACCAGCGAGCTGATGACGCCGATGGTGGTGGACTTGCCCGCGCCGTTCGGGCCGAGCAGGGCGAAGAAATCCCCCTGCCTGACGGTAAGATCGATGCCTTTAAGGGCTTCGACGCCCCCCTGATAGGTCTTTTTCAGGCCGCTGATTTCCAGTGCGTTCATTGCAACCTCTGTGATGGTTGAATCCGGCTCGATACAGAAAAGGCGGCCAAGGCCGCCTGCACAGAGTAAAGGGCGCAAGGCCGCTTCACCCGTGATATTCCTGAACCTGGCTTACTCCTGGGGTACCACTTTGCCGATAAACGGCAGGTTGCGGTACTTCTGGGCGTAGTCGATGCCACAGCCGACCACGAATTCGTCCGGAATGGCGAAGCCAATCCAGTCGACCGGCACCTGCACTTCGCGGCGGGAGGGTTTGTCCAGCAGGGTGCAGATGGCCAGGGATTTCGGCTCGCGCAGGGAGAGGATCTCGCGCACCTTGTTGAGGGTGTAACCGGTGTCGATGATGTCTTCCACGATCACCACATCCTTGCCCTTGATGTCGTCGTCCAGGTCTTTGAGGATGCGGACGTCACGGGTGCTGTGCATGCCGGAGCCGTAGCTGGAGGCGGTCATGAAGTCCAGGGTGATGGGCAGCTTGCACTGGCGGCAGAGGTCGGCCAGGAAGATGCAGGAACCGCGCAGCAGCGCAATCATCACGACTTCGTCAGAACCCTGATAGCGGGCGGTGATCTCTTCACCCAATTTGGCGATCCGGGCGGCTACTTCAGCCTCGGAGATCATCACCTCGACGGTGTGTTTCATCACTTACTCCCATAAGGCCAAAGGGGATTTGGCCGTTCATGAATATCAAAACCGATGATTCTACCACTCATGTTGAAGGGTGCTAGAGATACGTGGTGCTTTTATCGGCTTATTTTAATTGATAGAGTTAGCAGGCACTCAGGCATGATTAGTTAAAATACTATAAACACCATAATCAATAACTATTAGATGATAAAAACTATGGAACCACGCGCAGAAATAAGACGTCGTACCCGGCTATCGCCGGAAGCTCGTCGCTCCCAATTGATGGAATGTGCCATCGAGGTGTTCTCCCGTCGCGGCATTGGCCGTGCAGGTCACGCCGAGATAGCCGAACAGGCCAAGGTCTCTGTGGCTACCGTCTTCAACTATTTCAACACCCGCGAGGAGTTGGTAGATGAGGTGCTGGCCGAGATCGAACGCTTTGTGAACCAGATGCTGTCGCAGGCATACGGTGACCAGGGCTCCATTTTCGACAAGATCCAGCGTCATGTACGCCTCTCTGTCGATGCCGCCTACGATCAACCGGATTATGCCGGTATCTGGCTGGAGTGGAGTTCATCGGTTCGGGAAGAGGTATGGCCCCGCTATACCCGGCTGCTCGATCAGTGCCTTGAGCTGATCGCCAGCGAGCTGCAAACCGCCATGGATGCAGGGGAGATCACCAGCGTGCTGTCGGCACAGGATCTGGCCCGCTCTTTGACCGGTTTTGGCTATGTGATGATGCAGATGATCAATCAACCTCAGCGCCCGGCGCGCCAAGAGGTGACTGATTTCCTGTTCAAGTACGTGACGGCGCCAATTCAGGCTCGCTAACACGACTTAACGAAAAAACGGCGTCACTCATTGAGTGGCGCCGTTTTTTTATGGCCGGATATGGCGGTCACCTCACTGGTGGCCATAGCCCCAGCGGTGGGTCAGCTCATGCTCGACACCGAGATGATCGAGGATGCGGGCAACCATAAAGTCCACCAGATCCTCGATGCTTTTCGGCTCATGATAGAAACCGGGGGCGGCAGGCATGATGGTCACCCCGAGCCGCGCCAGTTTCAGCATGTTCTCCAGATGGATCGCCGAGAAGGGGCTCTCGCGGGGCACCAGGATCAGCTGGCCGCGCTCCTTGATCACCACATCCGCCGCCCGCTCCAGCAGGTTGTCGGAGGTGCCGTTGGCAATGGCCGAGATGGTGCCCATGGAGCAGGGGCAGACCACCATCTGTTTGGGCGCGGCCGAGCCGGAGGCGACCGGCGAGAACCACTCCTCCTTGCCGCAGGCGACAATCTGCCCATCGATGGCGCCATATTGGCGACAAAGATAGGCTGAGAGCTCTTTCGGGGAGCCGGGCCAATCCTGCTGCTGCTCTGTCTTGAGTACCACACGAGCCGCCGATGAGGCGAGCAGGTAGACCCGATAGTCCGCCTGCACCAGACACTGGAGCAGGCGCAGGGCGTAGGGGGCGCCGGAGGCGCCGGTCAGCGCCAGGGTGATCGCTTTGTTCATAGTTCGCCGTGGTAATCCTTGAGGCGGGCGATCAGCTTGTCATGAATACCGCCGAAGCCGCCGTTGCTCATGATCAGAATATGGTCGCCATCGCGGCTCTCGGCCACCAACCGGTTGATCAGGGTCTCCAGATCGTTGAATACCTTGGCGGGTCGGGTCATATGGGCCGTCACCTCGCCGAGATCCCAGCCGATGTTGGGCGGTTGGAAGAAGAACACCTCGTCGGCGCCATCGAAGCAGCCGGCCAGCTCCTCCTTGTGAACCCCCAGCTTCATGGTGTTGGAACGTGGCTCCAGCACCGCCAGAATACGTGAGCCGCCTACCTTGGCGCGCAGGCCGCCGAGGGTGGTCTCGATGGCGGTGGGGTGGTGGGCAAAGTCGTCATAGACACTGATGCCAGCTACCTCGCCCTTGAGCTCCATCCGTCGCTTGGGGGATTTGAACTGGCAGAGGGCGGCGATGCCATGCTCCACCATCACGCCAGCATGACGTGCGGCAGCGATGGCCATCAGACCGTTGTTGACGTTGTGCTCGCCGATGCACTCCCAGTGCACCTCGCCCTGCTTCACCCCGTCCAGCCACACCTCGAAGGCGGAGCCGTCATCGGCCAGCTTGACCGCCTTCCACTTGGCGTCATCCTGACCCACCAGCTCCACTTCGCTCCAGCAGCCCATCTTGCGCACGGCGGTGAGGTTGTCATCGGCTTGCGGGAACAGCACCCGGCCGTTGCTCGGCACGGTGCGCATCAGGTGGTGGAACTGGCGCTGGATCGCGGCGAGATCCGGGAAGATGTCCGCGTGGTCAAACTCCAGATTGTTCATCACCAGGGTGCGCGGATGGTAGTGGACGAACTTGGAGCGCTTGTCGAAGAAGGCGCAGTCATACTCGTCTGCTTCGATGACGAAGAAGGGGGCAGAGCCGAGACGGGCGGAGACCGGGAAGTTGCCCGGCACGCCGCCAATAAGGAAACCGGGCTCCAGTTTGGCGTACTCCAGCACCCAGGCCAGCATGCTGGCGGTGGTGGTCTTGCCGTGGGTGCCGGCAACGGCCAGCACCCAGCGATCTTGCAGCACGTGCTCCAGCAGCCACTGGGGGCCGGAGATGTAGGGCAGATTGCGGTCCAGCACATATTCAACACAGGGGTTGCCGCGGCTCATGGCGTTGCCGATCACTACCAGATCCGGCGCCGGATCGAGTTGGGAGGGGTCATAGCCTTCGGTCAGTTCAATGCCCTGTTGCTCGAGCTGGGTACTCATGGGGGGATAGACATTGGCATCCGAACCGGTCACCCGGTAACCAAGCTGTTTTGCCAACACCGCCAGACCACCCATAAAGGTGCCGCAGATCCCGAGAATGTGAATATGCATACCGCTTCCTTTCGCAGTAAAGGGAAGTGCGCATTCTAGGGGGTGTTGCGGTGGTGGCACAAGCCGCACTCATGGTGAGAGGCCCACAGATGCAGCACTGGAGGCAGAAATCTTGGCGCTGTTGGGATATGCGAGATTGGAATGGGCGGTCGGGCTTTATTTGAGGCTTTATATTGTGTCGCACTTTCTTACAATTCTTCGGTTTTGTGACGCACGCTACAGTTTTACGATATCGCCCTTTTCCAAAGGAGAGTCCCCATGGGCAAGTTCCTGCTTTGCTATCTGGTCGGTGGTCTGGTGACCATCAGTTGGGCTGCGCTGCCCGCTCATGGTCCCTGGGATCAGTGGGACCTCGCGATTTTTCATGCCGTTAACGGCTGGCTCGGCCAGTCGGCTCTGTGGGCCGATCTGGTGGCCATCACCAATAACCGGCTGTTCGATCTGGCGGTGCTGGCCTGTATGGGGCTGATCCTGGCCCGCTGCTTCTTCGCCCGGGATTTGGCGGGTCGTCGCCAGCTGGTGGCGATGGGCATAGTGATGCTGCTGAGCGCACTGGTGATCAACCAGCTTGGTCACCGATTGCCGGTAGCGCGACCCAGCCCGACCCTGATGGTGGCTGATGCGCTGCGGGTGACCCAGATCAGCGGTATTCCGACCAAGGACTCTTCCGGTGATAGCTTCCCCGGGGATCACGCCCTGTTTCTGATGATCTTCGCCGGCTACGCCTTGCGTTATCTGCCGCGCTGGGCGGGAGTCACCGCATTGCTGATGGTGCCGATCTTTTCTGTACCGCGCATTCTGGCTGGGGCTCACTGGTTTACCGATGTCTACGTCGGCGCACTGGGACTGGCGACCCTCTGTCTGCCCTGGTTGCTGCTGACTCCTCTGGCGGATCGGCTGATAGACCGCATTGCCCCCCGATTGGCCCGTGTGCCGCTGCTGCGCAGTCAGACCCACTGATTGAACGTCGCAAAATAAAACGCCCCGACATGAAAATGTCGGGGCGTTTTGTTATCCACCCGCTAGATCATCAGCCTTGATAGCCGTTCGGGTTGTTGCTTTGCCAGCGCCAGGTATCGACCATCATCTGCTCCAGACCGCGCTCTGCCTGCCAGCCCAGCTCGGCACGGGCCAGCGTCGGCTCTGCCCAGCACTCGGCGATGTCGCCCGGGCGACGGGGTTTGATCTGGTAGGGAATGGGTCGGCCGCTGGCCGCTTCAAACGCCTTGACCATCTCCAGTACCGAGTAGCCCTGACCTGTGCCCAGGTTGTAGGTGAAGACGCCGGTGTCACTCTTGATGCGTGCCAGTGCTTTCAGGTGACCGATGGCGAGATCCACCACATGGATGTAGTCACGCACGCCGGTGCCATCCGGGGTCGGGTAGTCGTTGCCAAATACCCCCAGCTCCTTGAGCTTGCCGACACCCACCTGGCTGATATAGGGCAGCAGGTTGTTGGGGATGCCGTTGGGATCTTCACCAATCAGGCCGCTCTCGTGGGCGCCGACCGGGTTGAAGTAACGCAGCAGTACGATAGCCCAGCGGGGATCGGATTTGGCGAGATCGCGCAGGATCTCCTCCACCATCAGCTTGGAGCGACCATAGGGGTTGGTGGCGCTGGTGGGGAAATCTTCCCGCAGCGGTACCGAGGCGGGATCGCCATAGACGGTAGCCGAGGAGCTGAATACCAGCCGGAACACGCCGGCCCTGGCCATCTCTTCGCACAGCACCAGAGTGCCGCTGATGTTGTTCTGGTAGTAGGTGAGCGGGATCTGGCTCGACTCCCCGACCGCCTTGAGCCCGGCGAAGTGGATCACTGATTCGATCTGGTGGTTGGCAAACAGCTGCTGCAGGCAGGCTCTGTCCAGCACATCCCCTTCGACGAAGGTGACCGGCTTGCCGGTGATCTGCTCGACCCGTTTGAGTGACTCCGGTGAGGAGTTGGATAGGTTGTCGAGTACCACGACCTGCTGCCCCGCGCCGAGCAGCTCAACCAGGGTGTGGGAGCCGATATAGCCAGCGCCCCCTGTGACCAGTATTGTCATTTTTTATCCCGTGTTCTGGTGAAACTGGGGCAGAGTCTAGCGTCCCTGTCTACTTGGGAAAAGGTTGGGATACCGATGACGCCTTCACCACGCCTCAATAATCGAGACTGATATCCCCTTTCGCGGTGCAGGAGCAGGCCAGAGCAACGCCGCTCTCCAGATCCTGCGCACTCAAGGTCATCACGCTCTGGCGCTCGATGTCACCTGTGATGGTGCAACGACAGCTGCCACATACCCCGGCGCGGCAAGCAGCCATTATGGTTTCGCCCGCCGCTTCCAGCGCCGCCAGCAGGGTCTGACCCGGCAGGATTTTCACTTTCTTGCCGCTCTTTTGCAGGGTCAGCCAGAAGTGGTCGCTGGTGGTCTTGATGGGCTCTGCGGGAGGAAGACCGAAGGACTCCTGATGCAGTTGCTCCGGCGGCAATCCCAGCTCTGCCAGCATGGCGCTGACCGCCGCCATATAGGGGGTTGGCCCGCAGAGATAGACATGACGATCGCGCAGGTCAGGGGCCAGCTCGGCCAGCATGGCGGGGGTGAGTCGGCCCACCCAGGGATGAGCCGTTGGCGCCTCTTCCAGTATCAGGGCATGGCGTACACCGGGATGAGCTTCGGCCAATGCAGCCAAGTCATCTGCGAAGATCACATCTGCTGGCGAGCGGGCGCTATGGATAAAGCGGATATCGGCATCCGGCCGTTTGGCCAGCTCGTCCCGCAACATGGACCACATGGGGGTGATGCCGGAACCGGCACTGAGCAGCAGTGGCCGTTCGCAAGGCAGGGCGGTCAGGTTGAAATCGCCGAACGGGCCATCGGCCCGGATCTCGTCGCCCACTTGCAGGGTCTGGTGCAGATGGCGAGAGACCCGTCCCACATCCTTGATGGTGACCTGCCAGCAGGCATCCTGCGGGCTGGAGGAGAGGGTATAGGCACGGCAGTGGGGCTGGCCGTCGATCTCGGTGTGCAGGGTGATGCACTGGCCTGCCAACACGGGAGGGAGGCTGCCGGAAAGCGGCGCCAGCTGCCAGCTCACGACGTCGTGGGTGTTCTGTTGGCGGCCAATGCAAGTGAGCGTGAGAGAGGTCATCACAAGGCTCCTTAGGTTTGAAACGGTTCGAAAAACGTCTGGTGAAAAAGCCGAGTCCAGAAAAAAGGCGAGCCGGGCGGTTCGCCAAATGCTTACAACATGAGGTGCCGATCAGGCCGCCAGGATCTCGGCCAAGTCAGCCTCGGCCGTGGTGGTTCCTTTCAGACCGAATTGCTCCTCCAGCACTTTGAGCAGAGCCGGGGTGAGGAAGGCGGGGGCGGTCGGGCCGGTACGGATGTCTTTCACCCCGAGGGAGAGCAGGGTGAGCAGAATGACGATGGCTTTTTGCTCGAACCAGGAGAGCACCAGCGTCAGCGGCAGATCGTTGACCCCGCACTCGAACGCCTCGGAGAGTGCCAGCGCCAACTGGATGGCGGAATAGGCATCGTTGCACTGACCCACGTCCAGTAGACGCGGAATGCCGCCGATGTCGCCAAAATCGAGCTTGTTGAACTTGTACTTGCCGCAGCCCAGGGTGAGCAGCAGGCTGTCGCGCGGCGCCGCCTTGGCAAACTCGGTGAAGTAGGCTCGCTCGGCCTTGTCGCCGTCACAGCCACCCACCAGGAAAAAGTGGCTGATCTCTCCGGCTTTGACCTTCTCAATCACCGCGGGGGCGGCCTGCATCAGGGCGTTGCGGGCAAAGCCGATGGTGATGAAGTGCTCGAGCTCGGTGTGCTTGAAGCCTTCCAGCGCTTGCGCCTTGGCGATCACGGCGGAGAAATCATCCCCCTCCAGATGAGTGACGCCCGGCCAGCCGACGATGGAGCGGGTGAAGATGCGATCCGAGTAGTTGCCCACATTCGGGTCGATGATGCAGTTGGAGGTCATCACCACGGCGCCCGGGAAGTTGGCAAACTCTTTCTGCTGGTTTTGCCAGGCGGAGCCGTAGTTGCCCACCAGATGGGGGTACTGCTTGAAGAAGGGGTAGGCCAGCGCGGGCAGCATCTCGCCGTGGGTGTAGACATGAATGCCGGTCCCCTTGGTCTGCTCCAGAATGAGTTTGAGATCCATCATGTCGTGGCCGGAGACCAGAATGCACTTGCCGGGGATGGGGGTTACGCGTACCCGGGTCGGTTCCGGATGGCCGAAGGCGCTGGTTTCACCGAGATCCAGCATCTCCATGATTTTGAAGTTGAGCTGACCGATCTCCATGGCACAGCTGAACAGCCGACTCATTTCGCTCGGATCTGTGCTGAGCCAGCTCATGATGCGGTGGAATTCGGCGGCCACCTCGTCACTCTGCTGATCCAGCACCCGGGCGTGCTCCATGTAGGCGGCGGCCCCCTTGAGGCCGTAAAGGCAGAGCAGGCGTAGCCCCATGATGTCTTCGTTCACCTCGCTCTTGCCCCGATTGGGGGCGGCTGGTGCGGCATGGGCAAGTTGTTCCAGCAGTTCGGCACCGGGTTCGAAGTAAGCGGACTGTGGCAAGTCGTTGACCCGCACTGCCATCCCGGCCAGCTGCTGGCGATAGACGAGGGCCTGATTGACGTAGGCCACGATGCGATTCGAGTCGAAGTTGACGTTGGTGAGGGTGGCGAAGAAGGCCTTGGGCACGAAGGCATCGATCTCGCGGTCGATGATGCCCTGCTCGCGGGCGGCCAGCGCCCAGGCGCTGAGCCCCTGCAGGGTGTAGATCAGCACATCCTGCAGATCCGAGGTTTCCGCCGTTTTGCCGCACATACCTTGTGCGTAGGCACAGCCGTTGCCTGCCGGGGTACGAATTGTCTGTTCACATTGCACACAAAACATCATGCCTCTCCTAATTTGACATTTCAGTTGTCTGTTTTGTGGCGATTCTATTCCTCTTGCGAAAAACTTAATAGGCATTCAATTTGCCAATTAAGATTCCCTTGATGCAGATCAAAAACAAAAAAAGCCGCCCAAACAGGGCGGCAAGCGGGTGGATAAAAGGAGAGACAACTCAGGTTTGCAACAGAACATAACAATCAGACGGATTGGGCCGTGGTCTGGTCAGGTGCTTCCGGCCCGGTACTTACTCAAGCCAGCATACGTACGCTGTAGCTGGCTTGGTTCACTATCAGGCCAGATAAGCGCGCAGCATCCAGACCAGTTTTTCCTGCTGCTGCACATAGTCGGAGAGGATGGAGGCTGTGCCCTCATCACCGGCTTCGGCGGCCTGGCCCAGAATACGGCGCTGGGCGACCAGCAGTTCGCGGAAGCTATCCAGCAGGGATTCGACACAGGCGCGGCCATCGTGCAGTCCTTTTTGCTCGGGGATGGCAGAGACTTTCAGGTAGTCGCTGAAGCTGTGCATGGGCACGCCATCCAGGGTCAGGATCCGCTCGGCCAGCGCATCGACTTTCAGCAGCAGGTCGTTGTAAATCTCTTCAAATTTCAGGTGCAGTTCGAAGAACTGGTTGCCACGGATATTCCAGTGGAAGCCGCGCACGTTCATGTAGAGGATCTGGTAGCTGGCCAGCAATTTGTTCAACTCGGCTGCCAGGGCTTGTGATTGAGCAGTATCAAGACCAATCGGGCTTTTCATCATTCACCTCCAGATTTGGAAATCGGTTTTAAATTCTCTTTCGGAACGCAGTCAGAGTAACGCCTTGCAAAATGCAGGGACAATTGCTTGTGCCTAACTGTTTGATAGTTAATGGCTATCAAACAGTACGCAGCAACGGGGGCAATGGATGAGGATTAGGGGAAGTATTTTTCCAGCAGCGCCATCAGGATGGCCTGACACTCGCGGTCCGGTTTGCTATCGACCTTGCTTGCGCGAAAGTGGAGCTGAAAGGCGCCCATGACGGCGCGGCTCTGCTCATCCCACTGGCCGCTCCGGGGCAGGCCATAGCCATAGCGGGCCAGCTGCTGCTGCCACATGGCCGCATCCCAGTCGGGCAAAGGGCTGGCCAGTAGCTCGGCCACCCGACCTTCATCTGGCCAGGCGCCGACTCCGTACGTCAGATAGAGCTGGCGCCAGGGGAAGTGGGGGCCGGGATCCTGCTTGCGCTCGGGGGCGACATCGCTGTGGCCTAGCACCTGAGTCGGTGGAATCTGGTAGCGGGCGACCAGCTCCCGGCTGAGGGCGCCGACGGCAGCAATCTGCTGCGGGGTATAGGGTTGCCAGCGCCGCGCATCGGGGGCCAGCGGCTCATCTTCCGCTGGATAGCCGAGGTTGACGATCTCGATGCCAAGGGAGCTGGCATTGAGCCCGGCATATTGGTGCCAACGGCTGCGTCCGGCATGCCAGGCGCGTGCGTTGTCCGGCACCAGCTGATAGACGGTGAACGGTGTCTCGTGGCTGTCGCGGGGGATCAGGTAGTGGGCGCTCACCTTGTGCTCCGGCTCGGTCAGCAGGCGCAGGGAGTTGGCATCATCTTCGTCGGTGTAGTGGAGGATCAGAAAGGCGATCCGCTCGTTCTGGTTGGCGCTCTGATAGCGGGTAGAGAGCTGGTATTCGGACGGGGTGCAGGCACCCAGTAGCAGAACCAGTGGCAGCAAGAAGAGGGGAAGAAGACAGCGCCAGCGCCATCCCCCTGCCGCAGCCAGGCTGCTGAACGTGGGAGGAGTGAGTCGCTGGCACATGTCGAAGGTCCGGTCTGGTCAGTCGCGCGGCTGGTCAGCCGCGGTATTTGGCCGTGAGACCGATCAGGAAGTTGCGCAGGATCTGATCCCCGCAATCCTGATAGTGCTTGTGATCCTTGGAGCGGAACAGGGCACTGAGCTCGGACTTGGAGAGGTTGAAGTCGGCGAGTTTGAGGGTGCCGAGCATATCCTCTTCCTTGAAGTTGAGACCGATGCGCAGCTTGCGCAGGATCATGTTGTTGTTGATCCGGTTTGGGATCACCTGGGGCGGTGCATCTTCGCGCACGCCGCGGCGGGCGATGATGAAGCCGTCGAGGAACTGGCTCAGGGCCGAGTCGGGACAGGCGACATAGCCTGCCTCTTGCTCTTCACCTTCCGCCGCCTCTTTCATCAACCAGCTGTGCAGCTGGGCGTGAGTGACCGTCAGGTTGCCCTTGGCAAACATCTCGACCATCTGGTCGTTGCTGATGGTGAGGGCGTAGCGCAGACGGCGCAGAATATCGTTGTTGGTCATGCTGACTCCTGTGTAAACGGCGCAACTTTACCATCTGGCGGCCCTCGCGTCAGAAAAAGCGGGGGCCGATACAGTTCAGGTCAAGCTCATCAAGCCTTGCCGAGATAGCGGGGCGCCTCCTGGCGCACCAGTTCCAGCGCATCTTGCAGCTCCAGCAGCTCGGGTTCCAGCTCGCTCACCGGCACGCCGTCACGCAGCTGTTGTTCAAGCTGGGAGAGCAGCCGTTGCAGCCCCGGCACCCCGGAATAGGCACAGCCACCGTTGAGGCGATGGAGCTGGGCCAGCACCTCGCTATCTTCAATTTCGTCCGCCAGCGCGCTATCCAGCACAGGCTCCACCTCGTCGAAACTGGCCAGCAGCATGGTCAGCATCTCTCTGGCGAGATGCTCTTTCCCTGCCGCTTGCCGCACCGCCAGTGCCCAGTCGATCTGCTGGGCACCATTATTCTGGTGGCGGCGATGGGCAAAGTCGGTGATGAGCTGGGCCAGCATGCTCTCGTCGATGGGCTTGGCCAGATAGTCGTCCATCCCCTGCCGGATCAGTCGCTCCCGTTCGCCGGGGATGGCGTGAGCGGTCACCGCCACGATCGGGGTGGTGGTGTTGAGGGACTGGTTGCGGATCGCCTGGGTGGCACTGATGCCATCCATGATCGGCATCTGGATATCCATGAAGATCATGTCGAACGGCTGGCTCTGGGCCTGCTTGACCGCCTCCTTGCCGTTTTTGCACACCACCACCTGACTCACCATCTCCTTGAGCATGGCGGCGATCAGCTTGAGGTTGGCGGCGTTGTCGTCCACCGCCAGCACCTTGATCGGCTGCAACTGGCGCGGCGCAGGCTGAGCAGGCAGCTTCTGGCGGCTCGACTCCGGCGAGAGCAGGGCGTGCAGCAGCTTGCGGTGGTTGACCGGTTTGGAGAGACAGTGCTGGGCGCCATGGGCCAGCATCGCTTCATAGAGCGCCGGCTCGTGGCTGCTGAGCAGTACTATGGTGTTCTGCTGCTGGCCGTTCAGTTTGTCGAGACGGCCGAGCACTTGCTGCGGCGTATGCAGGGTGCTGCTGCCGATGATCACCATCTCCTGCTCGCTCATCTCGGGCCAGGGATCATCGCTGGTCAGTGGGTGCACGTCGAGGTGCCACTCCGCCAACAGGGCGAGCAGGGAGGCTTGCGCGAAGGGATCCGGTTCCAGCAGCCAGAGCCGTTTGCCACGGATCCGATCCAGCGGCAATTGATCGGTCTGGGGCAGGGGGGAGACCTCTACATCCAGACTGAACGAGAAGATTGAGCCCTTGCCGAGCTCCGATTCAAAGCGGATCTGGCCGCCCATCTGCTGCACCAGCTTCTGGGTGATAACGAGGCCCAGGCCCGTGCCGCCATAACGGCGGGAGATGGATGAGTCGGCCTGATTGAAGGCCTGGAACAGCTGATGTTGCTGCTCTTGGGAGATGCCGATGCCGGTATCGCGGATCTGGACGTTGAGCCTCACCTTGTGGTTGCCACTGCCGGTCTGCTCGATATGGACATCGACGTTGCCCTGTTCGGTGAACTTGATGGCGTTGCCGGTGAGGTTGGTCAGCACCTGTTGCAGACGCATGGGGTCGCCGGTGAGGTAGTCCGGCACATCGGCATCCACCCGCAGGGAAAGCTCCAGCTGCTTGTCGTGGGCGCTGGGGCCGAGCAGGTGCATGGTCTCGTTGAGGGTGTCGCGCAGGCTGAACGGGATATGTTCCAGCTGCAGTTTGCCCGCTTCCAGCTTCGAGAAGTCGAGGATGTCGTTGATGATGCCAAGCAGGTTGCGCGCCGATTTCTCGATGGTCTGCATGTAGTCGGTCTGGCTCGGGGTCAGGCTGGTTTTCAGCAACTGGCGGGTAAAACCGATGACCCCGTTGAGCGGGGTACGCAATTCGTGGGACATGTTGGCCAGAAACTCCGATTTGACCCGCGCCGCCTCCTGCGCCCGCTTCTTGGCCATGTCGAGCTCGACGTTCTGGATCTCTATCTGCTCGAGGGTTTCGCGCAGGTCAGAGGTGGCCTGATCGATATTCTGCTGCATCTCTTCGTGATATTCGGAGAGCGCCTTGGCCATGGCGTTGATGCCGTTTTTCAGCATATCCAGCTCGCCGGTGAGCTGGCCGCTGACCCGGGTATCGAGCCGCCCCTCCCTGATCTTGTGCACCGCCTGCACCATGTTGGTGATGGGCTGGGTCACGCTCTTGACCAGACGGAAGCCAAACAGGGTACTGAAGGCGACCCCGATGAGCACCATGATCACCGCAAAGAAGGTGTCGCGGTATTGCAGCAACATGGCCCTGTCGGTCGCCATCTGCATCGAGATGTAGCCGATCATCGGGGGCTCCACATCGCTGGGCAGCGGGAAGCCATCCAGACTGGTTTCAGCCTGGATCGGGGTGCGCAAAATGATGTCGTCCCCCTGAAACGTCACGCTGGTCAGATCCGGAATAGGCTCGCCATCGGGCAGTCTGAGTCGGGTGAAATCCCGGTGATAGTTCGAGGTAACGAACAGCTGGTTGTCCTGGGTGAAGACCGCGATGGACTTGATGAAGGGGGAGTTCTTGCGGTGGGTCAGGCCAATCAGCCGCTTGAGGGATTCGCGACTGTGCTGTGTCATCCCGTATTCACTGGCGATCGCCAGCGGTTCGATGATGTTGATCCCCTGATCAATAAGGTTGTTTTCCAGCTGCTGGTAGCGGTGGAAAGTGAAGTAACCGGCCATCAGGCCACCGATGATCAGGGTCGGCAGGATGGTAAAGGCGAGAACGCGTGCTCTCAGGCCATATTTGGTCATACGAACAGGCCACCAGTGAACAGGGTTGGCGATAGGGTTGATGGCAATACACGGGCTCTGTGGCCGTATTTGGTCATACTATTATTCTTGTGGGACAATACCCGGCAGCAGATTCCACAATCATGACATAGCCACCTATAGGCACCAAGTTTTATGGCCCAGTTTTTCAAGCCCCAAAAGAAGTCCACCCAGCTCCAACGCATTGAATTTACGATAGACACCCTCGATCACCACTGCGTCGGTATCGGTCGCCATCAGGGCAAGGCGATCTTCGTCGAAGGGGCGCTGCCCGGCGAGACCGTCAAGGCACGCATCACCGAAGAGAAAAAGCAGTATGGTCACGCCGCCTTGCAGCAGGTGGTGACCCCGGCAGCCAACCGTATCGCCCCCTTCTGCAGCCACTATCGCGAGTGCGGCGGTTGCAGTGCCCAGCACATGTCGGTTGCCGATCAGCAAGCCGCCAAGGCGGCCGGACTGGTCAGCCTGTTCGAGCGGTTGGGCAACATCAAGGCGCCTGCGCTGGAGCCGGTACTGACCGGTGAAGATCGTGCCTATCGCCGGGTCTGTCGTCTGGCCATCAAATTTGACAAGAACGGTCGCTGCACCCGGGTCGGTTTCCGCCGCCGCAACAGCAACGATCTGGTGGAGATCGACAGTTGCCCTGTGCTGGCCGAGCCGCTCTCTGCGTTGATAGCCCCGCTGTGTGAATGCCTCAATCGCCTCAAGAGCCAGCGCGAGCTGGGCCATGCGGAGCTTATCCAGGCCGAGCAGGGGATCATGATGCTGCTGCGCCATACTGGTCGCCCTAATGAGGCGGATCGCGCCCTGCTGGTGGAGTTTGCAAAAGCGCAGGGGATCGACCTCTATCTGCAGGCGGCCGATGATCGCATCGAAGCGCTGCAGCAACAATTTTCCCCATCCTATTCGCTGGATGGCCTGTCTCTTGCATTTGCTCCCGGTGATTTCATTCAGGTCAACGGCCCCATCAACCAGAGCATGGTTGAGCAGGCGCTGACATGGCTCGGGGCAAGCAAGGATGACAAGGTGCTCGATCTCTTCTGCGGTATCGGCAACTTCACCTTGCCGCTGGCCCGTCAGGCTCGCGAAGTGGTGGGTGTGGAAGGTGAACTGGCCATGGTGCAGCGGGCCGAAGAGAACGCCCGTCGCAATGGCATCACCAATGCCCGTTTCTACAAAGCCGACCTGAGCGATGACATCGTCGGCATGTCCTGGGCGCGGGAAGGGTTTGATCTGGTGCTGCTGGATCCGGCTCGCCCCGGCGCGCTGGAAGTGATGGGACACGTCGTGAAACTTTCACCCAAGCGGGTGGTCTACGTCTCCTGTAACCCGGTCACCCTGGCGCGGGACAGTCAGGTACTGGTGAAAGGGGGTTATCGTCTGGTGCGCCTCGGCATGCTCGACATGTTCCCTCACACCGGTCATCTGGAGTCCATGGCGCTGTTTGAACGGGAGTAAATGACTCATCAGTTCGGCGATGCGGATATGTAATCTGGCGTGTCTGCGGCTGTTTGAGCTGATGTGATTGGGGTAATCTAGACCCTCGTCGTTCGGCAGGGCCTGTTGGCGCACTCTATTGTCTTTCTGGACAATATGCCTTGAAAAGTGCGCTGGATATCCCCATTTGAGGCAATCTCATGAGGGGAGAAAGTGACAGCTTTCGGCCCGATAATTTAAAGGATTGATACCATGGTTGCGGTTCGCGATATTCATTTGAAAGACAACTTCACCCTGGAAGAGTGGGTCAGCTCGCTCTCCTTGAGTGACAGTGAAAAGGATCAGCTGCGAACCGTCTACCAGTATTGTCTGACGCTCGGTGACGAGGCGCTGACCAGCAAGCTGCTGGTGCGCGGCATCGAAATGG
The DNA here is from genome assembly GCF_027705925.1 of Aeromonas sp. Y289-2. Lineage (NCBI taxonomy): Bacteria > Pseudomonadati > Pseudomonadota > Gammaproteobacteria > Aeromonadales > Aeromonadaceae > Aeromonas > Aeromonas sp. Y289-2. Next base: position 260,695 of record NZ_JAPDCH010000006.1, read on the forward strand.
TGGGCATCCTGCAGATGCTCAGCATGGATATCGGCACCCTCAAAGCGGCCATCATCTACCCCTTCGTCGAAGCCGGTCTCATCAGCCAGGAGCGGATGGACGAGGACTTCGGCTCCAAGATCGCCAAGCTGGTGGAAGGGGTGCTGGAGATGGAGGCCATCCGCTCCCTGCAAACCCTCCATCGCAGCGAAACCTCGCCGGAGCAGGTCGACAACGTGCGTCGCATGTTGCTCGCCATGGTCGAGGATGTACGCGCCGTGGTGATCAAGCTGGCGGAGCGGATCGCCTGCCTGCGGGAAGCGAAGACGGCAGATGAAGAGACCCGGGTGCTGATGGCCCAGGAGATCACCAACATCTATGCGCCGCTCGCCAACCGTCTGGGCATCGGCCAGCTCAAGTGGGAGCTGGAAGATCTCGCCTTCCGTTACCTGCACCCGGATACCTACAAGCAGATCGCCAAGCAGCTCGATGAGAAGCGGCTCGACCGCGAGCGCTACATCCGCGAGTTTGTGCAATCCCTGCGTAATGGCCTGAAAGAGGCGGGAGTTGACGCCGAGGTTTACGGCCGACCGAAACACATCTACAGCATCTGGCGCAAGATGCAGAAGAAGCACCTCGAATTCAACGAGTTGTTCGACGTGCGCGCGGTGCGGGTAGTGACCAAGCGGCTGCAGGATTGCTATGCGGCGCTCGGTATCGTGCATACCCAGTTCCACCACATTCCTCGCGAGTTTGACGACTATGTCGCCAACCCCAAACCCAACGGCTATCAGTCGATCCACACCGTAGTGGTGGGGCCGGAGGGCAAGACGGTCGAGATCCAGATCCGTACCGACCAGATGCATCAGGACGCCGAGCTCGGCGTCGCGGCGCACTGGCGCTACAAGGAAGGGGCACAGGCTGGCGGCAAGGCCAACACCTTCGAAGACAAGATCGAGTGGCTGCGCAAGCTGCTCGCCTGGCAGGAAGATCTCTCCGAGAGCGGCTCCCTGCTGGAAGATCTGCGCAGTCAGGTGTTCGAGGACAGGGTCTACGTCTTCACCCCGAAAGGGGATGTGATCGACCTGCCGGCGGGCGCCACCCCGCTCGATTTTGCCTATCACGTCCACAGCATGATCGGTCACCGTTGCATCGGCGCCAAGATTGACGGCCGCATCGTGCCGTTCACCTACGCGCTGCAGACCGGGGATCAGGTGGAGGTGATCACCCAGAAAGAGCCCAACCCGAGCCGCGACTGGATGAACCCCAACGCCGGCTTCCTGCGCTCCAGCCGGGCGCGGGCCAAGGTGGCGACCTGGTTTAGAAAACTGGATCGGGACAAGAATATCGTGGCCGGTCGCGAGCTGTTCGAGAAGGAGCTGGATCGCCACAATCTCAGCATGTCCAAGATCGACAAGGGCAACATGCTGCGCCGCTTCAATCTGGAGAGCACCGACGATCTGCTGGCCGGTATCGGCAGCGGCGATATCCGCATCAACCAGGTGCTCAACTATCTCGACACCTGTTACAACAAGCCGACGGCGGAAGAGGAAGATCGCCGACTGCTGGAGAAGCTGGAGCAGAAGGCCAATGCGCCGATGCGCCACAAGCCCAAGGATCACATAGTGGTGGAAGGGGTCGGCAACCTGATGACCCATATTGCCCGCTGCTGCCAGCCGATTCCGGGGGACTCCATTCAGGGCTTTATCACCATGGGGCGCGGCGTATCCATCCACCGGGAAGATTGCGAGCAGCTCAAGGAGTTGTCACGTCGCAACCCCGAGCGGCTGATCGATGCGGTGTGGGGGGAGAACTACTCCGGCGGCTACGGCCTCACCATCCGGATCATCTCCAACGATCGCTCCGGCTTGCTGCGTGATATCACGACCGTGCTGGCCAACGAGAAGATCAATGTGATGGGGGTGCGCTCACGCTCCAACGTGCGCGAGCAGACAGCCGAGATCGACATGGAGCTGGAGATTTACAACATCAACGCCTTCAACCGGGCGTTGGCCAAGCTCAGTCAGCTCAACGATGTGATCAGCGCCAAGCGGCTTTGATATCGAACCGACCGGCCCCAGTGGCCGGTCTGCATTTACGACCCTTTTTGAACGAATTGAAAGCGAATATCCCATGTCCCAACGTTACGATCTGCCCCAACTGCTCGATATCATGGCTCGTCTGCGTGATCCGCAAAACGGCTGCCCCTGGGATCTGAAACAGGACTTCCAGAGCATAGTGCCGCACACCCTGGAAGAGGCCTACGAAGTGGCCGATGCCATCGAGACCGAGGATTGGCTGGGGCTGAAAGGGGAGTTGGGCGACCTGCTGTTTCAGGTGGTGTTTTACGCCCAGCTGGGTAAAGAGCGGGGCTTGTTCGACTTTGCCGATATCGTCGATACGGTGAGCGAAAAGCTCATTCGCCGTCATCCCCACGTTTTTTCCGATGCAGACCTTGGCGACGAGAAAGCGGTAAAAGCGAACTGGGAGGCGGAAAAGGCCAAAGAGCGGGCGGCCCTCGACAAAGAGAGCGTGCTGGACGATATCCCGCTCTCGCTGCCTGCCCTGACTCGCGCCGCCAAAATTCAGAAACGCTGCGCCACCGTCGGTTTTGACTGGAAGACGTTGGGGCCTGTGGTGGACAAGATCCACGAAGAGATCGACGAGGTGATGGAAGAGGCATTGATGGCCGATGTGGACGAGGCGAGGGTGAGCGATGAGCTCGGTGACCTGCTGTTTGCCACCGTCAATCTGGTGCGTCATCTGGGCAAGGATCCGGAGCAGGTACTGCGAGGCGCCAACGCCAAGTTCGAACGTCGTTTTCGTCAGGTTGAGCAGATAATCGCCGCAGAAGGCTTGAAAATGACCGATTGCACCCTCGAAAAGCTCGATGCCGCTTGGGATAAGGCGAAGGAAACCGAGCAAAGTTGATTTGGCGCAAGATGGGGGGGCGGTGAGCCTGATAGATTTTTGCTCATTGTTTGGGAGAGGGGTTTTTGGTATACTGTTTCCCCGTCCTGCTTCATCCCCGAAGCACCCCTTAAAATTCCCTAAACTTCTTTCAGGTTCAGCATGACGACCAAATATATTTTTGTTACTGGTGGCGTTGTTTCATCCCTCGGCAAAGGCATTGCCGCAGCTTCTCTGGCAGCCATTCTGGAAGCCCGTGGTCTGGATGTGACCATCATGAAACTGGACCCGTACATCAACGTGGATCCGGGCACCATGAGCCCGACCCAGCATGGTGAAGTGTTCGTAACCGAGGACGGGGCCGAAACCGATCTGGATTTGGGCCACTACGAGCGTTTCATCCGCACCAAGATGACCCGTCGCAACAACTTTACCACCGGCCGTATCTACGCCGACGTACTGCGTAAAGAGCGTCGTGGTGACTATCTGGGCGCCACCATTCAGGTTATCCCGCACATCACCAACGCCATCAAAGAGCGGGTGATTGCCGGTGCCGAAGGCCATCAGGTTGCCATCGTCGAAGTGGGCGGTACCGTGGGTGACATCGAGTCCCTGCCGTTCCTCGAAGCCATTCGTCAGCTGGCTGCCGAAGTGGGCCGCAACAACGCCATGTTCATGCACCTGACGCTGGTTCCTTACCTGGCTGCGGCCGGTGAAGTGAAGACCAAGCCGACCCAGCACTCCGTCAAAGAGCTGCTCTCCATCGGTATCCAGCCGGATGTGCTGATCTGCCGCTCCGACCGTGCCATTCCGGCCAACGAGCGCGCCAAAATTGCCCTGTTCTGCAACGTGCCCGAGCGCGCCGTCATCTCCATGAAAGACGTCGACTCCATCTACAAGATCCCGGCACTGCTGAAATCCCAGAACCTGGACTCCTACTTCACCGAGCGTTTCGGTCTGGAGTGCAAGGAAGCCGATCTCTCCGAGTGGGAACAGGTTATCTACGAAGAGGCCAACCCGACTGGTGAAGTGACCATCGGTATGGTCGGCAAGTACGTCTCCCTGCCGGACGCCTACAAGTCCGTCAACGAGGCGCTCAAGCACGGTGGTCTCAAGACCCGTCACTCCGTCAACATCAAGTACATCGACTCTCAGGATATCGAGACCCGGGGCGCCGAGCTGCTGGAAGGTCTGGACGCAATCCTGGTGCCGGGCGGCTTCGGTGAGCGCGGTGTTGAAGGCAAAATTCTGGCTGCCCAGTATGCCCGCGAGAACAAGATCCCCTACCTGGGTATCTGCCTCGGCATGCAGGTTGCCATGATCGAATTCGCTCGCAACGTGGCGGGCATGGAAGGGGCTCACTCCTCCGAATTCAAGAAAGATTGCGCGTACCCGGTCGTCGGCCTCATCACCGAGTGGGTTGATGAAGAGGGCAACATCGAGACCCGTACCGAGAAGTCCGATCTGGGCGGTACCATGCGTCTGGGTTCCCAGCTCTGCCACCTGGTCGAAGATTCCAAGGTGCGTCAGATGTACGGCAGCCCGACCATTTACGAGCGTCACCGTCACCGTTACGAAGTAAACAACAAGCTGCTGCCGCAGATTGAAGCGGCAGGTCTGAAAGTGACCGGTCTCTCCGCCGACAAGAAGTTGGTGGAAATCATCGAGATCCCGGATCACCCCTGGTTCGTGGCTGCGCAGTTCCACCCGGAGTTCACCTCTACTCCTCGTGATGGCCACGCTCTGTTCGCCGGTTTTGTGAAGGCGGCAGGCGAGTATCAGAAGCGTAATTTGAAGTAATTGAAAATAAATGCGGTTGGGGCACTGTGCCACAGCCGCTTTTTTTGGCATATTTTTGTTGTTTTTTTACGAAACCTGAGGAAATACACATGTCCAAGATCGTTAAAGTGATCGGTCGTGAAATCATCGACTCCCGTGGTAACCCGACCGTTGAGGCCGAAGTTCACCTGGAAGGTGGTTTTGTTGGTATGGCAGCCGCTCCGTCTGGCGCGTCCACCGGTTCCCGCGAAGCGCTGGAACTGCGTGACGGCGACAAGAGCCGTTTCCTGGGTAAAGGCGTGCTGAAAGCCATCGAAGCCGTAAACGGCCCGATCGCTCAAGCTCTGCTGGGTAAAGATGCCAAGGACCAGGCCACCGTTGACCAGATCATGATCGACCTCGACGGTACCGAGAACAAATCCAAGTTCGGCGCCAACGCCATCCTGGCTGTTTCCCTGGCTAACGCCAAAGCTGCCGCTGCTGCCAAAGGCATGCCGCTGTACGCCCACATCGCCGAGCTGAACGGCACCCCGGGTGTTTACTCCATGCCGCTGCCGATGATGAACATCATCAACGGTGGTGAGCACGCCGACAACAACGTCGACATCCAGGAGTTCATGATCCAGCCGGTTGGCGCCAAGACCCTGAAAGAAGCCGTTCGCATGGGCGCAGAAGTGTTCCACAACCTGGCCAAAGTGCTGAAGTCCAAGGGCTACAACACTGCAGTTGGTGACGAAGGTGGTTTCGCTCCGAACCTGAAATCCAACGCCGAAGCGCTGGAAGTTATCGCTGAAGCCGTTGCCGCTGCCGGTTACAAACTGGGCACCGACATCACCCTGGCTATGGACTGCGCTGCTTCCGAGTTCTACGACGCAGAGAAGAAAGAGTACAACCTGAAAGGCGAAGGTCGTGTCTTCACCTCCAACGGTTTCTCCGACTTCCTGGCTGACCTGACCACCAAGTTCCCGATCGTCTCCATCGAAGATGGCCTGGACGAATCTGACTGGGAAGGTTTCGCCTACCAGACTGCTGAACTGGGCAAGAAAATCCAGATCGTTGGTGACGACCTGTTCGTAACCAACACCAAGATCCTGAAGCGTGGTATCGACAACGGCATCGCCAACTCCATCCTGATCAAGTTCAACCAGATCGGTTCCCTGACCGAAACTCTGGCTGCCATCAAGATGGCCAAAGACGCTGGCTACACTGCCGTCATCTCCCACCGCTCCGGTGAGACCGAAGACGCGACCATCGCCGACCTGGCTGTTGGTACCGCTGCTGGCCAGATCAAGACCGGTTCCATGAGCCGTTCTGACCGTGTTGCCAAGTACAACCAGCTGATCCGTATCGAAGAAGCTCTGGGTGCCAAAGCTCCTTTCCGCGGTCTGAAAGAAGTTAAAAACCAGGCTTAATTTACTGGTTTGCCAGCCTCGGCTGGAATGAAAAAAAACCGGAACCCAAGGGTTCCGGTTTTTTTATGCCTGCTGTTCAAGCCAGCGTTGCAGATGCTGCACAAACAGCGCGGGCTGCTCGATGGGGTAGAGGTGCCCAGCGTGCGGCACCTGCAAGCGCTCGCAGGCGGGAATGGCGTTGCCAATAGCCTCACAGACCAGCGCAAACAGCGCTCTGGTATCTGCGCCCTGCACGATACAGGTGGGCATGTTGAGCATGGCAAGGCGTCCGGATGACCAATCTGGTCGCTCGCTCTGGCTCAACTGCTTGGGAAGGCTATCGGCTTCTGCCAACTGCGCCTGCTGCCACTTGAGCGGTTGTGCAGCAAAATAGCCTGCATGACCACCCGAACCATCGATCAGGGTCGCCACGGCCTCTTGCAGCAAGCTTTCCCCAACCTGGCCAAATACGGGGCCAAACATGGCACCGGCATCTGTCATAAAGGCAGCGATCCCCTGTTCATCGAGGGCTCCCGGGCAGCCTGGCTCCACCAGATAGAGGCTTATGAATTGTTCCGGAGCCATCAGGGCAGCGGTCAGGGCAACATCCGCCCCGTATGACCAGCCCGCCAGATGTACTGGCCCGCACGGCAATTGTTCCAGCAGGGCAAGCAGATCACTGGCGTGGGTCTCCAGACCAAATGGCCCGTTTTTGCCCGCCTCGCCAAAGTGGCGCAGGGTGGGAGCATAGACGGTGTAGTGACGTGAGAGCTGCTCGATATGTTCGAGCCAGAGGGTGTGGTTGGCCAGCGCGCCATGGATCAGCAGCAACGGCTCGCCCGAACCGGCCTGCAGGCAAGGCAGCGGGCTGTCATTGACGATAAAGGTGTGAGTCTGTGATTGCATATCAACGCCTCCCCGGCGTGTCATAAGAGCGGAAGAGTATATGACAAGCGCCCTGTAGCCGGTAAGTGGCCTCTTTCAGGCTGGCGCTAGCCACTATAAGCAAAAGTTGGGTCATTATCAGAAAACCCATAAATCCAGCTTATAGTGGCACCGACGAGCCTTGGGTTGCATCAGGGTGACTGATACAAGCCCCGCAAGGGGATCTTCCGATTACTGGTGATGTATTGGCGGGGATATTCGCGATTGTCCGAATACGCTGCGCTATTCGAACCTACGGGCTGCAAACCGACAATGCCACGTGTGCCAAGTCCCTCTTTAACGCTTTGTTAGGCATTTTTTGTGAATATTTCTACATATTCAATATCCTTAAGGTACACATTACATACAATAGGACCTATCGCTGACATTAATATGCCAATTTGACCACCTTTAAAATTGCCGCCTGACAAATGGCTGGAGGTAGCAAGAAAGCCTAGCATTTGATCATTATTGGAAGTATGAATTACCGGAGTAAATACTTCATTTGGTATGGAGATATTGTATTCAGCATTACTTGTTCCACTTTTTGATATAATCCTAGCTCCTACGCGCTGTCTACCACTGGATCTATATGAACTATCAAAATCATGAAATAACACAGGAATCAACAAATCTTGCGTTTCAATATCATTGTTCAAAAATTTTTGAGGTTGAAATGAGCTTTTGGGTTTCCAAATTAACCTTAACTCTCTTTGTGCTGCATATTCTTTTGGTTTTACAAAAGCAGCATTCATATTTTTTTGTATAAAGTAATTCGTTGGATCATAAGGAGTAGCACTTGTTGCAAAAAAATCTCTACCTATATACTGGCATTCCTGCGCTTCAACCCATTCTAAAGTAGATTCATAATAAGAAGAGATTCGCCTAATATACTCACCTACGTCTGTTATCAAGATACAACTCTGCTTGCCTTCTGAAATAGCCCACGTTAGTGAATCTGACAAAAAATACTTAGTACAACAGAAAACGAAGACATCACTAACTGCAATTTCAACAGCTTCAGGGTAAGCATGGCGGTTATTTTGCTCGTAGAAATCACACACAGAAGTAGCTATAGAGTTGTGGAGAGTCACAATCCCCTCTTTTTCATCTAAAATTTGCCCACTAAATCTCGATGAGTCTCGAAATACGGAAATGTTAGATAAGTGTACATTCCCATTTTCTAGCATCAATCGTGCATGATCCTTTTCTTGAAATTTAAATGCTGGGAAAATGTAAGTGCACTCTCCATTATTAAGTTCAAAAATACTCATACTTTATCCAAATGCCTAACAGTGATTAGATGGAAGGCGGTACTAATCCGTTAGCAGAGAATTCCATATAACCCCGTAACATTTTCACCGCCTAAAAGTAAAAATAATTATTAAATCATAATATTATCATCTTTCTTCTAAATAGCTGTTCCGAATAGTAGATCACTGTACTCGTAGTGTTTCTACAAGTGACATGTTGCACACATCGTCGCTGAGTCTTGTCACTTCAGGTGTTGCCGTCAGATTACATAAACTCCTTACCCCACAAGGCTTCCGACAAGATGTTGAGTGGGTAGTAGGCAATGCTAGCTTATCCATTCCATCCGGCATGGCTACCGCCCCTGAATTTCAGCCTCCAGTCTGCTGCGGTTCACCAACGGGATGGGGTTGGCATGGCTCATGGGAGACTCCGGTAATCCCCCCATTTTTTGGAGCACTCAAAAGTAGAGGTCATGCGGCCTGTGCCAAGCGCTGTTTCGGCGTGTAG
>NZ_JAPDCH010000007.1:0-212870 GCF_027705925.1 Aeromonas sp. Y289-2
TCGACTTCTTATTGCTAAGAAATCGTCTTGGTCACTTCACCAGACATTGAAAATCAAAAATTGTTTTTGATGTTCGATGCTGTGAGTGCCCACACAGATTGCTTGATTCAAATTGTTAAAGAGCGACGCAACACTTCGTTGCTGCGGGAGTGGCATTCTACTCAACCGCCTTCTCGAGTCAAGCCTTATTTGCAAAGGCTTTTCGAGGTTATCGACGAGGTTGTTTGCGTTGCCGCTTGCCCTGTCGATGGAGGCGCATTATAGGGAACAGATTCTTTCTGGCAAGGCTAAATTGCATGTTTTTTTGATAAAACCTCACAACCGTTCAAACAACAAACAAAAAGAAGAAAGTTCGAGCTAAATCACACATTCTGGAGGCGGATGACAGGCAAGCCCCCTCTCAACTCATATAAGCCATTTCGGATTGTTGACGCGCCAGCCAAAGCTCCTCCATCTCCAACAAGGTCTGATAGATTTTCTCCGCCTGCTCCGGTCGGCTGAACAGATAGCCCTGTCCATACAAGTGGATATCGGTCAGGGATCGCAGCACATCCAACTGGGCCTGTGTCTCAATCCCTTCACACACCAGACTCTTGCCCAACATCGACCCCATCCGGCAAATATTGGCGACCAGTTCGGATGCCTCCAGTGAAGTGTCAATGCCCTGTATAAAGGAGCGGTCGATCTTCACCTTGCTGACCGGTAACTTTTGCAGATAACTCAAAGATGAATAGCCAGTCCCAAAATCGTCTAATGCCAGCAGTACCCCCTGCTGATTGAGATCCTGCATCAGTTGCAGCGAGTTCTTCACTTCCCGCATGGTGGTATCTTCCGTGACCTCCAAGACCAGGCTACGGGCAGGCAGGTGGTGCTCCATCAATGCCTTGGCCACCAGTTTGAGCAAATTACGTTGGTACATGCCTGGCGAGATATTCACACACATTTGCAGATCAACCATACCAAGCTGGTGCCACTGATAGAGCTGCTCACAAGCGGTGTTCAGCACCCAGCTGCCAACCCGTTCGGCAAGCTGGAACTCCTCAGCCACCATAATCACTTCGTTTGGCGGAATGAAACCGAGCTCAGGATGCCGCCAGCGCAGCAGAGCCTCGACAGCTTCGCAGCGGCCACTCTCGAGATTGACGATGGGTTGGTAATAAAGTTCCAGCGCATTGTGTTCCAGCGCCATGATCATGTCCGACGCCAGATGTTTGCGCCGCGCCGTCTCGTTGAGCAAGGAGTTATCGTAAATCACATAGGGGACATGGGTCTTGCGACTATGGAACAGGGCCTGTTCCGCACGACTCAACAACTCCTGAGTCTTGTCGCTGTCCATCGGATAGAAGGCAATCCCGATCCCGACTTCAAGCCGGAAGGGATAGTTGTCATAGACGATATCTTGCTTCAGCGCATGCAGCAATCGAGCTACCAGCTCCCTGACCTGACGCAGATCGCTGCTGCCACGCTGAATAATGGCAAATTGATCTCCCCCCAGACGTCCACTCCACTCCCCCTCTTCACAGAGCACTCTGATCCGGGTGGCAAACTCACAAAGCAGATAATCACCGGTGTCATAGCCAAACTTGCTGTTGATATCCCTGAAGTCGTTGATATCGACCAGCACCAGTCCAAACGGCACTTCCTGTGTGGCGTACAGCTCCATCCGTTCCAGTAGGGCAACCCGATTGGACAACCCGGTCAGCGGATCCCGTCTGGCCGCTCTGAAATGACGACGCCCTTCATATATAAGCAGCATGCTGAGCAGCAACACTGACATGACCAGACCGGAGACCATCAGCAACAAGGCATTGCGCAATTGGCCAAAATGGCGATCGTTCTCGGAATAGACGTTAATGTTCTTCTGCATCACAGAAGCGAGGGAGTAGGAGAGCGGCTCTTGCAGCGGGGCAAGGCGCATCATGATCTGCTGATAGTCAGATGCCCCGCTTTGCAACTTGGTGATGTCGGGCTCTATTTGGCGAATATTGGTTTCAATCAGCTGCACCAGACGCAAGGTTTTCTGCTTGTCCTGCATGCTCTTGCGCAGCTGGCCGCTCAACAGGATGGGCGTTCTGCTCCAGAGAATGTCATAACGCAACATCAAGGTGTCATGATCAATCCCGCCATAGTGATAGACCTCTACCGCATTGAGGAAACGCCCGAGCTCCAGCTGCAACTGCATCAGCGCCCAGGAGACATCATAGGTGTATTTCTCCATCGCTCTGGTCGCATTCTGGATCTGCATCAGGCAATAGAGGGTGCTCCCGGTAAACAACAGGATGGATACATACAGAATGACGAGCAGTGGCCACGCCCTGGTCTTTCCTTTCACCCCATGCTCCCGTGCTGTTTTTATCAGTGCTGAATGTCTATCAAATCCAGCTGCCAGATCATCATGTCGGTATATTCGGATCGCTTCAATTCCGGATATTGATCAAGAGGCAGCATAAACCAGACCGGCCCCTTGTCACGCACCCGCATGACAGCGCCGTTGTCTTCCCATGCAAGGATGGGCTCGTATTTGGCAACCTTGTCCCATTCAATGCGGACTTGGAAACTATTCAGCGCCGTCAACGTAATGGTCTTGCCATCCGCACCGACTGCAGCCAACACATCTGCCAGTTTTGGGCCTCTGTAGGTGTGTGGCTTATCCACCCACGGGTTGCCGGTCACTATCTCATGTTGCGGCAGAGCCTGCAGTTTGGCCAGATCAAACAACACCTTGCCATCAACTTCGTCTGCCGACCTGATGTTACCACCCACTTTCAGGATCACCGGCCCAGTCAGCGCCTCAGCAGCCATCACCGGCATGATGACCAATGAACACAGTAGTGTCAGCCAACCAAACATTTTCATATCGCCCCCAGATTTGCTGTCTCAACAGACTCAGTTTAGCCAGATATAAAAAAACGGCTCGCCTTGAGCGAGCCGTTTGTCAAACAGAGCAAGGGGGGATGATTACATCATGCCCATGCCACCCATGCCGCCCATGTCAGGCATTGCAGGGGTATCTTTCTTCGGCAGTTCGGTGACCATGCACTCGGTGGTGATCATCAGACCGGCGATGGAAGAGGCAAACTGCAGGGCGGAACGGGTTACCTTGGTCGGATCCAGGATGCCCATGGCCAGCATGTCGCCATACTGTTCGCTGTAAGCGTTGTAACCGAAGTTGCCTTCGCCGTTCTTCACTGCGTTGGCAATGACGGAGGCTTCCTCACCGGCGTTGATGACGATTTGACGCAGCGGGGCTTCCATGGCGCGCAGGGCAACCTTGATACCGACGTTCTGGTCTTCGTTGTCACCGCGCAGACCCGCCAGTTTGGCAGCAACGCGAACCAGCGCAACACCACCACCGGCAACCACGCCTTCTTCAACCGCGGCGCGGGTAGCGTGCAGGGCATCTTCAACGCGTGCTTTCTTCTCTTTCATCTCGACTTCGGTGGCTGCGCCAACCTTGATCACGGCAACACCGCCAGCCAGCTTGGCTACGCGCTCTTGCAGCTTCTCACGATCGTAGTCGGAAGAGGTCTCTTCGATCTGCTGACGGATCTGGGCAACACGGCCTTCGATCACACCGGCATCACCCACGCCATCGATGATGGTGGTGTTCTCTTTGGTGATGACGATACGCTTGGCACGACCCAGATCTTCCAGAGTCGCTTTTTCCAGCTCCATGCCCACTTCTTCGGAGATGACAGTACCGCCAGTCAGTACGGCGATATCCTGCAGCATGGCCTTGCGACGGTCACCGAAGCCAGGCGCCTTGACGGCAGCCACTTTCACGATACCGCGCATGGTGTTAACCACCAGAGTCGCCAGGGCTTCGCCTTCTACGTCTTCAGCAACAATCAGCAGCGGCTTGCCAGCTTTGGCAACGCCTTCCAGCACCGGCAGCATTTCGCGGATGTTGGAGACTTTCTTGTCAACCAGCAGGATGAACGGGTCGTCCAGTTCAACAGAACCGGTCTCTTGCTTGTTGATGAAGTAGGGGGACAGGTAGCCGCGGTCGAACTGCATACCTTCAACAACTGCCAGCTCATCTTCCAGACCCTGACCATCTTCAACGGTGATGACGCCATCGCGACCCACTTTGTCCATGGCTTCGGCAATCAGCTTGCCCACTTTCTCGTCGGAGTTGGCGGAGATGGTGCCCACCTGAGCGATGGCATTGCTGTCGGCACACGGCTGAGACAGCGCTTGCAGCTCGGCAACAGCAGCCACAACGGCCTTGTCGATACCGCGCTTCAGATCCATCGGGTTCATACCGGCGGCAACGGCTTTCAGACCTTCGTTGACGATAGCCTGAGCCAGAACGGTTGCAGTAGTGGTACCGTCACCGGCGGCATCGTTCGCCTTGGAAGCCACTTCCTTGACCATCTGGGCGCCCATGTTCTGGAACTTGTCTTCCAGCTCGATTTCGCGCGCAACAGACACACCATCTTTAGTGATGGTCGGGGCGCCGAAGGACTTGTCCAGCACCACGTTGCGGCCTTTCGGGCCCAGAGTCACCTTGACGGCATCAGCCAGGATGTTTACGCCTTCCAGCATCTTGATGCGGGCTTCGTTACCAAACTTAACGTCTTTAGCTGCCATTTTTCTTCAATCCTTAAATCAATTCGGGGAAAAGGAGGATGGATTACTCTTCGACAATCGCCAGGATGTCGGTTTCGGAGAGGATCAGGACGTCCTGACCATCCAGCTTCTCGGTCTTAACACCGTAGCCTTCGTTGAAGATAACCTTGTCACCAACCTTCACGGCCAGCGCTTTGACTTCGCCATTATCCAGGATGCGACCAGTCCCCACGGCAAGCACTTCACCACGGGTGGACTTCTGGGCCGCAGTACCAGTCAAGACGATACCGCCGGCAGATTTGGCTTCAGCTTCGATGCGCTTGATGATGACGCGGTCGTGCAGTGGACGAATTTTCATCGATAACTCTCCCAAAATGAGTCTCATTGTTGCTTTGAGGAATGGCCGTTCCAGGCCAAATTAGATATGTCCCTGATGTGGGGCAGAGTTGCTAACCCTTCAAGGGCAAATACAAAAAAAAATTTTTCACGTACTATAAACATCTTCGATGGTTCAACCATGTCCGCCCCCTGGAGCAAGCTCGCTTCAAGCCGCCCGGTTTCCATGCCAGAACCTTCAAAGCCAGCTGTAGAGACGAGCCCTTGACCCGCACCAACCCCATGCTGACAGCCCCTATTCCGGTCGTACTGCGCCAGATGACGGGCCCCATGATCTTCGGCATCATCGCCATTCTGGCCTTCAATCTGGTCGATACCTTTTTTATCGGTATGCTGGGAACCGAAGCTCTGGCCGCCATCAGTTTTACCTTTCCCGTCACTTTTGTGGTTACCTCGCTGGCGATGGGATTGGGCGCCGGATTGTCAGCGGTGATCGGTCATACCCTGGGGCAGGGCAAACACGATGAGGCGGCCCATCTCGCCACCGACAGCCTGTTTCTGGCGGTGATCATGGTGGCCCTGCTCTCCGCGGGGGGCGCTCTCACCATCAAACCCCTGTTTACTCTGCTGGGGGCCAGTGCCGAGCTTATCTCCCTCATCCATGACTACATGCTGATCTGGTATCTCACAGTCCCCATGCTGGTGCTGCCCATGGTGGGCAATGCCGCCATCCGGGCGACCGGCGATACCAAAACCCCCAGTCTGGTGATGGCCGTAGCCGGGTTGGTCAACGGAGTACTGGATCCTCTGTTGATCTTCGGCATCGGCCCCTTTCCCGAATGGGGGATCCGCGGGGCCGCCATCGCGACTTCTCTCTCCTGGTTGATGGCGATGCTTGTCAGCCTCTATATCCTGCGTCATCGGGAGGGCTTGCTGCTGTGGCGCCTCTCGCCGCGGGCTCGGTTGCTGACCCACTGGCGGGCCTTGCTCCATGTCGCCGTCCCCGCCTCTTTTACCAATATGCTCAACCCCTTGGCCAATGCGGTGCTGATGACGATCTTTGCAGGACTGGGTACCGAGGTGGTAGCCGCTTACGGCGCCGCATCGCGGGTTGAGGCGCTGCTGCTGATCGTGATGATGGCCCTCGCCTCCGTACTGGCCCCTTTCATCTCGCAAAACTGCGGCGCTGGCAATCCGGCCCGGGCCAAAGCTGCACTGCAGAGCTGCATGAGGTTTGCGTTGCTGTTCCAACTCGCCATCTATGGCCTGACCTGGCTACTGGCGCCACTCATCGCCAACCTGTTCAGCGATCATCCGCAGGTCATTCGCCTCATCATTCTCTATCTGCATCTGGTGCCGATCGGTTATGGCTTTCAGGGCATGGTGATGCTGCTGGCCTCGGCGCTAAATGGCGTGCGAGCATCCAGTATTTCGTTCTTGTTCAACGGATTGCGACTGTTTGGTTTTCTGTTGCCAGGAGCCTGGCTGGGGGCAAAGCTAGGGGGAGAACAGGGGATATATCTGGGAATACTGCTGGCCAATCTGGCGGCGGGCACCCTCGCATGGTGGTATGCCCGACACCGCTTCGAGGCCTTGTGCCATCAGGGCAAACCCTGATTCAGTCACTCGCCTCGGGTTTTCGTCTCGTCGATTACTCTTTACGCTCAAATTCGCCTTCGATAGTGGTGCCGCCCTGCTTGGCGTTCTCCAGATGATCATCGGACGGTGCGTTGCCAAACGGCGATTGAGTACGCTGGAAACCACCCATCTGCATCCGGAACTGGCTGCTGCCGATCAGCTTGTCAGCCAGTTTGTTGCGCAGCCAAGGTTGCAGCAACAGCACACCGAAAATGTCGGTCACGAAACCCGGGATAATCAGCAGCAAGCCAGCCAATGCCAGCATCATGCCCCCCATCACCTCACGGCCCGGCATCTCGCCCATCTGCATCTTTTGCTGGGCGCTGAACAGGGTCTTGATCCCTTCGCTGCGCACCAGCGAGGAGCCCAATACCGCAGTCAGAATGAGCAAGCCGACAGTCGGCAGCGCCCCGATTACCGAGCCGACCTCGATCATCACGGTAAGCTCCAGCACAACCAGACCCACCAACAACAAAAACAACTTGCCCATATCTACTCCAGCACCGGTAAATTGAGAAAAAGTGGCGCCCATCCAACGATGGTCAGAGGCGATTTTGCCGCCCCGTCATCACCACTTTCTGCCCTGAATAAATGGGGGCGGCCCCCCTCTTTTCAAGTTGGTCAACTGACTCCTACGTCATCAGCAATCTAAAAAATCAGCAAAAAGTCACAAAAACTTATAAAAATCATCATGATAAAAACTTCATAACATATGTGTACTTTCCTCAAAGTAATTTGAAAATGTCGCAAATTTAGTGATCCACCTCTAATAACCGATACCTCAATTGGAGTAGTATATTGATTAGTTTTTCGGGAGGTCATTCTCCCAACCGCCCCACTCGATGTGTGGTGCTTCAGGATGAGCTGTGCGCAAGGAACTCGCGACCACTCGGTGAGGATTTTTCCATTTATCTGATTTCTGAGGCATTACAATGAGCGACATCAAGAACGTCCGCATTGAAGAAGACCTGCTGGGCACCAAAGAAGTTTCCAATGATCTCTACTACGGTGTGCACACCCTGCGCGCTGTCGAGAACTTCAAGATCAGCTCTCAGAAGATTTCTGACGTTCCGGAATTCGTCCGCGGTATGGTGCTGACCAAGAAGGCCGCTGCGCTGGCAAACGGTGAACTGGGTACCATCCGTCCTGAAATTGCTGACAAGATCGTAGAAGCCTGCGACCTGATGCTGAACACCGGCAAATGCTTCGACCAGTTCCCGGTCGACGTTTACCAGGGTGGTGCCGGCACCTCCGTCAACATGAACACCAACGAAGTACTGGCCAACATCGCCCTGGAAATCATGGGTCTGGAGAAAGGCCGTTACGACGTCATCAACCCGAACGACCACGTCAACAAGTGCCAATCCACCAACGATGCCTACCCGACCGGTTTCCGCGTTGCTGTGGTCAACAGCACTGACGTGACCCTGCATGCGCTGGAGCACCTGATCGCGGCATTCGATGCCAAAGCGAAAGAGTTCAAAAACATCCTGAAGATGGGCCGTACCCAGCTGCAAGATGCGGTTCCGATGACCCTGGGTCAGGAGTTCCACGCGTTCGCCGTGACCCTGCGTGAAGAGATCAAGTCCATCAAGCGTTGCCAGGAGCTGCTGCTGGAAGTGAACCTGGGCGCGACCGCCATCGGTACCGGTCTGAACACTCCGCCCGAGTACTCTGCACTGGCCATCAAGCGTCTGGCCGAGATCACCGGACGTGCCTATGTGCCGGCAGAAGATCTGATCGAAGCGACCTCAGACTGTGGTGCCTACGTCATGCTGCACGGCGCCATCAAGCGTCTGGCCATGAAGCTGTCCAAGATCTGTAACGACCTGCGTCTGCTCTCCTCCGGCCCGCGCACTGCACTGAAAGAGATCAACCTGCCGGAAATGCAGGCGGGTTCCTCCATCATGCCGGCCAAGGTCAACCCGGTTATCCCGGAAGTGGTCAACCAATCCTGCTTCAAGGTATTCGGTAACGACATCACCATCACCTTCGCCGCCGAAGCCGGTCAGCTGCAACTGAACGTCATGGAGCCGGTGATTGGTCAGGCGATGTTCGAATCCCTGAGCCTGATGGAAAAAGCCTGTATTTCCCTGCGCGAGAAGTGCGTGGAAGGTATCACCGCCAACCCGGAAATCTGCATGAATCACGTGCTGAACTCCATCGGTATCGTGACCTACCTGAACCCCTTCATCGGCCACCACGAAGGGGATATCGTCGGCAAGATCTGTGCCCAGACCGGCAAGAACGTCCGCGAAGTCGTTCTTGAGCGCGGCCTGCTGAGCGCCGAGCAGCTGGACGAAATTCTCTCCATCGAGAACCTGATGAACCCGCAATACAAAGCCAAGCGTTTCACCCGCGAAGCTGCCGTATAAGCGAGTGTGGGCCGGGATCTTCCCGGCCCATAAAGTCAGTTCCCGATTGGTCTTTATCCCCAGCCCGATCGGGAATTGGCTTTTTGCCAAATAAAAACCAAAAACTAAAAAATGGAGTTATCGCTATGATTGGAATCGAGTTACTTGTCGTGCTCGCCGCTATCTATCTGGGGGCCCGGATAGGCAGCATCGGCATCGGCTTTGCCGGTGGTCTGGGGGTACTGGTCTTGACGTGGGGTCTGGGCATGCCCATCCCGAGCGATCAACTGGTCAGCTACATCCCTTGGGATGTGATCATGATCATCGCATCCGTCATCTGTGCCATCGCCTGTATGCAACTGGCTGGCGGGATGGACTACCTGGTCTTCCTGGCAGAAAAAGCGCTGCGCAAGAACCCCAAATACATCACCTTCGCCGCCCCGGTGGTCACCTACCTGATGACCATGCTGGCCGGTACCGGTCATACCGCCTTCTCCACCCTGCCGGTGATCGCTGAAGTGGCCAAAGAGCAAGGGATCCGCCCATCCCGTCCTCTCTCCATCGCGGTTGTCGCTTCCCAGATCGCCATCACAGCCTCCCCAATTTCTGCCGCTGTGGTTGCCTTCTCCGGCATGCTCGAGCCGTTCGGTGTTGACTACCTGACCCTGCTGGCCATCTGCATCCCCTCTACCTTCCTGGCCTGTATCCTGGGCGCCTTCATTGCCAACATGATGGGCAAGCCGCTGGAGCAGGACGAAGTCTATCTGGAGCGCAAAGCCAAGGGCCTGATCAAACTGCGTGGTACTACCAAGCTCGAGATCAAACCGTACGCCAAGCTGTCGGTCTGGATCTTCATCGCCGCCATCGTTGCTGTCATGGCTTATGCCACTGCCATCTCCGGTAAAGTTGGCCTGATCACCAACCCGCCGATCCCCCGTGACGGTGCCATCATGGGTATCATGCTGGCCGCGGCCACCATCATGACTCTGGTGTGCAAACTGGACGCTACCCAGGTCACCAACATGCCGACCTTCAAGTCCGGTATGTCCGCCTGTATCTGCGTACTGGGTGTGGCCTGGCTGGGTAACGTCTTCGTGAAAGGCAACATGGACACCATCCAGCTGATCGCTGGCGACCTGCTGAACCAGTACTCCTGGCTGCTTGCCGTGGTGCTGTTCTTCGCCGCCATGCTGCTCTATTCACAAGGTGCCACCACCAAAGCACTGATGCCTGCCGCACTGGCACTGGGTGTCAGCCCGCTGACTGCGATTGCCTCTTTCGCAGCCGTAAGCGCCCTGTTTGTACTGCCGACCTACCCGACCCTGCTGGCCGCGGTAGAGATGGACGACACCGGCTCCACCCGTATCGGTAAGGCGGTCTTCAACCACCCCTTCTTCGTACCGGGCACCGCCACCATCGCCATCGCCGTGGCGCTGGGCTTCTTCTTCGGCGGCATCCTGCTGTAATCCTATCGCCTGCCGATGACCAAACAAAAATCCCCGCCAGTTGGCGGGGATTTTTTTATCTCTTTACTCTGTACTTGGCTTGGCTGTCTGGCAGCGAGAGACCTGACGTATTATCCGGATGGCTCAACCACGGCGACAGCAGACACCACAACAGCGTGCCTGCGGCGGTATAACCACCGCTGCCTGATTGCAGGAGCTGTAGGCCACCATGGTACTCACCACCACGCCAGAAGGCGGGATCCGTCGGATCAGACCGGATCCAGGGTATCCAGCGGCCAGCGCGGCACGGCTTTGACCGCCAGCGGTTCGAACACGCCCGCTTTCAGGCGCTGCATACCGGCATAGGCAATCATGGCGCCGTTATCGGTGCAATATTCAGTGCGTGGATAGAACACCTCGCCCTTGAGGCTCTCCATCAGCTCGGCCAGCTGGGCACGCAGATGACGGTTGGCACTGACGCCACCGGCAACCACCAGACGCTTAAGACCGGTCTCTTTCAAGGCACGACGGCACTTGATGGCCAGGGTATCGACCACCGCATCTTCAAACGCCCGAGCGATATCGGCACGGGTCTGCTCATCATCACCATTGGCGGCGATGGTGTTGGCAGTGAAGGTCTTGAGGCCGGAGAAGCTCATGTCGAGCCCTGGGCGATCAGTCATGGGACGGGGGAAGTGGAAGCGCCCAGTGGTGCCCTTCTCGGCCAGACGGGAGAGCAGCGGACCACCCGGATAGTCCAGCCCCATCAGCTTGGCGGTCTTGTCGAACGCTTCGCCAGCGGCATCATCAATGGATTCCCCCAACAGCTGATAACTGCCGATGCCATCAACCCGTACCAACATGGAGTGACCACCGGAGACCAGCAGCGCCACGAAGGGGAACTCGGGAGCTTTCTCTTCCAGCATGGGAGCCAGCAGGTGCCCTTCCATATGGTGGACAGCGATAGCAGGCTTGTTCCATGCCATCGCCAGCGAACGACCAATAGTGGCGCCTACCAGAATGGCGCCAACCAGACCCGGACCCGCGGTATACGCGATGCCGTCGATGTCATCTTTGCCCAGTCCCGCCTCTTGCAATGCGGCCTGGATCAACGGGATCGTCTTGCGAACATGATCCCGGCTGGCGAGTTCGGGGACGACGCCACCGTAGTCCGCATGCAGCTTGACCTGGCTGTATAACTGATGGGAAAGGATCCCTTTTTGATCGTCGAAGATCGCGATCCCGGTTTCGTCACAGGATGTCTCTATGCCCAATACACGCATTGCTAAAAAATTTCACTGCTAAAATGAGACGGCTATGGTAACCTTCGCGGGTTTTTTAAACCAGAGCGATCTCTGCGGGTTTACTTTCATTCCCTGTCCAGAGTATAATTTCGCACCATTTTAAGACATGCTGATCGATTGAAGGTCAGCTAACAATTTATCACTGAGGTGAAAGGCACATGCCAGTAATCAAAGTCCGTGAAAATGAGCCGTTTGACGTTGCTCTGCGTCGTTTCAAGCGTTCTTGCGAAAAAGCCGGTATCCTGTCCGAAGTTCGTAGCCGTGAGTTCTACGAGAAGCCGACTACCATTCGTAAGCGCGCCAAAGCGTCTGCAGTCAAGCGTCACGCCAAGAAGCTGTCTCGCGAAAACGCACGTCGTATCCGCCTGTACTAATCGGGAGATATTGCCGTGTCTCTGAAGGATCAACTCAAGGATCAGCAAAAGCTCGCCATGCTTGCCAAAGATAAGGCACGTCTGGGAGCGATCCGCTTGTTGATGGCAGAAATCAAGCAACGTGAAGTCGATACCCGTATCGAGCTGAATGATGAGGATATCCTCGCTGTCGTGACCAAAATGGTCAAACAGCGCCGCGATTCCATCAGCCAATTTGAAGCTGCCGGTCGCCAGGATCTCGCCGACAAAGAGTCCGCCGAGATCGTTGTGTTGCAGGAATTCCTGCCGCAACAGCTGACCGCAGATGAAATTGCTGCCCTGATCGAGCAAGCCATCACTGAAAGTGGTGCTGCCGTCATGGCTGATATGGGCAAGGTCATGGCTGTCTTGAAGCCGAAAATTCAGGGGCGTGCCGATGTCGGCGCCGTCAGTGCTCAGGTGAAAACCCGCTTGGCGTAACAGGCAACTCTCTTGTTTGGTCGAAGAAGCCGTGCTTCCCTTGGAATGCGCGGCTTTTTTATTTTCTCCGCAATGAAACAGGACGGTTATGGCAGGCAGGATCCCACAATCCTTTATCGACGATCTGCTCGTACGCACAGACATAGTCGAGCTGATCGACTCGCGAGTGCGGCTGAAAAAAGCCGGTAAGAACTACCAGGCTTGCTGCCCTTTTCATAACGAAAAAAGCCCCTCTTTTACCGTCAGCCAAGAGAAGCAGTTCTACCACTGTTTCGGTTGTGGCGCCCACGGTAACGCCATCGGCTTTGTCATGGAGTACGACGGTCTCGAATTTCCCGATGCCATCGAAGAGCTCGCCAGCATGCAGGGCATGCAGGTACCTCGCGAGCAGAGCATCGGCGGCTCGGCCAATAGCCAACCCGCCGTCAGCAAGGATCTGTTCGAGCTGATGAACCAGATCGCCCGCTTCTACGAGAGCAACCTCAAGAGTGCCCCTCATGCGGTGGAGTACCTCAAAGGCCGCGGTCTGACCGGTGAAGTGGTCAAGCGATTCAACATTGGCTATGCACCCAGCGATTGGGATCAGGTGCGCCGCCGCTTTGGTACCAGCCGGGATCACGAACAGCTGCTTATCTCGGGCGGCATGCTGATCACCCGTGACAATGGCCCGGGCAGTTATGACCGTTTCCGCGATCGCATCATGTTCCCGATCCGCGACAAGCGTGGCCGGGTTATCGGTTTCGGTGGCCGGGTGCTGGGTGATGGCACCCCCAAGTACCTGAACTCGCCGGAAACTCCCATCTTCCATAAAGGGCGGGAGCTGTTCGGTCTCTACGAGGTGAAGCAGGCACACAAGGATCCACGCCGGATCCTGGTGGTGGAAGGCTACATGGATGTGGTGGCACTCGGTCAGTACGACATCGACTATGCGGTGGCGGCGCTGGGTACTGCAACGACCAGCGACCATATCCACACCCTGTTTCGCACCACCGCCGAGGTAGTCTGCTGCTACGACGGTGACAACGCCGGTCGTGAAGCCGCCTGGCGTGCGCTGGATAATGCCCTCCCTCATCTGCAGGATGGCCGCGAGCTGAAGTTCGTGTTCCTGCCCGATGGCGAGGATCCCGACTCGCTGGTACGCCAGATCGGCAAGGAGGGCTTCGAAGCCCTGCTCGATGAAGCCCAACCGTTCGCCGACTTCATGTTCGAGCGTCTCGGTCGCGATGCGGCGCTCTCCGGTGAGGCAGGCAAGTTCGAAGTGGCCAACAAGGCCGCCGAGCTTATTCGTCGCGTACCGGAAGGGTTTACCCGCGAAGGGCTGATCACCCGCCTCTCCAGCATGATGCGCTGGGGTGAGAACAAGCAGCGCATCGCCGAGCTCTTTGCCCGCAACAGTCAGCCCAAGGCCGAGGTCAACAAACCCAAGGCAGCCAAGCTGACGCCACTGCGGCGTGCGCTGGCACTGATGGTGCAATATCCGGCAGTAACGGCTGAGCTTCCCCCCATGCCGGAATTGGCCGGGCTACGCGTACAGGGCATCAAGTTCCTGCTGCAACTGCACCAGCAAATCCTGGCACAGCCCGGTATCACAACCGGTATCCTGCTGGAACACTGGCGTGGTACCAAGGAGGGAGAAATCCTTGCTCAGCTGGCCATGCACGACCTGTTCGAGGAGATCAAACTCGATCAGGAGCCAGATATTCTGGGAGAATTGCAGGACACCTTCGTCGGCTTCATCAACCAGTTTCTGAAACAGCGGATCGAAGAATTGCAGGCCAAAGTGGCTCAGGAAGGACTAAGCTCCGAAGAAACCCAAGAGCTGATGATGCTGATAAGAGAGGTGCAAATTGAGAAAAGAAATGAGAGTGGGGCTTGATATTTGAGTGATTAGTCCCAATATGGATAGCGTTGCCCGAATCGACGGGATGAAAAGCAAAAATTTTATAACCGCCTGGCCCCGACAATACTGCGGGCAGGGGTTTCTCATGACCGACGCCGCAACCAGACATAGCATGTCTGGCGGTTTTCTATTAGAATTGGCTATTTGCGCAGCAGCGCACTGTACGCGCAACCTAGCAACACCAACCGGATGAGTTCTATGGAGCAAACCCCGCAGTCTCAGCTTAAACTCCTCGTTGCCAAAGGTAAAGAACAGGGCTACCTGACCTATGCCGAGGTGAACGATCACCTCCCGCAAGACATTGTCGATTCAGACCAGATCGAAGACATCATTCAGATGATCAACGATATGGGCATTCAAGTGGTTGAAAACGCTCCGGATGCCGATGACCTTATCATGGCTGAAGGTGGTACCGCCGATGAGGACGCTGCCGAAGCAGCGGCCCAGGCTCTGGCATCTGTTGAATCTGAGATTGGTCGCACGACCGATCCCGTCCGCATGTACATGCGGGAAATGGGTACCGTCGAACTGCTGACCCGTGAAGGCGAAATCGACATCGCCAAGCGGATCGAAGACGGTATCAACCAGGTACAAAGCTCCGTAGCCGAGTACCCTGAAGCAATTACTTACCTGCTCGAACAGTACGACAAGTATGAAGCCGAGCAGCTGCGTCTCTCTGACATCATCTCTGGCTTTATTGACCCGAACGAAACTGAAGATATGGCGCCTACCGCCACGCATATCGGTTCCGAGCTCGGCGAAGACGATCTGGCCGACGAAGATGAAGAAGACGAAGAAGACGAAGACGAAGATGGCGACAGCTCTGACGACGACGGTGACGGTGGCCCGGATCCGGAAGTCGCTCGCGAGAAGTTCGGCGAACTGCGTGCCCAGTATGAAGTGACTCGCCTCTCCATTCAGAAGAATGGTCGCGCGCACGAAGATACCCAGGCCGCCATCGCCCAGCTGGCCGATGTATTCCGTCAATTCCGCCTGATGCCCAAGCAGTTCGATCGCTTGGTCAACAACATGCGTGAAATGATGGAGCGCGTCCGCGTGCAGGAACGCATCATCATGAAGCTCTGCGTTGAGCAGGCCAAGATGCCGAAGAAAACCTTCGTCGCGGCCTTCACCAACAACGAGTGTGAAACTGCCTGGTTCGAATACCAGAAGCAGGCTGGCAAAGCCTGGTCTCCCCGTCTGGTTGAAATGGACGAGGATATCCAGCGAGCCATCGGCAAGCTGCAGCAGATTGAAGAAGAGACAGGTCTGTCGATTGCCCAGATCAAGGATATCAACCGTCGCATGAGCATCGGTGAGGCCAAAGCCCGCCGTGCAAAGAAAGAGATGGTTGAGGCCAACTTGCGTCTGGTTATCTCTATCGCCAAGAAGTACACCAACCGTGGTCTGCAGTTCCTGGACCTGATCCAGGAGGGCAACATCGGTCTGATGAAGGCGGTAGACAAGTTTGAATACCGTCGTGGCTACAAGTTCTCGACCTATGCTACCTGGTGGATCCGTCAGGCCATTACCCGCTCCATCGCGGATCAGGCCCGTACCATCCGTATCCCGGTACACATGATCGAGACCATCAACAAGCTCAACCGTATCTCCCGTCAAATGCTGCAGGAGATGGGTCGTGAACCGAACCCGGAAGAGCTGGCCATGCGCATGGGCATGCCGGAAGACAAGATCCGCAAGGTACTGAAGATCGCCAAAGAGCCTATCTCCATGGAGACGCCCATCGGTGATGATGAAGATTCCCACTTGGGCGACTTTATCGAAGATACCACCCTGGCTCTGCCAGCGGATGCGGCGACCAGCGAAAGCCTGCGCAACGCCACCCGCGAAGTGCTGGCTGGCCTGACCGCCCGTGAAGCCAAGGTACTGCGGATGCGTTTCGGTATCGACATGAACACTGACCACACCCTAGAGGAAGTGGGCAAACAGTTCGACGTCACCCGTGAGCGTATTCGTCAAATTGAAGCCAAGGCACTGCGTAAACTGCGCCACCCGAGCCGCTCGGAAGTGCTGCGCAGCTTCCTGGACGAATAGTCCTGACCTGTGTCAAACTGCTCTGCCAAAGCCCCGCCATGCGGGGCTTTGTTTTGTCTGGCATTTACCCTTGCGACCCGCTTTGCACCCTCTATCGACCTGGACAATTAGTCGCCAAGTGGTTGATATGCCTATAGACTGCCCTTTCCTCTTCCCCTATAATCCACGCCGCTAAACGCACAATTTGGCCCCTTAGCTCAGTTGGTCAGAGCAGTCGACTCATAATCGATTGGTCGTGGGTTCAAGTCCCCCAGGGGCCACCAAATTGAAAAAGGCCGCTCATCATGAGCGGCCTTTTTGCATCTGCCGAACGGGCAATATCCAGTGATGAGCTCGAGGAGGCCATAGAAAAGACCCGCCATGGGCGGGTCTGGGCAGGGTCCGGATCAGGCGCCTCACTCAGAGACAAGGAGCCTAATGCTGAGCCTCAGGTTTGCTCGTTACTGCCGCTCTGGATGGATGATCGCCGCCCGGCGGGCAACATCCGGGTAACCAGATTGCTGCGCTGACGCCAGGAGGTGAAGACGATGGCCAGCAGGTGCAGACCTATCAGCCCCTGTAGCGCTACCACGCACCACTCATGCCACTCGTCAGCCCCCAGTTCAAATCCCGTCTCGGTATTTTGAAACCAGCCGCTGCCAGCAGTGGCCAGCACAACCAGCCAGAGCGCCCACACGGCCAGCTTGCCGCTACCGTGATGACCCGGTGCCGGAGGCTGCCGCTCACGCATCTCGCGCGCTTGCTGGCGAAAATCCTCACCGCTGGGGATGAGGGCACCAAGGCGGGCGTAGCCACGGGCAAAAGTGAGCCCCCAGAGCAGACGCAAGGAGACCAGCCCAATGGCGCCGTAACCCAGCCACTCGTGCCACTCCTCCCCCGCTTCGTTAACCCAGAGATTGCTGATGCAGACCGCCGCCAAGCCCCAGTGGGTCAGGCGAACCAGCGGATCCCAGCGAAAGGGCTCACCCTTTTTGCTTGGCATATTTGTGGTACTCCTTCTTCAGGTCGTTGACCTTGGCCAGATGTTCGCGCGCCTTGGCCTCATCACCCGCCTTGAGTGCGGCCAGGCTGGCGTCCAGCTCGGTCTGTACCTCGTTCATCCCTTCAAGGAATTTCTCTTTCTTGGCGGCCGGCATGTTCTTCTGCTTGGCCACATCAAGCTGGGCTTTCATCTCGTTGATGTGCTTCTCCATGGTGGCTGCATCATCAGCCTTGACGGCCTGCTTGTAGTTGAAGCCAATCTTCTTCATCGGCTGTTCCAGATCACCCGCCACGGCAGGCAGGGTCATCAGGCCAAACATCAGGGGCAGCAGCAGGGGGCGGACGGTTTTCAACATGGGATTTCCTTATATAACGACATGCTCGAATTGTTAGGGGTACTTATGAATCCAAACAAGAATTCATCACCAGCATGATGCCATGACTCATGGTGAAACGTTTGTGAAAAATGCTGTTTTTTGTGGCAAATAGTGACAGATATACCGCGCTTGTTTGCGCTTGGTAACTGATTGAACGCTGGTGACGCGCATCATGAGGATGGTTGAAAGCGGTAAACAGCGACAAAAAACCCCGCCGTAGCGGGGTCTGAATCAACTAGCCATTTGCTGGCGTCAGTTACTCCTGTTCGCGAGCAATGGCGCGCCAGCCGATATCCTTGCGGTAGAAGACGCCATCCCACTTGATGCGGCCAGCGAGCTGATAGGCACGCTGCTGAGCCTCTGCAACCGTATGGCCCAGCGCCGTGGCGCACAGTACACGACCGCCAGCGGTCAGGCTGGTATCGCCCTCCAGGCGGGTACCGGCATGGAACACCTTCTCTCCTGCCACTTCATCCACCGGCAAGCCGCTGATGGGGTGATTGGTACTGTAATCGCCGGGATAGCCTCCCGCCGCCAACACCACGCCGATGGCGGCGCGGGGATCATAGATGGCCTCTTTCTGATCCAGCTTGCCTTCGCAAGCGGCCAGGCAGAGCTCCACCAGATCGGATTGCATCCGCAGCATGATGGGCTGGGTCTCGGGATCACCAAAGCGGCAGTTGAACTCGATCACCTTGGGATTGCCTGCACCGTCGATCATCAGACCGGCGTAGAGGAAACCGGTGTAGACGTTGCCCTCGGCCGCCATGCCGCACACGGTCGGCATGATCACCTGCTCCATCACCTTCTGATGTACCTCGGCGGTCACTACAGGCGCCGGGGAATAAGCCCCCATACCGCCGGTGTTGAGGCCGGTATCACCGTCGCCAACCCGCTTGTGATCCTGACTGGTGGCCATCGGCAGCACGTGCTCGCCATCGACCATGACGATGAAGCTCGCCTCTTCCCCCTCCAGAAACTCCTCGATCACCACCCGGGAGCCCGCTTCGCCAAAGGCATTGCCGGAGAGCATGTCGCGCACCGCGTCTTCCGCTTCCTGCAAGGTCATGGCGACAATCACCCCCTTGCCCGCCGCCAGACCATCGGCCTTGATGACGATGGGGGCGCCTTTCTCACGCAAGTAAGCGAGTGCTGGCTCCACTTCGGTGAAGTTCTGGTACTCGGCGGTCGGAATGGCGTGACGGGCCAGGAAATCCTTGGTGAAAGCCTTGGAGCCTTCCAGCTGGGCAGCGGCAGCGGTCGGGCCAAAGATGGGCTGACCGGCGGCGCGGAAGGCATCCACCACCCCTTTCACCAGCGGCGCTTCCGGCCCGACGATGGTGAGGCCGACCTGCTTCTCTTTGGCAAAGACCAGCAACCCTTCGATATCGGTCGCCTCGATGGCGACGTTCTCGACACCCGGCTCAAGCTGGGTGCCTGCGTTGCCCGGCGCTACAAAAACGTGACGTACCAGTGGGGAGTGTTTGGCCTTCCAAGCCAGGGCGTGTTCGCGGCCACCGTTGCCAATGATCAGTACTTTCATCGTATCGCTCGCTTCTATTTGTGGTCACTGGACGGCCTCTCTGGCCGTTAGTCAGCGGAAATAGTCAGTTGAAAAGAGACAACAAAAGGGCCGCCATCGGCAGCCCCTGACCCATCAATGACGGAAATGGCGCATGTTGGTGAACACCATGCACATGCCGTGCTCGTCGGCGGCATCGATCACCTCCTGATCGCGCATCGAGCCACCCGGCTGGATCACGCAAGAGATACCGGCCTGCGCGGCAGCATCGATACCGTCGCGGAACGGGAAGAAGGCATCGGAGGCCATCACGGAGCCCGCCACGGTCAGCCCTTCATCCGCCGCCTTGATACCGGCGATTTTGGCCGAATAAACACGGCTCATCTGGCCTGCGCCGACGCCGATGGTCTGGCCATCTTTGGCGTAGACGATGGCGTTGGATTTGACGAACTTGGCCACTTTCCAGCAGAACAGCAGATCTTGCAGCTCGGCCTCGGTCGGCTGGCGCTTGCTGACCACGGTCAGGTCGCCCAGCGTCACCATGCCGAGATCCCGCTCCTGTACCAGCAGGCCGCCGTTGACGCGCTTGAGGTCAAAGCCTTGCGCCGGTGCCGTCCACTGACCGCATTCGAGCAGACGCACGTTCTGCTTGGCGGCGACCGCATCGCGGGCCTCCTGGCTGACGGTCGGGGCGATGATCACTTCGACAAACTGGCGGGCAACGATGGCAGCGGCAGTGGCACCATCCAGCTCGCGGTTGAAGGCGATGATGCCGCCAAAGGCGGAGGTGGGGTCGGTCTGGTAGGCGCGATCGTAGGCACTCAGCAGGTCACTACCAATAGCCACACCGCAGGGGTTGGCATGTTTGACGATGACGCAGGCCGGCTCGTCGAACTCCTTCACACACTCCAGCGCTGCATCGGTATCAGCGATGTTGTTGTAGGAGAGCGCCTTGCCCTGCAGCTGGACAGCGCTGGAGACGGAACCCGGCGCGGCATGCTCTTCGGCGTAGAAGGCGGCGGCCTGATGGCTGTTTTCGCCGTAACGCATGTCCTGCTTCTTGATGAACTGGCTGTTGAAGGTACGCGGGAAGCGGGACTCCTCGTCACCCTCCTTGTTGTCACCGTAAGAAGGAACCATGGTGCCGAAGTAGTTGGCGATCATGCCGTCGTAGGCGGCGGTGTGCTCGAAGGCTGCGATGGCAAGATCGAAACGGGTCGCCAGTTTCAGGCTGTTGCCGTTGGCATCCATCTCGCGAATAACCCGATCATAGTCAGCAGCTTTGACGACGATAGCGACATCTTTATGGTTTTTGGCGGCAGAGCGCACCATGGTCGGGCCGCCGATGTCGATGTTCTCGACCGCATCGGCCAGGGTGCAGCCCGCTTTGGCCACGGTTGCAGCAAAGGGGTAGAGGTTGACGACAACCATGTCGATGGGGGAGATAGCGTGCTGGGCCATGATGGCGTCATCCTGATCCCGACGGCCGAGGATGCCGCCATGAACCTTGGGATGCAGGGTCTTGACCCGGCCATCCATCATTTCAGGGAAACCCGTGTAGTCGGAGACCTCGGTCACCGGCAGACCCGCCTCGCCAAGCAGCTTGGCGGTACCGCCCGTGGAGAGCAGGGCAACACCACGCTCGTTGAGTGCCTTGGCAAATTCCAGAATGCCAGTTTTGTCAGACACACTCAGCAGTGCACGGCGAATGGGTCGAGCTTGTTCCATCACACTATCGTCCTCAACATAACGGGGACCGTTCCATGGGAGGCGAGGCTCAACACAGAGAGTCCCCAAATAAATGGAAGTGGGGGATTTCGCAAACCACTCTCGCCCCGATATCCGGCAAAAGCGTTTTAGGAAATGCCCGCTTGGTGCGGCGCTCTGTTATGGGCGCGTATTCTACACAAAAAATGTGACCTGTGGTGGATTTTTTGAAACAGCAAAGCCTTATTTGGCGCGGCGTTAAACGTTTTCCACTTGATTTTCTCGAAACGTTTGCACTTTCAGTGTTTTATGGGAAAAAGGGTCGCCAGGAGATGTTTATCTGCCCCTTTTATGCCCTTGGCTGGCAATCCATGGGCAAAGGGGTGATAGTGGATTCCGGTTTTTGTGGCGGCATACATTCAAGGGGAGAGAGAGCATGTATCGGATCGGTGAACTGGCCAAGGTGTGCGGGGTCAAGGCAGATACCCTGCGTTTTTACGAGAAGAACGGGCTTATCTCACCGGGGATCCGCAACGAATCCGGCTACCGCCTCTACAGTGAACAGGACAAGCGGCGGCTGGAGTTCATCATTCGCGCCAAGTCGGTGGGATTCTCGCTGGCCGATATTGGCGAGCTGCTCGACCTCGATACCAACAAGGCCAAAGTCACCTGTCAGGAGGTGAAAGCGGTGGCCGACACCAAGCTGGCCCAGGTGGAGCAGAAGATCATCGAACTGACCCGCTTTCGCGACAACCTGCGAGAGCTCTCCAATATCTGCTGCGGCGGGCCGCGCTCGGCGGAGCACTGCGCCATCCTCGAGACGCTGGAATCTGGTGCCCCGGCCCATCACGAGCATCATAGCCACGACCAGCATGACCCGGTTCACGGCTGACATGGTATGCCTGACTGAGCGTGCCTGGCTCAGTGTGACTGACTCGGCGCCGCCGACGCATTGCTCTGGCGGCAATTTGGTGACAAAATCGCCGCGTTTTTAACCGGTGCCAGTGCATCCGGTTGCCGGGCGCTCAGCTGAACAGGCGCTCGCAGCGAAAACCACCATCCAGACACAAGAATCAACACACCAAGAGAAAAGAAGAGGAGCCATCATGGCCAAGATCCGGGTCGACCAACCCGTCCTCCCCCGTGAGGAAGATGCGCAAGGGGGCCGCTATGCCCATCAGCGCGGCGAGATAAAGGATAACCATCTGCATGCCCTGCTTTCCGATCCGCTGTTTCGCAGCCGGGTCGAGCGCAACAAGAAGGGCAAGGGGAGTTACCAGCGCAAGGCCAAATTTGGCAAGCGGTGGGAGCCCGGCCAACAGCAGATGATCCGCGTCTGCTACTGAGCGGGTTTCTACCGACCATAAACAATCAGGGCACCATAGGTGCCCTGATTGTTTTTACTGAAAACGAGGTCTGGCAACGCCAACTCACCACCTCAAAGTTGCGCCTCAACAGGCCACTCACTCATCCATAAACAGTTCGAGCAACACGTTGAGATAACGGTGGCCGAGAGAAGTAAGCTGCCAGCTATCCCCCAGATCCTCGATAAGCTCCTTGCTTTGGGCGATGGCAAGCACCGTCTCCACCCGTTCCAGCGACAAGCCGGTATAGGCCTCGAACTCCGCCTTGGGGGCCGGTTCAAACAGGCGGAAGCGGTTCATAAAGTATTCGAGCGGCAGATCGTCTGCCGTCACCTGCCACTGCTCGTCCAGATAGGGACGGCTCTTGTCCAGATACCCTTTCGGATGCTTCACTTTGGCTGTGCGCAGGATCTGCTGATCCGCGAGATCAGTCACCTTGCCGTGGGCGCCACAGCCGATTCCCAGATAGTCACCAAAGCGCCAGTAGTTGAGATTGTGATGGCACTGGTAGCCCTCTTTGGCATAAGCCGAGATCTCGTACTGGCGATAACCGCTGGCGGTAAGCATGGCGTGGCCCTGCTCGTAGATGTCCCACAGGGTGTCATCTTCCGGCAGCTTGGGCGGTTTGGAGGCAAATGCCGTGTTCGGCTCTATGGTGAGCTGATACCAGGAGAGGTGCGGCGGGGCGCAGTCGATCGCCTGCTGCAGGTCATAAAGGGCGTCATCCAGACTCTGATCCGGCAGACCGTGCATCAGATCCAGATTGAAGGTAGGCAACTTGATGGCATGGGCCAGTGCCGCGGCCTTGCGCGCTTCTTGCGGGCCGTGAATGCGGCCGAGGCGGGTCAGCTTCTCCTGCTGGAAGCTCTGCACGCCGATGGAGATACGGTTGATGCCGGCGCGCTGGAAACCGGCAAACTTGTCCGCCTCCACCGTGCCCGGGTTGGCCTCCATGGTGATCTCGCAATCCGCGGTGAGCGGAATGCGGGCCCGCACCCCGTCCAGCAAGGTTTGCATCGCCTCCACCGTCAGCAGGCTGGGGGTGCCGCCGCCGATAAAGATGGAGGAGAGCGGCCGCCCTTGCGCCCACTTCAGATCCTGATCCAGATCCTCCAGCAGGGCGGCGACATATTCGAGGTGAGGCAACTCCCCCTTCTGGGCATGGGAGTTGAAGTCACAGTAAGGGCACTTCTGGACGCACCAGGGCACATGAATATAGAGAGAGAGCGGCGGCAGTTGCAGCATGGGGCTTCCAATAAAACGGGGGCTCAAGGCCCCCATTGTAGATGACTATGTGTAATTGACCGTGTGTAACCAACAAGGTGGCGAAGTGACTCAGTGCGCCGCAGCCAGCGCCGCTTTGAGCTTGGCCAGCGCCTGGCCGCGATGGCTCAGCTGGTTTTTCAGCTCGGCGGGCATCTGGGCGGCGGTGCAGTCGTGATCCGGCACAAAGAAGATGGGGTCATAGCCAAAACCGTGCTGACCGCGCGGCTCGTCGATGATCATCCCTTCCCAGCTCGCCTGACAGATGATGGGAGTGGGATCGTCGGCGTGGCGCATATAGACCAGCACACACCAGAAGCGGGCGCTCTTCAGATACTCGGGGGCACCTTGCAGCTCGCCGAGCAGCTTCTCGATGTTGGCCTTGTCGCCGGCACCCACACCGGCAAAGCGGGCGGAGTAAACGCCGGGGCGCCCTTGCAGCAGATCGACTTCCAGACCGGAGTCATCGGCCACGGCGGGCAGACCGGTAATGCGGGCGGCGTGGCGGGCCTTGATGATGGCATTCTCGACGAAGGTGGTGCCGGTCTCATCGGCATCGGAGACCGCAAACTCGCTCTGTGGGAACACCTGGATCTTCATATCGGCCAGCATGGCGGCCAATTCCTTCACCTTTTTCTGGTTACCTGTTGCCAGGACAAGCTTGTTCATCGAGCACCTCCGCAAAAATAATCTGCGCATTCTATGCGGCGCAAGCGTTTAGTAAAAGCGTCAATTACACCCGCTGTGATGGGGTTGCGGGGGATTTGCCGCCATCGAATAACCAGCTTTTTAATACATGTTTCCATAATGGAATAACCAAAGTGATTAAATACCATTTCTATTCATTACTGTGAGTCAGTAGACTCGCGCCCCAATTCATTAACCTGGCTGACTAAAGAGGTGACAGATGCCATTGATACTTTTACTCGTACTACTGGTGCTGTTCAGTCCGCTGGCTATCGACATCTACCTGCCCGCCATCCCGCAGATGGCCGAGCAGCTGGGCGCCGAAGTAACTCTGATGCAGGGCACCATCACCTGGTTCCTGTTCAGCATGGGGCTGGGGCAACTGCTTGTTGGCCCGCTCGCAGATCGCTACGGTCGCAAGCCCATCGCGCTGGGCGGCGTGCTGCTCTATGGCCTGAGCGCGCTGGGGGCCGGTTTTGCCGCCAGCCTCGGCGAGCTGATGCTGGCGCGAGTGCTGCAGGGCTTCGGCGCCTGCGCCACTTCGGTCGCCGCCTTCTCGGTGGTGCGTGACAGCTACGGCCCGAAAAAGAGCGGCCAGATGATCTCCTATCTCAATGGCGCCATCTGTTTTATTCCTGCGCTGGCCCCCCTGCTCGGTGGCTGGCTCACCGCCAAAGCGGGCTGGTCTGCCAACTTCTGGTTTATGGCCGGTTATGCGCTCATCGTCGGCAGCTGGCTGATGTGGCGGATGCCGGAGACCCGCCCGGAGGAGACCCGCAGCGAAGGGGCCCTCATCAGCTGGTCTCGCTACAGCCCGGTGCTGCGCTCCCCCAGCTTCCTGTTCAATGCGGCGCTGTGCATGCTGGCGATGGCGGTGATCCTCGCTTATGTCACCGCCGCACCGGTGCAGCTGATGGTGAAACTGGGGCTGGATATGAGCGGCTTTAGCTACTGGTTTACCGCCAACGCCGCGCTCAACATTCTGGCCTGCTTCATGGCGCCGCGCTTTATCGCCAAGGTGGGGCCAAGACGCACCCTGCGCATCGGCCTGCTGGTGTTGATGCTCTCGGCTATCATCCTGACTTTGGCCATGCACATCGAACATCCGCTGGCGATGATGGGGCCGGTATTCCTCTCCAGCATCGGCTTTGCCATGATTCTGGGCTCGGCCGCCGGGATGGCGCTGGCACCGTTCGGCCACTGCGCCGGTACCGCAGCGGCCCTGCTCGGCCTGTTCCAGATGAGCGGCTCCGGCGCGTTGGTTGGCCTGACCGGTGCCCTGATGCACGACCCGCTCAGCCAGCTGGCACTGCATATGTGGCTGCTGCTGCCGCCTCTGGTGATGCTGATGACCCGACGCGGTCGCCGCTTGTGTTTGCAATAAATCCTGTGCTCTGATGGGCACACTCAGGGGGCCATCGGCCCCCTTCTCGTTTGTATCGCCTTTACAGCATATGGCCATCCGGCAGATTGCCTGCGATGGCAACCCCACTCACTCGATGTCAGCGGAGAACTCCCGATGAGCCACACTCTCAACGCAGCCCTGGTGGGCTATGGCTTTGCAGGCAAGACCTTCCACGCCCCCTTCCTCTCCACCACGCCGGGCTTGTCCCTGAGTTGGGTAGTGAGCCGCGATGCCGCCAAGGTGCAGGCCGATCTGCCCGGCTGCCGGGTCGGCTCACTGGAGGAGGTACTGAGCGATGAGACCGTCGATCTGGTGGTGATTGCCACCCCCAACGACACCCATGCCCCCCTCGCCCGCCAGGCGCTGCTGGCAGGCAAACATGTGGTGATCGACAAGCCCTTTGCACTGGATCTGGCCGAGGCGCAAGCGCTGGTCGAGCTGGCCGAAAAGCAGCAGCGGCTGCTCAGTATCTTCCACAACCGTCGTTGGGACGGGGATTTCCTTACCATGCGCCGTTTGATTGCCGAAGGGACGCTGGGGCAGATCGCCCAGTTCGAATCCCACTTCGATCGCTATCGCCCCGAAGTGCGCCAGCGCTGGCGCGAAGCGGGTGGCCCGGGTTCCGGCCTCTGGTTCGATCTCGGCCCCCATGTACTGGATCAGGCGCTGCAGCTGTTCGGCCAGCCGGACTGGCTGCAGGCCGATCTGGCCGAGCAGCGCCCCGGCGCACTGGCGGACGACTACTTCCATGTGGTGCTGGGTTACGGTGCTCTGCGGGTTATTCTGCATGGCAGCTGTCTGGTCTCGGCCACCATGCCGCGCTTTGTCATTCACGGCAGCCAGGGATCGTTCGTGAAATTCGGTATGGATGTGCAGGAAGATCAGCTCAAGCAGGGCTTGCGGCCACCGGCGGCGGATTGGGGCATGGATAGTGAACCCGGTCAGCTCAGCCGCATTGTCGATGGCCAGTTACAGCAGCAGAGCGTGGTGGGTGAGGCGGGGGATTATGGCGCCTACTATCGCGGTGTCTGCGCCGCCATCAAGGGCGAGGGAAGCAACCCGGTGCCAGCAAGTGAAGCGCTGGCGGTGATGGCGCTGCTGGATCTGGCCCGTCAGAGCCACCTTGAGGGAAAACGGCTGCCCTGTCAGAAGCTGTCTGACTAAGGTGCGGGTCATCGGCCGCTATTGACCAACCTTGACCTTGTCAAACCGCCACAAGATGGCAGTAAAGTGGTGTTTTATTGTGCAATTAGTGCCATTTAACGGCATCTTGTATTGATATCAGTCGTTGCAGTGGAGCTTTTTATCCACGGCACGAAAAAATGTCATTGTGATATCCGTTTTCATCGGTAACTAATGGGGCTATATTGCGCCCGCCTGCTGCCTCCCGGCTTCTTGTTTCAATACCGGGCAACGGTGGGCGCTGTGATGGTTGCACAGACCATCTCTCCATCTTTTTTTGAGGGAATGCACATGAACAAAGTACTGGTAGCCGGTATCCTGGGTCTGATGTTGACTGCTTGCGGTCAGAAAGAAGAAAAAGCTGCCGCTCCTGCTGCTGCTCCGGCCGCCGAAGTTGCTGCCACTGTAGAAAAAGCCGCTAGCGAAGCCACCTCTACCGTAGAGAAGGCCACCTCCGAAGCGACTGCAACCGTAGAAAAAGCTGCTACCGAAGCCGCTACCAAGGTTGAAGCTGCAGTGAGCGATGCCAAGGCCAACTAAGCCTGCACCTCATTCGAAGACGGGTCCGAAGGCAACTTCGGGCCCGTTTTTTTATCTGACGATCAGGGAGCCGGATTAATCAGCGAGGTGAGGATGTGATCCTCCCAGCGGCCATTGATCATCAGATACGCCCGTGCAAACCCCTCCCGCTCGAAGCCGAGCCGCTCCAGCAAGGCGCCACTACGCTGATTGGCAGGCATATAGCAAGCCATGATGCGATGCAGATCGTGCTCCCGAAACAGGTAGTCGATGGCGGCTGACAGCACCTCTCTCATCACCCCCTGTCCCTGATGCTGCTGGTCGATGGCGTAGCCCAGATGACACGCCTTGAAGACCCCCATCAGGATATTGCTGAAGTTGCAGGTGGCGATCACCCGCTCGCCAGCCGGATCGAGGGCCACCAGATTGACGCCGGTGCCGTTGAAAAACTGGCTGTAGCTGTCCTGCAGCCGGGCATGCCAGTAAGAGAGGGTGTAAAAGTGCTCGTCCCGCAGCGGCTCCCAGGGGGCGAGATGGGCGCGGTTGCGCCGGTAGAAGTCGAGCATCATGGGGGCCTGATCCGGCGACAGTATGGTCAGGTGGGTGCGGGCCGTCTTGATATGTGGCAGCGCCATCAGGACTCCCTCTGTCTTAGCCACTCATCGCGCAGCAAGCTGTAGTGGGCATGGTCCACAATCCGGTTGCCCAACCGCTCTGCGCGCCGGGTCACCCCCTCCAGCTGCATCCCGAGCCGTTCACAAACAGCCCTGCTGGGCTCGTTATCGGTGGCGGCGCTGATCTCCACCTTCTCCATCCCCATCTCCTCGAAGGCGTGGTGGATCAGGGCCTGACAGGCACGGGTGATGATGCCGTTACCCTGCCAGCGCTCCGCCAGCCAGTAACCGATGACCACCTTGCCAAGGTCATGATCGATGCTGTTGTAACCTATGACCCCCACCACCTCCCCCTGATACTCGATGGCAGTGGTGAGCCCCTCACCCCGGGCGAACTTCTCGATGGCACTGCGAATGAAGAGGGCGCTGTCGACGGGGCGCTGGATCAGTGGCGGCCAGGGTAGCCACTGGGAGAGGTACTCCCGGTTGTCATTGCAGAGGGCAAACAGTTCGCTCGCCATATCGGGCTGCAAGAAGAGCAGCGCAAGCTCGTCGTCCAACTGCCATGAAAACATGGGATTCTCCTTTCAAATCAGTGATCAAATCGCGAACCAGCACCCAATGTAGCCAATCGTCACTGGCCGCGCCAGCCACTTTTACGCCTCCCCTCCGGCAGGTATCGCAGAGGGTCACAGCGTGCGTTCTCTCCTCCCTCAAAAGAGGAGGGTGGGTGTCTGAAACCGGATAATGCTCTCCACATGGCGCCGAAGAATGCCCCCAAACGGCACTTTGGCAGATCCTGCTACCCCTTTGTGCTGCGCTGTCACTTTTGACAGGGGGCACTTTCCCCCACCGGCACTAGCTTCAAAACGCCCGACCTTCGGTCGGTTTATCAACCTCATCGATTTAAGGAAAGAAGAGATGAATAAAATTTATCTGGCCGTTGCGCTGGCCTGCTGGGGAAGTGCCGCACTGGCGGCACAAGAGGTAGAGATCAACGTAACGGCAAACGGCATCCGGGCCATGACCGGCCTCAGTGCCGCGAGTGGTACCTTGCAGCTGGAAGATGGCGAGTTTCGTCAGGTGCGGGTGGTCAAGCTGCCCAACGGCCAGCAGCGGATCCGCTACGAGCAGGTCTGGAACGGCATCCCGGTAATGGGTCAGGTCATCGTGGCTGACAAGAGCCTGAACGGCCAGCTGCAACAGGCCAGCGGGCGCATGCTGCGCCAGATCGATCAGGATTTGGCAAGCCCGGCCGCCACCCTCTCGCCACAGGATGCAACCAGCAAGGCCAAGGCGGGCAGCAAGGGGAGTAACGAGCA
The DNA here is from genome assembly GCF_027705925.1 of Aeromonas sp. Y289-2. NCBI lineage: Bacteria > Pseudomonadati > Pseudomonadota > Gammaproteobacteria > Aeromonadales > Aeromonadaceae > Aeromonas > Aeromonas sp. Y289-2. Next base: position 29,381 of record NZ_JAPDCH010000007.1, read on the forward strand.
GGTCAAACTCTATGTGATGCAGGATGAGAACGGGCTGGCCCGGCTGGTTTATCAGGTCTCCTTCATCGCCGAAGGTGACAAGCCAAGCCGCCCCTTTGTCATTCTTGATGCCCAGAGCGGTGAGGAGCTCAAACGCTGGGAGGGGATCAACCACAAGGACGCCACCGGCCCGGGGGGCAACATCAAGACCGGCAAATATTTCTACGGCACCGATTTTGGCCCACTCATCGTCGATGACAACTGCCGGATGACCAGCCCCAACGTCGATACCATCAACCTCAACCACGCCACCTCCGGCGGGGCCATCCACCAGTTCACCTGCCCGGAGAACCGGGTCAAGGAGATCAACGGTGCCTACTCGCCCCTCAACGACGCCCACTACTTCGGCAACGTGGTGTTCGACATGTACCGCAACTGGTACAACACGGCGCCCCTCACCTTCAAACTGAAGATGCGGGTTCACTACAGCAAGAATTACGAGAACGCCTTCTGGGATGGCAGCCAGATGACCTTCGGTGACGGCGCTACCACCTTCCACCCGCTGGTGAGCCTCGATGTGGCGGCCCACGAGGTGAGCCACGGCTTTACCGAGCAGAACTCCGGGCTGATCTATTCAGGACAATCCGGCGGCATCAACGAGGCCTTCTCCGATATGGCGGGGGAAGCGGCCGAGTTCTACATGAAGGGGAGCAACGACTGGCTGGTCGGGGCGCAGATATTCAAGGGCAACGGCTCCCTGCGTTACTTCGAGGATCCGACCCGGGATGGCAGATCCATCGGCCATGCCGCGGATTATCAGGAGGGGATGGATGTACACCACAGCTCCGGGGTCTACAACCGCGCCTTCTACCTGCTCGCCACCAGCAGCGGCTGGAACACCCGCAAGGCATTTGAAGTGTTCTTGCTGGCCAACCGCCTCTACTGGGGCGCCAACACCAACTACCAGCAAGGGGCCTGCGGCGTCAGCCGGGCGACCGCCGACCTGGGTTACAGTCAGGCGGATGTGGCACGGGCCTTCCAGACCGTCGGGGTCGATGCCAGCTGCGGCACCACGCCGCCACCAAGCGACAACGTGCTGCAAAACGGCGTGCCGGTGAGCAACCTCGCCGCCAGCAAGGGTGGCAAGCTCAACTACACCCTGAACGTACCGGCGGGCACCAGGTCGCTGCAGATCAGCAGCAGTGGCGGCACCGGAGATGCCGACCTCTACGTCCGCTTTGGCAGCGCCCCCACCAGCAGCAGTTACGACTGCCGCCCCTACAAGGGGGGCAATAACGAAAGCTGCTCGTTCACCAATCCCAAGGCGGGCACCTGGCATGTGCAGCTGTCAGGGTTTTCCGCGTTCAGTGGCGTGACCCTCAAGGCCAGCTACTGAGCCACCCGATGCGGGCCTTGTCCCGCATCGTTCTACTCATTGCGCCACCGTTTCGCCAGCGTGCGGGCGGTGGCCAACACGGTTTCCCGAGCCAGGTTGGGCCGCTTGCCACCGCGCCACGCCATCATCACATCCCAATGCTCCTGCGGCAGATTGCGCACATCGAGCCTGACCAACCGCCCCACCTCCAGATCCCGCTTGATGGCCAGCTCCGGCATCAAGGTGATAAACCCGTGTTCCAGCGCCAGATCCCGCGCTGCACTGGCGGGCTGCACCGCATGCAGGGGGCTGGCGTCCCGCCGCAGCCGCCGCAACTGCTGGATAAAGACGTCACACCCCGGCCCCCATACCTGAGGCGCCAGCCGCTGGTCGGCAATATCCTCCAGCGTGAGGCCGTGACAACCGGCCAGCGGATGCAATGGCGAGGCGATAGCGATGATAGGGGAGCAGCAGAGCAGCTCCATCTGCAGGCCAGCAACCGGCGGGCGCTTGAGCACAAAGCCGATATCGGCCTCCCCGGTCAGCAGCGACTGCATGATCTCGCCGGAGTGATCCGTGGTGCAGCGGATTTCGAACGGCTCATCCACCAGCTCCATCAATAGCGAGCCAAACACCACCGAAGTGAGGGATGGCAGGCTGGAGAGACGGATACAAGGCAGCGCTGGCGCCCCCTGTAGTGCCAGCCGCCCTTCGCTCAGAGTGGCCAGCGCCGAGCGGGCGGCAGGGAGAAACTCCTCGCAGGCACGGGTCGGCGTCACCCCGCGTCGATGACGCTGAAACAGCGGCGCCCCGAGGCTCTCCTCCAGCTGGGCAATCCGCTGGCTCACCAGCGGCTGTGACCAGCCACGAATGGCCGCCGCCTGACTGAAGCTGCCCAGCTCGGCCACATCCAGCAGCAGTTGCAGATCGTCCAGATCCATAGACATAAATAATCCTGATATGAAATATAGGTAGTTGTCGTCTACCACTATATCTAAACCCTCTCCAGAATGAAGGTATCTGTGAATGAGAGGGCGTTATGGTCGATAGGGCGAGGTTTTGGGGACGCTGGTTTCTGGCGCTGGATACCACACTGGTGATCCTGGGTTTCTTTGTGGTGATGCCGATGATCAGCCTGCGCTTCGTCGATCAACTCGGCTGGGCGGCCGGTCTGGTGGGGCTGGCCCTCGGCCTGCGCCAGCTGACCCAGCAGGGGCTGGGGATCTTCGGCGGCTCGCTGGCCGACCGCTTTGGCGCCCGCCCGCTCATTGTCACCGGCATGCTGCTGCGGGCGGTGGGCTTCGCCACCCTGGCCTGGGCCGACAGCGGCGCCATGCTGATCTTCTCCTGCTTCCTCTCCGGACTGGGCGGTTGCCTGTTCGACCCACCCCGGGCCGCACTGGTGATCAAGTTCACCCGTCCCCATGAACGGGGCCGCTTTATCTCCCTGCTGATGATGCTGGAGAGTGCGGGAGCCGTCACCGGTGCCCTGCTAGGCAGCTGGCTGCTGCGCTTTGACTTCACCTACGTCTGCCTGCTGGGTGCCGGGCTCTTCACCCTGGCGGCCCTGTGCAACTGGACCCTGCTGCCCGCCTACCGCCTCTCGGTCAAACCCACTCCGATGCGGGAAGGGTTGGGACAAGTACTGGCAGATCGCGCCTTCTGCCGACTGGTGCTGATCTTAAGCGGCTATTACATGCTGTGGGTACAGGTGATGCTGATTTTCCCCATTCTGGTCAAACAGCTCTCCGGCACCACCACGGCAGTGGGCTGGATGTACAGCCTGGAAACGGCGCTGTCACTGGCGCTGCTCTACCCTATCGCCCGTTTCAGCGAGCGGCGCTATCGGCTGGAGAGCCGGCTGATGGCGGGTATCCTGCTGATGACGGTAGGGATCGGGCTGGTCGCCTTCGTCAGCACCCTCTCCGGCATCTTCGTACTGCTGGCCTGCTTCTATCTGGGGATCATCATCTGTGAACCGGCCCGGGAGACCCTGATGACCCGGCTTGCCAACCCCACAGCCCGCGGCAGCTACATGGGCTTCAGCCGCCTCGGACTGGCGCTGGGAGGCATGACCGGCTACGTGGGCGGTGGCTCCCTCTATGACTTCTCGCTGCAACAGGGACAACCGGCCCTTCCCTGGCTGGTGCTGGGCACCATAGGTGTCGCCACCATGTTGCTGCTGGCCCGCTGCTTCTCCCGCCGCCCGGAGCTGGCTATCAGAGCCGCCGCCTGACGACCGCCCCACCTGCGGCAGCCCAATCAACGGGGCTGCCGCTCACCTCATATTCTGCAAGTCATCACAGCAAAAGGTTGCGAATTACAACTTTTACGCTATTTTAGTTGTCATGCACAACTAAAAAGGAACCCACGATATGGATCCCCGTCCCCTGCGCGCCCTGTCGCGCGATCTGGTTCGCGAACTCGGCATGCTCTCCCAGCAGTGCGGCAATCTGGCCCTCACCCCCATCGAGGCTCACCTGCTGATCGAGCTGGAAAACGCCCCGGCCACCAACCAGCAGCTGGCAGAAAAGCTGCACATCGACAAATCCAACGCCAGCCGTCCGCTGGCACGCCTCGCCGAGCGGGAGCTCATCAGCTGGCACCCGCACCCCTCCGACGGCCGCAGCAAGGAGGCCCGCCTCACCGTCAACGGTCAGGGGATGCTGCTGGAGTTGCACCGGGAGATGGACGGGGCGATGGAAGAGATGCTGGCGCAGTTGAGCCTGCCCGAGCGGGAGCAGTTGTGGCAAGGGCTGCGGCTCTATCGCAGCGCCCTCTCCCGCGCCCGCCGCCAGCGGGGTTACCAGATCCGCCCCATCACGGCGGCGGACAATGCCCAGATCGCCTTGGTGATCCGCGCCGTATCGGCCGAATATGGTCTCACCGCAGACAAGGGCTATGGGGTCTCGGATCCCAATCTCGATACCCTCTCCCAGAGCTATAAGGGGGAGAAGAGTCGCTACTGGGTCATCGAAGGACCTGACGGTTCCATCCTCGGCGGTGGCGGTATCGCGCCATTGGCGGGAGAAGAGGGAGTCTGCGAGCTGCAGAAGATGTACTTTATGCCCGCCCTGCGCGGACTGGGCCTTGGCAAGCGGCTGGTATTGCAGGCACTGGATGCCGCTCGTGACTTGGGCTATCAGCGCTGCTATCTGGAGACCACCGAAGTACTGCGCGAGGCCACCAGCCTCTACGAATCACTGGGCTTTGAACACCTGCCCAGCCCCCTTGGCTGCACCGGCCACGGGGATTGCGAGATCTGTATGGTGCTGACACTGGGGTAGCCCCCTCATCCCCAACCCTTCTCCCGCAAGGGGAGAAGGGGGTAAAAACACTTCCGCGATCTTTCAGGCTGACCTCTGATGGTTCCCTCTCCCTCTGGGAGAGGGCTAGGGTGAGGGCTGCTTGCGACTGGTATATGCTGAACCATTACCCCCTGCATCCCTCCTTAAACAGGCAAAACGGCACAAAACAAGAGACCCCGCCGAAGCGGGGTCTCTTTGATTATCTGCCAACAGGCAAACAAACCATTATCAGTGCTCGCGAGTCTGGCGGAACTCAACGTCCGGATGGCGCTCCTGGGCCAGGCGCAGGTTGACCATGGTCGGTGCGATATAGGTGAGGTTGTCACCGCCATCGAGGGCCAGGTTGACCTCGTTCTTGCGCTTGAACTCTTCGAACTTCTTGACGTCGGTCCCTTCCACCCAACGGGCGGTGGAGACGTTGACCGCCTCGTAGATGGCCTCGACGTTGTACTCGCTCTTGAGGCGCGAAACCACCACGTCAAACTGCAGCACACCGACCGCACCAACGATGAGATCGTTGCTAATCAGCGGACGGAACACCTGCACCGCGCCCTCTTCGGAGAGCTGGACCAGCCCCTTGAGCAGCTGCTTCTGCTTGAGCGGGTCGCGCAGGCGGATGCGGCGGAACAGTTCCGGTGCAAAGTTCGGGATACCGGTGAACTTGAGATCTTCACCCTGGGTGAAGGTGTCACCGATCTGGATGGTGCCGTGGTTGTGCAGACCGATAATGTCACCAGCGAAGGCGTCTTCCGCCTGCTCACGGTCACCGGCCATAAAGGTCACGGCGTCGGAGATGTTCACATCCTTGCCGATACGCACATGGCGCATCTTCATGCCCTTGGAGTAAGTTCCTGACACGATACGCATAAAGGCGATACGGTCGCGGTGCTTCGGATCCATGTTTGCCTGGATCTTGAACACGAAGCCGGAGAACTTCTCCTCGGTTGCCACCACTTCGCGGCTCTCGGCCTTGCGCGGCATGGGAGACGGCGCCCAGTCAGTCAGGCCATCCAGCATGTGGTCAACACCGAAGTTACCCAGTGCGGTACCGAAGAAGACCGGGGTCATCTCGCCAGCGATAAAGGCATCGTGATCGAACTCGGGAGAGGCGCCCTGCACCAGTTCCAGCTCGTCACGCAGCTGCCGGGCCAGATCTTCGCCGACGGCGGCATCCAGATCCGGGTTGTTCAGCCCCTTGACTACACGCTTCTCCTGGATGGTGTGGCCCTGACCGCTCTGATAGAGATAGGTCTCATCCTTGTAGAGGTGATAGACCCCCTTGAAGGATTTACCGCAGCCGATAGGCCAGGTGATGGGGGCGCACATGATCTTCAGCTCGCGCTCCACCTCGTCCATCACTTCCATCGGATCGCGCACTTCACGGTCCAGCTTGTTCATAAAGGTGAGGATGGGGGTATCACGTAGACGGGTCACTTCCATCAGCTTGCGGGTCCGGTCTTCAACACCCTTGGCGGCATCGATGACCATCAGGCAGCAGTCGACCGCGGTCAGGGTACGGTAGGTATCTTCGGAGAAGTCCTCGTGACCCGGGGTGTCGAGCAGGTTGACCAGACAATCGGCATAGGGGAACTGCATCACCGAGGTGGTGATGGAGATACCACGCTGCTTCTCCATCTCCATCCAGTCGGATTTGGCGTGCTGGCCCGAGCCACGGCCCTTGACGGTACCGGCGCGCTGAATGGCCTGTCCGAACAGCAGGACTTTCTCGGTGATGGTGGTTTTACCCGCATCCGGGTGCGAAATGATCGCAAAAGTGCGTCTCTTGGAGACTTCACTCAGAAATTCAGCTGACATAATTCAACGTTCTTCTATTGAGCGGTGGCATCAGCCACCGTGGGAATAAATCCGGAATGCCGCTCACGGCACATGTATACGCAACGAAAGCCACGCCAGCTGGCGTATTGCCAACCTGGTGGAGAGAGGGAGGAGGGTTGCGTTACATGGGTCTTCTCGCCTGAGTCAAAGCAAAATTGCGCGACATTATACCCGCGCGAGTGAAAAATACCCAGCCTGACAAGAGATGATAATTTGGCCGCTCATCCGTTCCACAGGTTCCAACTGAACAGAAAATCAAACACTCCGAATCGGATGGCAGCATCCGGACCACGTGGACTTGGCCCCCTCCCCATGCCAGCAACAACCACTCTTGATAAATTTTCATACTTGGACTTTCCCTATCCAGCTACAAATATGTAAATCGTATCTACATAATGGAGAGGTCATTACATGAAACATTCCACCCTGCACAATCAACAGATCGTCATTATCGGTGGTACCTCGGGTCTTGGCCTGGCCACCGCCCAACAAGCGATCGAGCAAGGCGCCAAGGTCATTATCGGCGGTTCCAGCCGTGAGCAGCTTGCCACTGCACTGGCTGAACTGGGCCCAAATGCCAGTGGCCATCAACTGGATATTCTCGACGTCGACTCCGTCAATCACTTTTTCAGCCAGCTGGATTCGCTGGATCATCTCGTCATCACCGCCGCCGTCATGCGACCAGGCAGCTTTCTCACCGCAGCCATCGAGGACTTGAAAATCAACATGGACAGCCGCTTCTGGGGAAGTGTTCATGCGATCCGCGCCGCAGCACCCAAACTGTCCGAACGCGGCTCCATCGTGCTCACGTCCGGGATGGTGACGCGCCGCCCACAACTAGGTAAGGCACTCCCTGCCGTTGCAGCTGGCGCGGTTGAAACGCTGGCTCACAGTCTGGTGACTGAGCTGACCCCCCGTCGGATCAACGTCATCAACCCGGGCCCCATGCGCACTCCCATGCTGCTTAAAGCGCTGGGCAATGACCCACAAAAAGTGGCGGCCGTGGCGCAAAGCCTGCCGTTGAAGCGCTTGGGAGAGGGAGAGGATTATGCACAGGCCGCGCTGTTCCTGATGAGCAACAACAACATGAATGGTGAGGTGCTTCACCTCAATGGCGGCAGCGCCTGGGCATAACGCCCTTCTAACTGTCTTCTGCGCTCGCGCTTGCCAATCTGCCATCTCAGGCAAGAACGAGCGCAGGGGACGAGCATCATCGCCGTATCAGTGTGCTCCCGAATAGCGATGACACCCTGGTGAATGACAATACCCAGCCCGTCAGTTATCTGTTTCCACCCGGTTGCGCCCCGCCTCTTTCGCACGATACAGCGCATTGTCGGCACGCTGGATCAGGGCCGCCAGATCCTGATCATCGTCTCGCAGAGATGCACATCCGATACTGATGGTTACCGGGTACGACATGCCGGGCAGCGCCCGGTTGGCGACCGAGTGACGGATCCGCTCTGCCACCCGGCACGCCTCTTCAAGGCTGGTATCCGGCAGCAGGATCAAGAACTCCTCTCCGCCGGTACGCCCCAATTGATCCTGGTGCCGCAGCTGTCGATCTGCCGCCCGAGAGACCCATTGCAGCACCCTGTCTCCTTGATGATGTCCCAGGGTATCGTTGATCCGCTTGAAGTGATCGATATCGAACACCAGCAGACAAAATGGCGTGCCCTGCCTGCGAGCCAGCGCCAACATATCACTGCCCTGCCGCAGCACCCGACGGCGGTTGTTGATGCCGGTCAGCTCATCGGTAAAGGCCAGACGACGCATCCGACGGTTGCGATCAAGCAGCCATCCCATCGTCAGCAGCGCCAGTACCCCGCAAAGCACCATCACCACCAGCAGCCAGAAACGACGCTCCTTGACCTGCTCCAGCTCCTGCTGCTGCAGTCGCTGCTCGACTCGCAGTCGCTCGTTCTCCCCCTCCTGACGGGCCAGCTCGAACTCGCCGCGAACCCAGGCCGTGCTCTGTTCCCGTAACAGCTGATCGAGCCGCTGCTCCTGCACCAGATGCTCCCGCAATGCGGCCAGCGCCGCCGGATAATCGCCTTGCAACTCGAGCGCCCGGCTGCGCACCCAGTAGAGCTCGAGCAAAAAGCGTACGTGCCCTTCTACCTTCAAAATCGGCTCAATCTTCTCAAGCGCACGCAAGGCTGGCGCCGGTTCCTGCTGTTCGACTCTCAGCCTCGCCCGCACCAGCTCGAGATGCGCATGGAGGATGGGGTCAACGTCGGGAGAGAGCACCTTCGCCGCTTGTGCCAGCAAGCGTCCCGCATCAGCGGGGCGATCCAGCCCGAGCAAAGCCTCGGCCTGCATCACCATGCGTTCGGCATGCTCAATTAGATATTGAGGCTGATTATAAAAGGCCGCACTGCGTTCAAGCTCGCCCAGCGCATCCTGATAACGCCTGGTCTGCAGATAGACCATAGCCAATTGATCACTTAACCTTGCCGAGCCAAACCCGTCGTGACTTCTGGCAAAATGCTCGCTCAACCGGTTGAGGGTGGCGAGCGCTTCGGCATAGAGGCCCATACGACGAAATGTGGCTGCAATCTCGAGCTGCGCCTGGTGATACCAGGTGGGCAACCCCAGCTGCTCATAGATATTGTGCGCCTTGGTGAGATCCATCAGCCCCTGGCCTGAGACCCCCTGAAACGACAGCATGGCCCCCCGGCGAGCCAGCGCCAGCGCCTCCAGCTTTGGCAAGGCGGCCTCTCTTGCCAGCCGCAGCCCCTCATCGTAATCGTGACGAGCCTTCGCTACCTCGCCGAGCAGCTGATTGAACCAGCCGCGGCAAATCGTCAGCTCCGCCACGGCGGCGTCATCACCCTGCTCGCGCGCAATGGCCAGCATCCGCTCCGCATTGGCGATGGCGGTACGGGACTCCTGCATGTCATCGGCCGATTGAGCCCAGCAAGCCAGACGACTGATCCGCATCTGCTGCGACGGCGGATAGGCGTTGCCGTCCCGCTGCAAACGGGCAAGGCGCTCCCGCAGCAACTCGATCGGCTGATAGACCCGCTCCATCCCTCCCAGTTCATTTTCCAACTGCTCGGGGGACAAGGGTTTGGCTGCCAGCCCGAACGCCGCCAGCAACAGCAGCAAGGCAAGTCGGCTCATACACACTCCGGATCAATGGGAAAGATCATCGGGCAAGCCGATGCCGGAAAATCACCATCTTTCCCCTGTAACAATGGTTGTAAAGGCTATCACCCGGACAGAGAGCCCGAATGGCAGGCTAGTCACATTTTACTGCGATATCATCGCGTTGGAATAAAAGCGGGGATGCACAGCGAAAAAGAGGAGGCGGGATAACAACCAAGAGGGGTTGCCCCCTCCCGGTCACTAGTGATGCTGCCAGCGCCGCAGCAGCCGGCCGCGCAGGCCGCAATCGAGCAGCCAGCTATTGTCAAAGACCCGCAGCAGCGCCTGCTTGGCGTGGCGGGACATGGCGACGGCGTGAAAACGGGTCTGGCGCTGGCGATAGCGGTTCATCTGATCGAGCAGGGGATGAGGCAGGCTCTGGGCGATAAAGTCGGAGATGACCAGCACATCCGCCTTGGCAAAGGCGGGATCATCGAGCTTGGCCAGCGCTTTTTCCAGGCAGGGCACCAGATCGGTACCGCCGTGAAAACTCATGGAGAGGAAGCGCTCCGCCTTGTCCAGACCGGTATCCGCAGTGATCTCGAGGGTCGCCACCTCGGTGGAGAAGAGCATCAGGTAGCAGCCGCGCTTCTCATCCATCGCCACCTTGAGCAACGCCAGAAACAGCGCCTTGGCACACTCCTCGGGATATCCCCCCATGGAGCCCGAAGTATCGACGCAGACGATAAAGGGGCCCCGTTGCTGCAACTGCTGCCCCCCCTGCTCCGGAGTGCGCAGCATGATGCGTTGACGCGGCAAGGTGCCACGTGACTGGTAGCTGAGCAGACGCCGCTCCAGATAGCGGCGGTAGAACTCCAGCTCCAGCTCCGGCAGCCCCAGCATCACCGCCTCGCTTGGCAGCAGCCGCATCAGATCGCTGGCCTGATGGATCCCCACCAGATCGTCCGGCACATCGTCGCTGGGGGCGGATTCCAGCTCCAGCACCTGAACCGGCGGCACAGGTTGCTCCTGCGCCCGCCGATCCCGCTCGCTGCGCCCGAGCAGACCGGCAATCTCCGCCAGCAAAGGCTCGCGCAGCAACATGCGGGCGTACTGCTTGACCAGCACCAGACTGCGCTTGTGCCAGTGTCCCTGCGCCAGATCCCACAAACCACCGGCGGAGATCTGGTTGGGGTCGAGGGCATCGGCCAGGGTGCGGCTCGCCAGCAGCTGATCTTCAATCTCCTGACGCTGCTTCTCCCGCTCCGCTTCGGCGATCTGCTGCTGCAGTTGCAGCAGGCTCCCCACCAGACTGGCGCGCCACTTGTCGATAAAGAGCTGGCGCAGCCCCTCGGTGGGGTGGGCCGTCAGCTGACGCACCAAGGATCTGGCCTCACCGGCGAAGGGGCTGTACTGTTCCAGCGACTCCAGCAAACCGGGCAGGCGACCAATCAGCTCGGTCATCGGCAGTTGCCGGTGCGCCTGATAGAGCAGGTACTCCTGCTCCAGCGCCACCGGCACCGGCTTGTGACGGATCTCCTCGCCAAGCTGCTCACCCCAGCTATGCAGGCGCTTTTTCAGCAGCTTGCCCTGTAGCGGGGAGCGTTTGATAAATTCGGAAATCTTGGGCGAGGCCGCCAGCAGGAGCGCCACCTCACCCGCAAGCTCCCCTTCGCCAATCAGGAGCCCCAGATCCAGCATGCCGATCTCAAGCATGAGCGCTCCTTACTCGTCCAGCCTTGGCAACCGCTCGCGCCACTGGGTCATCTCGCTGCGCAGCAGTTCGAGATCCCGGTTCAGCACGAAGAAGCTGTCTTCCACCTGCTGCAACCAGCGTGAGTCGATAAAGAGGTGTTGTTGGTGACGTTCGAACAGGCTGCGCTGCTGCTTGAGCATCTGCATCACCTTGCCGACCTGAACCAGCTGCTCGTCGAGCGACTGCAACCAGGGCGCCAGCACCACCTCGGGGATGGCATTGCGCTCCATCAACACCAACGGGATCTGCTGGCGCTGGATATCGAGCACCTGCAGCCGCAGCTCATCGTCCAGTACCAGCTCGTAATGGCCCTCTTTCGGGTTGCCAAACTCATAACCTACCAGTGCCTCACCGGTGGGATGCCAATGGGAGAGCAAGGTGCGATCGAACACCAGGGTGCGGGTGAGACGCTCGGGATCGCCGCCATCCAGCGGCGCCGGGGTGAGCAGATGGAAGTGCACTTGCTTGCCAAAGGGTCTGGCATTGGCAAGCGGGATCTCGATACCCCGGGCCCGCCGGCCAAACCACTGCTTGCGTTGCCGGGCCTTTGTGCAAAGGCGCTGGGCCACGCTCTGTTTGAGCTGTTTGAACTGATCCCGAAGGGCGAGAAGCTGACGGGTCATCGCCAGTTGCTGATAGCCGTAAAGGCGGGAAAACTCGGTCATCATCTCCAGCAGGGCGGTGCGGGACTCCTCGTCATGCCAGAGACAATCCTTGAACAGCAGCAGATCTACCGGTGCAACCTCATCGCGGCCATTGAAGAAGGCGCTCGCCTTGATGAGCCGTACCGCCTTCTTCCAGCGACGATCCGACACATAGCAGCGATGGGCCAGCTGGCTGTCTAGCTGCTGGCGCAGCTGATAGATAAGTTCGAAACAGGCATCCGGCAGGCGCACCTGTTCAATCTGGCTCTGCCACTGCTCGTACTCATCCCCCCGGATCTGCAGGGATTCCGGCAGATTCTGGTGGGCGTGACCATCGCTGGCCAGCATGGATTGAAAGTTGGCTTTCTCCTGCACCCGGTCCATCCAGATCCGCACCAACATCCGGTCGTAGAGCGCTTCCAGCCCGCTGTCCTGCGCCGGCAGCTCGTTGGAGGCGGTCACCAGCAAGCGCATCGGGATGGGGTGCTGGCTGTCGCCATTGCGAAACTGTCGCTCGTTGATAGCGGTGAGCAGGGTGTTGAGAATGGCGGGACCCGCCTTCCAGATCTCGTCGAGGAACACCACCTCAGCCTCCGGCAGATAGCCAGCAGTGAGGCGAAGGTATTTGCCATCCTCTTTCAGCGCCTGAATGGAGAGGGGGCCAAATACCTCCTCCGGTGTGCTGAAACGGGTCATCAGATATTCAAAGTGGCGGGCGTCGTGAAAGGCCAGCTTGAGGCGACGGGCAATCAGACTCTTGGCGATACCGGGTGGCCCCAGCAAGAAGACACTCTCACCGCTGAGGGCCGCCAGCAGACCGAGGCGCAAGGCATCCTGCCGTTCGTAGAGCCCCTCACCGAGGGCGGCCAGCAGCCGGGGCAGCCGCTCCTGGATGGGAATAAGACGCGCAGGATTCTGGGCTTGAGCTAAAGACGACATAGAGAGTGTTCCGAAGCTGGGATGATGTTAGCCCCAAGGCGCGATATCCATTTGCTCGACCTTGGGTTTTGTCTTGTTATGATGTTTATTCTGGTATCTCTTGCCGCACAATACCCGCCTCTGGCAGGAAAAAACGCAAGGGCAGTGCGATACCGTATCGGCAGCGTGCTGCGCTCATGCATAGCCAGTGTCGTGATGGCACCATGCCCGCATGCGCCAGATGATGCGTTGCAAAGGGTGCAGCAAAAGCGGTTCGAGTGTACCCTGCGCAACACAATTTTCCCCAATGCAGATCAAGAGTGAGTCGCCCCAGATGCAAGATCCCGTTCGTCAGAGCATGTTGGCCCGCATGGGCATTCAAAGCTGGCAACTGCGTCGTCCGGCATTGCTGGGCGCAGCACCCGCTCCCGAGCTTGAGCAAAACGCCACACAGCCGGGCCAGACGGCACCGGCCACCAGCGCTCCGCTGCCCAGCGGCAAACTCTGGCTGCTGGCGCCTCAGCTGCCTGCCACCACGCTGCTGGCGGATATCTGCCAGTTGCTCGGCATGACTCCCGACGAGGTCTCACTGCTCAGCGAGCTGCCGCCTGCCGATCTGCAAACGGCGGGCGCCTCCCCTCTGCTCTGGCTGACGGAGGCCAACCCCGCGCGGCCAAATGCGCTGATCTGCCCGCTCGCCCCCAGCGCCGCGCAAAAGCGCGCCCTGTGGCAACAGCTGCGCCAGCACCTTGCGGCCAGCGCGGCGTGATCCTGCATCATGCCGCCAAGTCCCACTGTGATGCCGCTCTTTTTACCTGATTTTACAAATGCCGCCTCTGCAACCTCTGCTAACCCCAGTGCCCAACATCTTGCCATCCGGAGCCCCCATGCCTGAGTTTCGTCCCCTGCTCGAGAGCGATTTCGACCTTGTCTACCCCATCGAGCAAGCCGCCCACAAGGAGCCGTGGAGTGAGGCCAACCTGCTCTCCTGCTTCGGTCCTCGCTATCTCAACGGCTTGATGCTGGTCGATGGTCGCCCGGCGGGCTTCTATATCTCGGATCTGGTGGCCGGTGACAGCTCGCTGATGAATATCTGCGTGCATCCGGCGTTTCAGGGCAAGGGGTTGGGACGGGCGCTGTTGCAGGCCTATCTGGCGCGCAGCAAGCAAGCCGGGGCAGAGGCCTGGTTTCTCGAGGTGCGGGCCGGTAACCAGACCGCCATCAACCTCTACGAGAGCGCCGGTTTTGCCGAATATTGCCGCCGTGCCGACTACTACGGCACCGGCAATGACAGGGAAGATGCGGTGTTGATGTCGCGACTGTTCGATTTCGGCTGATCCAGCCTGTTCGTCGCGCCCAAGCCTTTTGTCCCCCTCAATCGAGGGGGGCGTTGTCCAGCGCGGGATCCTGCAAGGCCAGGGTGGTATGCACCACCGCCTCGAATCCGGCACCGGAGAGCGGCATATAGAAGCCACGCTGCCAGGTTTTCCCCGGCATCCAGATCTGGTCGATATCCACCACTATCTTGATGGGTCTGAGGGGCTGGCCCGGCTGCTGGATATAGATGCCGGGCGGCGTGGCGACTTTGGGAAAGCGGCGCAGGATCTGCTCGCTGCCATCCCCCTTGCCCGGGTTGAGCCGCACCTTCACCAGCCGGGCAAGCGGGCCAGCCATCTCCTTGCTCTGCCAGAATTTCTTCTCCAGATCGCCGCAGCGGCGGCACTTGGGGGTCTCCAGCACATAGAGCAGCGGATAGCCCAACGCCAGCGCCTGTTGCTGCGCCTGCTGATACCCCTCGGCCCCCTGATACCAGGGATTGGCGGGCCCCTGTGATGACGTTCCGGCAAAGAACCAAAACGCAGCGCCCCCCACCACCATCAGCCCGACCGCGGCCAACGCCCCTTTCACCCACAGATTCATATCGTTAACCCTCTCTCTGCCTCCTAGCAGTATCGGCCAGTCTGCGCAAAGGGAGAGCTATTTGCGCTCTTTGTGATCCAAGACAAACAGCGAACACTTGTAAGCCGTAATGTTGGAGTTTAAACTCTAGCCCGATTTTTAGTGCCCTCGCGGGCGTACAACTGTAATTAAAGGATGTTTAACTGATGCCGAAGCTTCATCTGGTTCGACTGATGCGTGAACGTATTGCCCAGCTTGGCAACAAGGCTGCCCTGCGGGTTCAGCAAGATGGCCAGTGGCGCGCCATCGGCTGGCGTACTTTGGGCCAGGCCATGGACTACTGCGCACAGGCGCTGATCCGTGCCGGCCACCAGCCAACCGAAATGGTCGGCATCTATGCCCGCAACATGCCGGAGTGGACCCAGGCCGATCTCGGCATCCTTGCCGCCCGCGGTGTCAGCGTCCCTATCTACCCCACCAGCACGCTCGATCAGCTGCGCTACATCGTCAAAGATGCCGGCATCAAGGTGCTGTTCGTTGGCGAACAACCTCAGTTCGATCAGGCGCTGCAACTGATTGAAAGCGGCGAGATCCGCCAGCTCATCGCCCTCGACGGCAACGTCAACCTGCGCGGCTGCGAGCAGGCGAGCCACTTCCAGACATTTCTGGTCTCCGGCAACCATCAGCCCAGCGAGCAGGAGCTGCGCGAGCGGGAAACCCAGTACCGGATGGATGATCTGCTGACCCTGATCTACACCTCCGGCACCACCGGCGAGCCCAAGGGGGTCATGCTCGACTTCAGCAACATCGCCGCCTGTTTCGAGATGCACAACAGCCGCCTCGACCTCAATCAGCAGGATGTGTCGCTCTGCATGCTGCCGCTCAGCCACGTGTTCGAGCGGGCATGGAGCTACTACGTGCTCTATTGCGGCGCCGAGAACGTCTATATCCGCGATCCACAGAAGGTGATGGATGTGATTGGCGAGGTGCAGCCGACCGTGATGTGTGCCGTGCCGCGCCTCTACGAGAAGGCCTACGCCATGATCCAGGCCAAAGTTGCTCAGGCTCCGGCTCTGCGTCGCGCCCTGTTTGGCTGGGCGACCAAGGTAGGCAAGCAGATGGTTGCCACCCGTCAGGCTGGCAAGTCCGCCTCCCCGCTGCTCTACGGCCAGCTCTGGCTCGCCGAGCGACTGGTGTTTCGCAAGCTGCGCGCCCGCTTCGGCGGCCGCACCCGCTTCCTGCCGGTGGCGGGCGCCCGTCTGGCCGACGATGTGAACCTCTTCTTCCAGGCGATGGGGCTCAACCTCAAGTACGGCTACGGCATGACCGAGACCACCGCCACCGTCTGCTGCTACGAAGATCAGCAGTTCAAGCTCGGCTCCATCGGCACGGCACTGAACGGCATCGAGGTGAAGCTGGGTGAGAACAACGAGCTGCTGGTGCGCTCCCCCACCGTGATGCGCGGCTACTACAACAAGCCGGACGCGACCGCCGAGGTGATGACCGAGGATGGCTTCCTGCGTACCGGCGATGCCGGTGAGCTCGACAGCCAGGGCAATATCTACTTCACCGAGCGTCTCAAGGAGCTGATGAAGACCTCCAACGGCAAGTACGTGGCACCGCAGCTGGTGGAAGGGACCATCGGCAAGGATCGCTTTATCGAGCAGATCGCCATCGTCGCCGATGCCCGCCACTTCGTCTCTGCGCTGATCGTCCCCTGCTTCGAGTCGCTTGAGGAGTACGCCCGCTCCATCAACCTGCAGTACCAGTGCAAGACCGAGCTGCTGCGCCACTCCCGGGTGATGGAGTTCTTCGAAGCCCGCATCGCCGACTTGCAAAAAGAGCTGGCCAAGTTCGAGCAGGTGAAGAAGTTCACCCTGCTGCCGAGCGCCTTCTCCATGGAGCTGGGTGAGTTGACCCCCACTATGAAGCTGCGCCGCAAGATCATCGAGGCAAAATACCAGAGCGAAATCGAGGCGATGTATAACCACGTCTGATATCGCTCAGGTTCAGAGAAATAAAAAAGCCGCTCACTCGAGCGGCTTTTTGTTGGCACTTTGGTCGGTACGAACCCGCCTTCAGGCCGTGGTGGCACTGGTACCGAAGTAGTCGGCCAGGAAGTCATCGAACGACAGGCTGTCGCTGCGCTCGCGCTCGCGCTGCTTGGCCAGCGAATCCTTCGCCTCACCGGCAAAGTAGGCCTCATCCCAGTACTGCAGCTCCCCTGCCAGTAGCTCCTCGCGATAGCGGGTCGCCAGCTTGTCACCGTAGCAGCCGTTGTCCTTGCCGCTCTCCAGCAGCTCCTTGAGCATGCGGGCGGAGTAGGTGAGCTCGGGGTTGAGCAGCTTCTCGCGATGCATCGCCAGCGTCTCGCGATAGCGGTTGCGGCCACAGCAGCGATCCAGCAGGTCGGCCACCTGAGCCAGCTCGTCAAACAGTTTGAGGCCGTACTCTTTGAGGCCAATGGCATTGCCCTGCTCATCTTCCAGCGTCAGGCCGGGACGACGCCCTTCCAGCACTACCTTGTTCTGGTTGCGGCGGTTGCGGGCAATCTCCTCGTCACTCAGCACCGGAGAGGGGCGCAGCAGGCACCAGACCAGGAACAGGTCGAAGAAGCGGATCTGATCTGCGTCGATGCCGAGCGGGGTGAAAGGGTTGACGTCCACGGTGCGCAGCTCGATGTATTCGATGCCGCGCTGATCCAGCGCATCCGAGGGCTTC
Source organism: Aeromonas sp. Y289-2 (assembly GCF_027705925.1). Classification (NCBI taxonomy): domain Bacteria; kingdom Pseudomonadati; phylum Pseudomonadota; class Gammaproteobacteria; order Aeromonadales; family Aeromonadaceae; genus Aeromonas; species Aeromonas sp. Y289-2. Next base: position 46,904 of record NZ_JAPDCH010000007.1, read on the forward strand.
TCGCCGCTGCGCGGGGTGCGCTTGGGCCGGATCGGGGCGTAGAGCTCATTCTCCAGCTGCAACACGTTGTCGTTGAGCTGACGATACTCCCCATCCACCTTGACCCCAATCTTGGCAAAGTCGGGATTGTGGGTGTTGATGGCACGGCGCAGGCTGCTGACATAGGCCGGCAGATTGTCGTGGCTGATCTTGAGCCCAGCCTGGGCGCTGTTGGTATAGCCGAGATCGGAGAGACGCAGCGCGGTGGCGTAAGGCAGATAGAGGGTACCCTTGCCGGTCTTCTCGAACGGCAGGTTGCTCTTGCGCCCTTTGAGGAAGGATTCGCAGATGGCCGGGGAGGCGCCGAACAGATAGGGCACCAGCCAGCCGAAGCGGTAGACGTTGCGAATAAGCCCCATGTACTTGTCGGAGATAAAGCGCTGGCTGCAACACCCTTCGCACACCAGATCCTGCCACTCGCTCCAGAAGCTGTCTGGCATGGAGAAGTTGAAGTGCACCCCGGCGATCACCTGCATCAGGCTGCCATAGCGGTTCTTCAAACCCTGACGGTAGAGAGTCTTCATCTTGCCGATATTGGAGCTGCCGTACTGGGCCAGCCGGATGCTCTCTTCCCCACCGACGAAGCAGGGCATGGAGAGCGGCCAAATCCGCTCGTCACCCAGATGCTGAATCACATGGTGATGGATGTCGCCGAGCTGCTCCATCAGGCTGTCGATGGAGTCGGTGGCCGGGGTGATGAACTCCAGCAGGCTCTCCGAGTAGTCGGTGGTGATATTGGGATGGGTCAGGGCCGAGCCCAGCGCCCGGGGATGGTCACTCTGGGCGAGTCGGCCATCCGGCGTGATGCGCAGGCATTCACGTTCGATCCCGCGCCGGATCCCCTTGAGCGCGGTGAGGCGCTCCGGTGATCCCAACGCATTCAGCAACTCGGTGAGCGACAAGCTTGTTGTAGTCATATTCACGGCTCATGTGAGGCCGCCCCATCCGGGGCGGCTCTTGATTTTTATAAAGCGTCAGTTACGGCAACTGCAGCGGATAGATGGGAAGATGAAGCTCCTTCAGGGGTTTTTCAAGCTTTTGCTTGTCTCCCACCACCACGATCACCATGTCGGCCGGATTGAGCCAACGGGCCGCACTGGCCTTCAGCGCCTCGGGCGACACTGTTTTGATCAGGTTGTTCTGGGCCTGCACATAGTCCGGTTTCAGGTCATACATCACCATCTGCAGCAGGAAGCCCGCCTTCTGGCCCAAGGTCTCGTAAGAGAGGGCATCCTGCTGGGAGACCGCGCTGCGCATATAGGCCAGCTCCACCGGGGTCGGGCCGCTCTTGCGGTAGTTGTCCATCTCCTTGAGGAACTGGCGGATGGCATCCACAGTCGCATCGGCCCGCACATTGGCGCCGGTGGCGAAGGTGCCCACCTCGCGGTTGGCGGAGAAACCCGAGCTGGCGCCGTAGGTGTAACCCTTGTCTTCGCGCAGGTTGAGGTTGATGCGGCTGTTGAAGTTGCCACCCAGATTGAAGTTCATCAGCCCGGCGGTGAAGTAATCCCCCGTGGTATCGAACGGCATGGCGCGACGACCGATGCGGATCACCGACTGGGGCGCCCCCGGTTTGTCGACCAGATAGATGCCAGGCTTGGCCTGCTCACCATTGAGCTTGAGATCCCCCAGAGTCGGCGTGGCCCCCTTCCACTCGGTCAGGAAGCCAAGTTGCTCCTCGATCTGCTTCTGGCCCACATCACCGACCACCACCACTTTGGCGTTAGTGGGGTTGTAGTAGGCCTGATAGAAGTGCTTCACGTCCGCCAGGGTCAGCTTGGCCACATCGGCCGCTACCCCGTCGGTAGGTTGCCCGAGGCGGTTCTGCTTGCCGTAGACCAGCTCGCGGAACGCCTGCCCGGCCAGCCACTCGGGCTGTTGCTGGGCCTGTTGCATCCCTTGCAGCAGCTGCGCCTTGACCCGCTCGAAGTCCGCCTCCCGCATGCCAGGGCGCTCCAGCACCTCGCGCACCAGCGCCAGGGTCTGGGGCAACTTATCCGCCAGCGAGCTGATGGTGATCAGGTTGTTGTACTGGGCGCTGGAGACATCAATGCTTGAACCCAGCTTTTGCAGCTCATCGCTCAGCTGAGCCTCGGTCAGGCGCACCGTGCCCTGCCCCATCATGGCGGCGGTCAAATTGGCCAGTCCAAGCTGCCCCTTATCTTCGGCACGAATGCCGCCCGGCAGGGCGATCATGATGGAGACCGCGGGGATCTCGTCACTCTTGGTACCGATGATCTCGATGTTCTTGTCGAGCTTGCCGTGCCAGATGGCGGGCACCTTGACGCTCACCGCCTCGCCCGCCTTGGGCTGCACGCTGCGATCGAAATTGTCTTTTACCGGTCGTTCGGCCAGCGCTTCGTCATGCTTGCTGTAATCCGGCAGCTCGCGCTTGGCGGGGGTAAAGTTCGGGGTGGCAACCTGCCACTCGGTCTTGCCCTTGGGCACCACGCTCAGCACCACCGCAGGCTTGCCGGCGATGAACTTGTCGTAGGCGGCCTTCACCTGCTCAGGTGTCACCTTGCCGATGGCATCCAGCGTCTTGAACACATAGTTGGGATCCTGGGCAAACACCTGACCCATGGCGAGCTGGCTCACCTTGCCGGAGACGCTGTCCAGACCCCAGATGGCGGAGGCACGGTACTTGGCGATCGCCTTCTCCAGATCTTCCGGCTTGAGGCCGCGCTGGGCAAACTCGCCGATCACCTTGTCCACCTCCCCCTTGAGGGTCTTGAGGCTGCCATCCTGCGACGGATTGGGATAGGCGTAGACGGTGAGGGTACAGGCCAGCTCTTCGCAGTAGTGGGACGCCCCCACATCGATCGCCTTGCCGGTTTTCACCAGCGACTGGTAGAGCATGGAGCTGGCGGAACCGCCGAGTACGTCGGCAAACATGTCGAGCGCAGGCTCCTGCGGGTCACCAAGGGATACGGTGGGGTAGCTGATATAGAGCAGCGGCAGGTGCACCTTGTCCTGCAGCGTCACGTAACGGGTCTCGGGCAGAGTCACCGGCTTTGGCGTCGGCTCGGCCACGTCCGGGCCGCGCGGGATGGAGCCGAAGTACTTCTCGATCCACTCGAGAGCCTGCTTGCTGTCAAAGTCGCCGCCCAGAGTCAGGGTGGCGTTGTTGGGGCCATACCAACGCAGGAAGAACTGCTTGAGGTCGTTCACATCGACCCGGTCGAGATCTTCCACGTAACCGATAGGCTGCCAGGAGTAGGGGTGAGTACGCGGATAGAGCGCCTCCCCCACCTTCTCGCTCACCAGCCCGTACGGCTGGTTATCGACCCGCTGGGCCCGCTCGTTCTTGACAGTGGCGCGCTGGATCTCGAACTTCTTCTGGCTCACCGCATCGAGTAGGAAGCCCATCCGATCCGCCTCCAGCCAGAGCACTTTTTCCAGCTGGTTGGCAGGCACAGTCTCGTAGTAGTTGGTGCGATCCTTGTTGGTGGTGCCGTTCATGTCGCCACCGGCCTCGTTGATGATCCGCATGTGCTCCTGATCACCAACGTGCTTCGAGCCCTGGAACATCATGTGCTCGAAGAAGTGGGCGAAACCGGACTTGCCGACCGTCTCGCGGGATGAACCGACGTGATAGGTCACATCGAGGTGCACCAGCGGATCGGAGCGGTCGGGGGCCAGGATCACGGTCAGGCCGTTGTCCAGCTTGTACATCTGGTAGGGGATGGCGAGCTTGCCCTCCTCCTTGCCCTGTTCGGCGATCAGGGTCGGTGCCGCCAGCACCGGCAGGGTGAAGCCCAGCAGAATCGTTAAAGGTATGACTTTGTTCACGGTAACCTCGTGAGTGACAAAAACAGGCTAGAAAATGTGACTGGCCAGCAGAAAAACCAGGGCATAACGGAACAATTTGCCGAGCCCGATCAAAATGAGAGAGCGCCAGAAGGAGAGGCGCAGCCAACCGGCCAACAGACAGAGACCATCACCGACCACCGGCGTCCAGGCAAGCAGCAGACACCAGTGACCATGTTGTTTGAGCCAGCCTAAGGCTTTTTGTTCCCCACGGCCTTGAAAATCTTCCGGTTTTTTCTTGAAGGTGGCGAGCCAGCCGAGCCACCAGGTGGTCATGGAGCCGAGGGTATTGCCCAGCGTCGCCCACAGCAGCAGGCTCGCCATGCTCCACTCCCCCTTGGCCGCCATGGCCCCCAGCAGCACTTCGGAGCTGCCGGGCAGCAGGGTGGCGGAGGTAAAGGCGCTTAAAAAGAGCCACCCCAGCCCCATATCCATCATCTCGCTCATCCGGGTAGGCCATCGGCCGCAGGCATCCGCAGCAGCAGCTTGCCGCGCACATGGCCCCTTTCGATGGCCTGATGGGCCAGCGCCCCCTCGGCCAGGGGGAATTCACCGGCGAGGGTGACCTTCACCTCCCCCTGACGCAGCAGCATCAACATCTGACCCAGCTGCTTCTGGTCAGGGTGAACCAGCATGCCGACCACCTCGATACCCGCCGCAGCCCCAGCATCCTTGATCTGCTGGGCAGTGATGGTGGGTACCGTCACCAGACGGCCACCCGGCTTGACGCAAGCGAGCGCCGCCTTGCCACTCTCGCCACCCACCAGATCCAGCACCAGATCGACCTGACCGGCCTCTGCCACCACCCGTGCTGGCCAGTTCGCATCGTGGTAATCCACCATCCAGCGCGCCCCCAAAGCATGGAGGAAGCCATGGTTGTCGGGGCTGGCGGTGGCCACCACCTCGGCGCCATAAGCGCTGGCAAACTGCACCGCCAGATGGCCGACACCTCCGGCCCCGGCGAGGATCAATACCCGCTGACCGCTTTGGAGGCCGCCGTGCTCAAGCAGCCCCTGCCAGGCGGTGAGACCGGCCAGCGGCAGCGCCGCCCCCTGCTGCAGGCTCACCCCGTCGAGCTTGACCAGCTCGCTCTCGCTTGCCACCACAGACTCCCCGTAGCCACCGGCGGTGAGGGGAAAACCGACCATGCCGCACACCCGATCCCCCTCGACCAGCGAGGTCACGCCGGGGCCCACCTTCTCCACCACGCCGGAGATATCATAACCCGGTGTCCAGGGCAGCTTGTCCTTGTTCTGGGCCGCCGCCCAGCCAAGACCGGCGCGGGTTTTGGCATCGATGGGGTTCACCCCCGCAAAGCAGATGCGCACCCGTACTTCGCCATCGGCAGGCACCTTATCGAGGGAAGGGTTGAGCTTGAGTACCGAGGGGTCACCGAATGCGGTAATCTGTAGTTGCGTCATTGCACAATCCATCCTGTTGATTGATCAAGGGTCAACAGAATAACAGCGAGGACACCATGGCTCGAATGTTTCTTATTCCTCTGTTGCTGGCACTGGGGTGGTGGGCATTTCTGCTCTACTTCCGCATCCCGCTCAAACAGGGGGCCAAGGGGTTTTACTGGATCATCGGCATCGGTGGCGGACTGGCCGCTTTCCTCAGCCTGATGATGGTGCTGACCAACTAATGGTTACGCGTTTGATATCGGATAAAGGGAGCAACAATGCTGAGCGGATTGAATCATTTGACCTTGGCAACAAGAGATCTTGAAAAGAGCTTTACGTTTTACGTTGATTTACTCGGTTTTCGTCCCAAGGTGCGATGGGCTCGCGGGGCCTATTTAACTCTGGGGGAGCTGTGGCTCTGCCTTTCCAGTGACCCCGCTAAGCCCGCCGAAGACTATAGCCATGTCGCCCTAAGTATCGCTGCGGAACACTTCTCAGAGTTCTGTGCCCGTCTGCGCCAGGCGGGCATCGAAGAGTGGAAGACAAATAGCAGCGAAGGGGACTCATTCTATCTAAAAGACCCGGACGGCCATCAACTAGAGATCCATGTTGGCAACCTTGCCAGTCGCCTCGATTCACTCAAGACACGTCCTTATGATGGCCTAGTCTGGTTCGAATAAAACGGGTTCAATCGCTGTCAGTACGCAGATGATAATGGCGATTGCTCCCCTGCCCCAGCACCCCTTGCGACAGCAGATGGTGGAACACCCGATCCACCTCCTCCAGCGAGAGTGACAGCGCCTGTGCCACCGAGCGCTTGCTGCACTTGAGCTCACCGCTCACCAGCGCACCGCGCACCTGCGCCAGCACTTCGGGAGCGGGCTCGGGGGGCATGATGGGCTCAGGCTGGGCAGCCATCGCCAACGCTGCCTGTGCCTCTCTGCGAGCTTGCTCCTGCTGCCAGCGCCACATCCGGCGAAAGCGGTTCTCCTCGCCGATCAGGCTGACGAAGAAGGCGCCGAACACGTCGAGCAGCACCGAGAGGAAGCAGACCAGCAGGAACTGCACCTGACTGATGCTCATCCCCACCCCGTCCGCCAGACTGCTCATCAGCCCCAACATGGAGGATTGTTCGTTGACCGGCTTGGCATCGCGCTGCTGACGCAGCTCATCCTGCTGCAAGCGCAGCTTGGTATTGGCGTGCTGCAACGAGGAGACGCCACTGGAGATGCGCTCCAGCTCGATATATTTACGGGCCGCCTCCTCGTTGAGCTGGATCTGCCGCTCGATGCTGGCGATCTGCTCGTCGAAACGGGCAAGCTCCCGTTCGTGGCGCGCCTGCTGACTCAGTACCGTGTTGGTGGCGCTGTTGATGCCACCAATACTGCCGCCGATGGAGATGGCCGCCAGCACGCCGTAAAACAGCAGCGACCAGAAAGCACCACTTAAATCCCGCCGCGCCTTGCGCTCGCCGTACTCGTACCAGACGTAAAACTTGCCCAGCTCGAAGATGATGGCCAAGCCGCCGAACAGCCACTTCATCAGCGGGTTGTCATCGATGGAGAGGAACAGCAGCAGGGAGAAGATAATGGAAGCCAGAATGGCCAACCCGGTGAAACTGTATACCGTCGTCAGAGCAAACCACCCCTTGGGGTAGCGCAATGTGGAGGAGTCCTGTGTGGTCATGATGAAGGGGTGTGCTGTGCAGGAAAAGTTGGCTGCCGATTATAGTCGCCAGACTCGCCCAGAGAAGGGCAAATGACTGAATTCCTTCAGATTGGCAACCAGCTGCCCAGAGTGCGACCAAAACGGACAAATCGGCAGCAGAAAAGCGATACAATCCCTCCCTGACTTGATCATGTAGCGAGATGGGGAACAGTTCCGCCCGGGTTCAGCTCCGGTCTGTACACTCATCCACAGTTGCAATTATCCGAGGCCATCATGAACAGTAATACCACTTTGCTACTCTCCCTTCTTCTGGTTACCGGCAGCGCCGCAGCGACCCAGCAATATCAAGAGAGCAGTGGCTCCGAATTCTCCGTCGATGAGCTTAAATTCAATCTGGACTGGGATGACAAGCAGTTCGGCTGGACCCAGAACGACTGCCTCGACTTGGGGGTCGGCGAAACCGCCCCGGCCGACTGCAGGGCGGTCAAATTCAATCTGGAAGATGAAGAGAACCGCAACCAGCCACCGCAAACCAACCAGATCCCTGCCAACTCGCAGAGTGGCCAATAACGACAGGAGTACCCTTGCGATGACCCAAGCCAAACACAACCCTGTTATCCGGCGCGGCGCCCTGCTGCTCTCCCTGCTGATGGCACATGGCACCGCGGTTGCGGCGCCGCCAAGCAAAAATAGCGATGGCATCAAGATCTCCGGTGATAACATCAAGATCAATCTCGACTGGGATGACAAAGAGTACGACTGGTGGCAGGACAACTGCCTGGATCTTGGCATTGGCGACAGCCGGATCAAACTCAACTGCGACAAGATGGATGGCAAGTACCGGGATCACTACAACCGCAGCATCCACAGCGGCAATAACCCCGGGCAAGGTCACGACAAACAGAAAGATAAAAACAAGGGCAACGGCAAGAAGAACTGAACGCCCTCTCCTGATGCAACAGGGACCTGGCGCCCCTGTGCTGATTGTTTTACCAATAATTCTCCGCACTGATATTGCCCGGCGCCCGCCGCAGATTCTTGGCCAACCCCAGCGCCAGCAAGGTCTGCTGGGTCTCTTTCACCATCTCCGGATTGCCGCAGATCAGCACCTGACTCAGCTCGGGTGAGAACTCCAACCCCACTCGATCCTGCAACTGACCATTGGCAATCGCCGCCGGGATCCGCCCTGCCATTGCATCGGGCCAGGGCTCGCGGCTGACAAAGGGGACATAGCTAAAGCGCTCGCCATACTGCTCGGCAAAGCTGGCGATCAAATCCTGATAGCTCAGCTCTTCGCCTTTGCGCACCCCGTGCACCAGCACCAGATTCTCGAAACGGTTGAAGGCTTCCCCATCGGCCAGCATGGAGAGGAAGGGGCCGATGGCAGTACCGGTCGAGAGCAGCCAGAGATCGCGCCCGGCCGGTACCTCATCCAGCGTCAGAAAGCCGGTGGCCTGGGATTGCACCAGCAGGGTATCGCCCGCTTGCAGCGAGCCGAGCGAGGGAGTCAGCTCACCGCTCGGGATCTCGACCAGATAGAACTCGTGATATGGCGCAGAGGGGGGATTGACGAAAGAGTAGGCGCGCTGAATGCGGCGATCGCCCTGCTCGAGGGCCAGCTTGGTGAATTGGCCTGCCTTGTAGGGAGCCAGCTCGGCCGCTACCCGCAGGGAGAAAAGGGTGGGTGTCCATTCGATGCGTTCGATGACGCGGCCTTCTACCCAAGCCATAAGGATCTCCTCCAGTGGAACAGACCTTCACTCTACCCCCGGGCCGGAAAATAAAAAACCCGCGCAAAAGCGCGGGTTTTTTCTGCAAAAGCGAATCGCTATTACAGGGCAACAACCTGGATCTGTACGGTTGCTTTAACGTCAGCGTGCAGCTGAACAGCAACTTCGTAGTCACCGGTGTTACGCAGAACGTTGCCCATGCGGACTTCGCTCTTGGCAACGGCTACGCCGGCAGCAGTGATGGCTTCAGCCACGTCACGGGTACCGATGGAACCGAACAGCTTACCTTCGTCGCCAGACTTGGAAGCGATAACCACGGTAGCCAGTTCGGCCAGCTTGGCAGCACGCTCTTCAGCAGCAGCTTTGTTGGCAGCCAGTTTGGCTTCCAGCTCAGCGCGACGAGCACCGAAAGCTTCGATGTTGGCCTTGGTGGCCATAACAGCTTTGCCTTGCGGGATCAGGTAGTTACGGGCATAACCAGATTTCACGGAAACTTGGTCACCCAGACCGCCCAGTTTGGCGATTTTGTCGAGCAGGATAACTTGCATTACCTTTCCTCTATAAATTTCGTTGAGTTAGGCTTAAGTGCCGGGCCGATTCTTACTTGTTGTGCAGATCGGTGTACGGCAGCAGAGCCAGGTAACGAGCACGCTTGATGGCGCGTGCCAGCTGACGCTGATACTTGGCGCGGGTACCGGTGATACGGCTCGGTACGATCTTGCCAGATTCAGTGATGTAGTTTTTCAGAGTAACGATATCTTTGTAGTCGATCTCGGTAACGTTCTCGGCGGTGAAGCGGCAGAACTTACGACGACGGAAATAACGTGCCATGGCCTTTATCCTCTAGTCAGTGATCCAGAATTACTCTTCGGAAGCAGCTTCAGTAGCTTCTTCGCGGCGCTCGTCGTCACGACGGGTGAAGCGCTCTTCTTTGGCCTTGGCCATCGGAGAAACTTCAGTCACGGCGTGCTTGGTGCGCATGATCATGTTGCGGATAACGGCATCGTTGAAGCGGAAGTTGGTTTCCAGCTCATCGATAACGGCTTGCTCTGCTTCTACGTTCATCAGAACGTAGTGGGCTTTGTGCAGTTTGTCGATCGGGTAAGCCAGCTGACGACGGCCCCAATCTTCCAGGCGATGAATGGTACCACCGGAGGTGGTGATGGCGCCGGTGTAACGCTCGATCATGCCGGGAACTTGCTCGCTCTGGTCCGGATGAACCATGAAGACGATTTCGTAATGACGCATTTTAGCTCCTTACGGATTAATTCAGCCTCCGCCCAGGTGCAGCCAGACCTCGGAGGCAAGGAACATAAAGGTGTTTAGTCGCTGCTTTTCTAGGGCGGCGTATTGTACGAAATCACATCCCTCACTGCAACTGACCGCCTTAAATGTTTTTCCCGATGGAAATCATCAGAAACAACAATTGATAATGATTATCACTTAGATCTATTCTCTCTCCATATCCTTATGGAGGGTGATGCCATGCAACCCGCACTGACGACTACGATTCCAGCCCGCAAATTCAAACTGACCCTGCTCGGGCCTGCCTTTATCGCCGCCATCGGCTATATCGACCCGGGCAACTTCGCCACCAATATTCAGGCGGGCTCTACCTTTGGCTACCAGTTGCTCTGGGTGGTGGTATGGGCCAACCTGATGGCCATGGTGGTGCAAACCCTCTCGGCCAAACTTGGCATCGTCACCGGCAAGAATCTGGCGGAGCACATCCGCGACCGACTGCCAAAACCGGTGGTCTGGGCCTACTGGGTGCAGGCAGAGATCATCGCTATGGCCACCGATCTCGCCGAATTTATCGGCGCCGCAGTCGGCTTCAAGCTGCTGCTTGGCGTGACCTTGCTTGAAGGAGCCTGCATCACCGCCGTGGTGACCTGGGGGATCCTGATGTTGCAATCCCGTGGCCAGAAACCGCTGGAGTTTGTGGTCGGTGGCCTGCTGCTGTTTGTCGCGGCGGCCTACATCGTCGAGCTGATCTTCTCCCGCCCCCATCTGCCCAGCCTGCTGGAAGGGGCTCTCTTCCCCGGTCTGCCCAACAGCGATGCCGTCTATCTGGCCGCCGGTGTGCTCGGTGCTACCGTGATGCCCCACGTTATCTATCTGCACTCGGCACTGACCCAGCACACGCAGGATCAGGGCTCGGTCAGCCAGCGGCTGCACACCACCCGGGTCGATGTGGCGATTGCCATGACCATCGCCGGTTTCGTCAATCTGGCGATGATGGCGATGGCGGCCGCCGCGTTCCACAGCTCGGGCCACCAGCAGGTAGCGGAGCTGGAATCCGCCTACCAGACCCTCACTCCGCTGCTGGGTAAGGCTGCCGCCACCCTGTTTGGCCTCTCGCTGGTCGCATCCGGCATCAGCTCTACCGTGGTGGGCACCCTGGCCGGGCAAGTGGTGATGCAGGGCTTTGTCCGCTTTACCATCCCGCTCTGGCTGCGTCGCGCCATCACCATGGCTCCCGCCTTCGTGGTAATCGCCATGGGACTCAACACCACCGAAATTCTGGTGTTGAGTCAGGTGATCCTGAGCTTTGGCATCGCGCTGGCCCTGATCCCGCTGTTGATGCTGACCGGCGATCGGGCGCTGATGGGGCAACATCGCAACCATCCGGTCACACAAGCCGTCGGCCGCCTTATCGTTGCGCTGGTGATCGGGCTCAATGCCTATCTGCTGGTCGCCATGATCTAGCGAACCGTAAAACCGAGAAGAGAGGCTCATTAACTCTGGTTAATGAGCCTCTTCGCACTTTGGCGTATGCTGCCGCTTTCTCTTCTCATTTATCGTTGCGGGAGCCTTGCCATGGAACATACCCGAGCCAGCTTCGTACTGGGCCATCATCAAGAGCAGGCCAGCGTGGTCTGCTGCCAGCGCGGTGACACCACGCTGCTGGTCACCGACCTCACCCCCTTTCATCCCCAGAGCCACCTCTGGCCCGATCAGCCAGGGGATGTGGGCCATGTTCGCTGGGAAGGAGGCGAAGCCACCATTGGCCCTTGCCGAATGGGGGCCATCAGCCCGGATGGCGAGCTGTTCGTCGATACTGCCATTCCGGTCAAGCGGGGCGCAGAGGGGTGGCGTTTCGTGGTGGTCCACCCGCTGACCGGTGACCACGCGCTAGCCGTTGGCAGCCAGGTCGAATTGCAAGTAGATAGCGCGGCCCGCCACGCGTTGAGTCTGGGCCATAGTGGCTGCCATCTGGCGGCACTGGCGCTCAATCGAGTACTCACCCCCTACTGGCGCAAGGAGGTAAGCGAGTGCGATGCACTGGGCCAGCCCGACTTCGATCGCCTGGCTATTCAAAGCTCTCGGGTCGAGCCTTGTGGATCGCGGGAGCAGTACCGCATCGGCAAGAGCCTGCGCAAGAAGGGGGTCAACAGCGAGGCGCTGCTGGCAGATCTGGCGCTGATTGAAGAGAAGGTCAACCAGCAACTGGCCGACTGGATCGCAGCCGGAGGCGAGATCCGCCGTAGCCGCGCTGGCGAGGCGATCATCGATTCCCGTTACTGGCACTGCATGCTGGAAGGCCAGGAGGTCACCATCCCCTGTGGCGGCACCCATGTTGCCTCGCTCGCCGAGTTGGGAGAGGTCAAGGTAGAGCTCACACAAGTGGAAGAGGGCTTTGCCATGCTGACCCGGGTCACGCCAACCGGCGCCTGAGTCGCAGACTTGACCACTCAGGGCTAACGCCCAAATTGGCAATAGAGAAGTATCGCAAATGAAGGGGCATCATCATGCCCCTCAACGCCAGTCATGACGGACCGATGCTTCTCTTTTAACCACTCCCTGATTAGAATGCGCCTCCCACAGGAGGCACATCACCCATGAGTAGTACCCAACTACGCACCACCCCGGATCGACTTCGTTATCTGGTTCTCTACGAAGGCATCGGACTGGCACTGGTCGCACCGCTGATCAGCCAGCTGTTCGGTCAGGGCGTCGCCGAGGTCGGTTCGCTGGCCATCTTCTTCTCCATCGTCGCCACAGCCTGGACCTACGGCTGGAACCTGTTGTTCGACAAGGGGTTGCTCAAACTGTGCGGGCGCACCAACAAGCGACCACTGGACCGCTTCCTGCACGCGTTTGGCTATGAGGCGAGCTTTATGATGCTCTCCCTCCCCTGCGTCATGTTCTGGCTCGATTTGGGAGTGTGGGACGCCCTGATGCTGGATCTCGGCTTCGTCGCCTTCTACCTCGTCTACATCATGGTCTTTACCTGGGCCTATGAGCGGATCTGGCCGCTGCCATCCAACCCGCAGACGGCATAAGGCCTCAGCCGCAACGAGGCCGACAGAAGGAAAAGTCAGTAAGGACTAACTAGGAAGGATGGGAGAATCCCATAAAAACAATGCCAGTCAGCAAGCTGACTGGCATTGGACAAAACAGACTTTCGGACTTACTTGACGGCGTCTTTCAGAGCCTTGCCAGCCACGAATGAAGGCACGTTGGCAGCAGCAATCTGGATCTCTTTACCAGTTTGCGGGTTACGACCGGTGCGGCCTGCGCGGTGGGTGACCTTGAAGGTGCCAAAACCGACCAGTTGCACAGCATCGCCTTCTTTCAAGCTCTGGGTAATACCATTGATGATCTCTTCCAGAGCCACTTTGGCCTGAGCTTTGCTCAGATCTGCTTTGGCGGCAATCGCATCGACAAGTTGAGCTTTGTTCATAACATTTCCTTTATGATCGGGCATTTAGCGCTGGGTCACTCTATGCAAAAAAAAACGCACAGGCAAAGCCTTTATCGAGCCGAACGCGTCAAACGCTGGGGTTTTCATCAAGATCTGCGGAAATAGTCACATTCCACACGCGAAAAACCGTGAGCAGGCCTGAAACCTGCTAGCACGCAGACACAATCCGCTGACTATTTCTTCGCCACTTAACATTATCCCCCCATGGCTATTGACGCTTGCCCAGATTTTCCCTAGTTATAGGTTGTGTCACTGCTCAAACGGCTCGGAATACCGAACAATCGGCCAGCCTTTGCCCCACGGAGGGATAGGGATTATGTTGACGAAACTGGAACAGACCAAGCAGGCGCTGGCAGGCAAGCATAAAGCTATCGACGACTGGCTGGATGCAAGGCAAGCGTTGCTGGTTGGATACATGCAGCTGGCAGGCCTCACTCCGGCGCGGACCAAACAACGCAGCCTGCCCAAAACAGAAGAGCTGCATCAGTTTTGCGACCGCCTGGTCGACTATGTCAGTGCAGGCCATTTCGAGATCTACCACCACGTCGTCACCGCCTTCGAGCAAGCCAGCGGCGAAACACTGGAGCTGGCCAAGCGCATCTATCCCCATATTCGTAACAGCACTGAATTCGCCCTCGAGTTCAACGACAAATACAGTGATGCCGACGAGGCCCAATTGCTGCTACTGGATGATGATCTCAATGAGTTGGGTCCGGTTCTGGAAGAGCGGTTCAAACAGGAAGATCGCCTGGTCAAGGCGCTTCATGTGGTGGAATCCTTGAGTACCCAGCAAGCCTGAATGCCATTTTCGGAGCAAGTTCAAGATACTGGCAACCAAGGTGGATTACACTCAGAGCAATGACCCTAGCGTCCACACTTATTGCATACAGGAGATGAGCATGTCTGAGCGCCGCCGTTTTGCACGGATCCTCTACTTGACCATGGCAGAACTCACCCAGGGGGAACAGAAGTGGCAGACCCAGCTTGTCGACGTCTCCTTGCAGGGAGCCCTGCTGATCCGCCCCGACGACTGGGAGAGCCGTGACAACAAGGAGTACCAGCTCAGCTTTATCCTGAGTGGTAGCGATATCGAGATAAAAATGCAGGTCGAGCTGACCCACGAAGCCAGCAAGAAGCTGGGGTTCTACTGCCACCACATCGATATCGACAGCGCCACCCACCTCAAGCGGATGATCGAGCTCAACGTCGGCGACGAAGAGCTACTCCACCGCGAGCTGGAACAACTGCTGAGCGAACATTTGGAACATAGCCAGCCCTGATGGCAGGTGCCAGCCCATAAAAAAGAGCGCCGAGGCGCTCTTTTTCCGTTGTGCGGTTGTCTCGATTGCAATGCTGAGGGATTACAGCGCCTCGAGTGCCTCAGACAGCTTCTTGACCGGCACCACTTCCATCCCTTCGATGGGATGCTTGGGGGCATTGGCGTGCGGCACGATTGCGCGACGAAAACCGTGTTTGGCCGCCTCCTGCAACCGCTCCTGGCCGGATGGCACCGGGCGAATTTCACCAGAAAGACCCACTTCGCCGAACACCACCAGATCCTTGGGCAGCGCCTGATCCCGGAAACTGGAGACCATCGCCAGCAGCAGCGCCAGATCCGCACTGGTCTCCTCGACCTTGACACCGCCAACCACGTTGATGAAGACATCCTGATCCGCCATCTGCAACCCGCCGTGACGGTGCAGCACCGCCAGCAACATGGCGAGCCTGTTGTGATCCATCCCCACCGCCACCCTGCGCGGGTTGGAGAGCTGGGAGTAATCCACCAGCGCCTGCAACTCCACCAGCAGCGGTCGGGTGCCCTCCCAGATCACCATGACGATGGAACCGGGCGCCTGCTCCTGCCCCCGGCTGAGGAAGATGGCGGAGGGGTTGCTCACCTCGCGCATCCCCTGTTCGGTCATGGCAAAGACCCCCAGCTCGTTGACCGCACCGAAGCGGTTCTTGTGGGAACGCAGAGTCCGAAAACGGGAGTCATGGCCACCATCGAGCAGCACAGAGCAGTCGATGCAGTGTTCCAGCACCTTGGGGCCCGCCAGACTGCCATCCTTGGTCACATGGCCCACCATAAAGATGGCCACATGATTCTGCTTGGCGTAGCGGGTCAGCAGTGCAGCCGCTTCGCGCACCTGTGAGACAGAACCGGGGGACGATTGCACATCCGCCACATGCATCACCTGAATGGAGTCAATCACCATGATCTGCGGCTGCTCCTGCTGGGCAATCAGGCAGATCTGCTCGACGCTGGTCTCGGAAAGCATCCGCAGCTTGTCGGTAGGTAGCCCAAGGCGGTTGGCCCGCATCGCCACCTGCTGCAGCGACTCCTCACCAGTGACATAGAGGGTTTTCATCCGCTCTGCGAGACCACACATGGTCTGCAGCAGCAGGGTGGACTTGCCCGCCCCCGGGTTGCCGCCGATCAGAATGGCCGAGCCGGGCACCACACCGCCACCAAGCACCCGATCCAGCTCCTTGAAACCTGAGGTAAAACGAGGAATTTCGGTGGTGGCGATCTCTGCCAGTGTCTGTACCTGACTGCCGACCGCGCCGGCATAACCGGTGTAACGGGCACTCTTGCCTGCGGGACTCACCGAACCGAGGCGCACCTCGGTAATGGTATTCCACTCCTTGCACTCGCTGCATTGACCTTGCCAGCGTGTGAAGTCGGCACCACATTCGGAACAAACATAAGCAGTTTTATTTTTGGCCATTGATAACTCGGGGACAGGATGAATTCCTGCTTGATATACTTGTTTGCGACCGACAGATCAAACCCAGAATCGGAAAAGTGACTTTCCGTGGCAGGAACAAATGGATTCAGAACACCAGCAACATCTGATTGAACAACTCGTCCCCTTGCTGCGGGAGAAAGATTTCGAGGAGATCTTCAACCGCATGACCCAGGAGGAAAACAGCAACAGCCGTTTTCTGATCAAGATGGAGCTCAAGCGCAAGTGCTCCCCCTGCCGCAGGGTCATCGATATGCGCGATGAGCTGGAGGATGAGTGCCTGGTGCATGAGTTTGACGGCATCACTCACTTCATGCCCGCCGATGCGATAGCCCTGTTCCAGTCCCAGTGCTATCTCTACCGCGATATCTATACCCTCGGCGTCTACGAGGCGTTGCAACAGTGGCAAAAACAGCACCACAACGCCCGCGTGGATGGTCAACTGTCGCCGCCGGCCAGCCCCTTCCGGCAATATGATGTCAACACCATTGCCTTTGCCAGCTACTACGGCCGCCGTCAGGAGCGGATGCACTTCAGCTCGCCGGTGCTGATCAAGTTTCAGGACGGGGAGAAGCTGTTCGCCAAGAGTTCCGATCTCTCGCTGGGTGGCATGCGGGTCTCGGTTCCCTATCTGCCGAACTATCACACCGGCGCCCAAGTAGAGGTCTTCTTTACCGGACTGGAGCGGGACACCCCCAATCCGGTGCTGCATCAGTCGGTCGGCTATCAGATCCTCGGCGAAGAGAGCAAAGAGGGGAAATACTGGCTGCGACTGGTGCGCTCCGGCGAACAGCCCGCCTTCGATGCCTTCCTCAGCGACTTTATCGACGCCAACAAGATCCGCTATCGGGTCAGCGTCGACTATCTGCTCTCCGCCGCCATCATCAAGGGGTATGAGCAGTTCTACCTGCCGCGGATGACCGGCATGCCGCTCTTCTTCGGCACCGGCGACAGCCCCAATCTCGAGATTGCCCTGCGCACGGAAAACAACCAGCACCTGCTGGAGTATTGGCGCGATGAGAAAAACCGCGATGCCCTCGCGGGGCTTTTCAGCGCGGAGCGGATGAAACGGCTCTGCCCGGCCCCCGGCACCACCACCGAGACCATCATCTACTGCTTTACCCACACGGTGCGCAGCCACATCTACTTCTTCTCCGCCACCGCCGAGGAGCTGCGCCAGAGTGGCCTCACCGCCCTCTTCTTCCTGGTGGGCTCACGCCGCCCCAGCTGGCGAGTCTACAAGTTCACGCTGGAGGCGTGCGATCTGGTCGAAGCGGATGTGGGACAACTGCAGGGGCAAGACAACCCGCAGTTGCAAGATATCCTGCTGCTCGAGCGGCTCAAGCAGATCGGCTATTGCGGCCTGCTGCAGGAGATCGGCCTGGAGTCCCAGCGAGAAGAGTTCCATCAGGAGGGGGTCAGCAACAACGCCAACGAGCTGCAACGCTTTGGTCACGAGCAGGGGGTTGCCCCGTTCGAGATCGAGACCCTGCACTATGTTCAGCTGCGCAAGGAGTCGCGCTACATCCACAAGACCGCGGTCGCCATCCATCACAACGGCAAATCCTGGATCGGCTGGACCCGCGACATCTCGACACACGGCCTGCAAATCGAGCTGGAAGATGCTTTTATCGGCGAGAAGAACGATGTGGTGACCATCGCCCTGCCCCGCTTGCAGGAGCTCTCCAAGAGCATGGATCTGCAGCGCCTCTCCTACCGACTGGTCAGCCTCAACATGACCCGCACCGTGCTGCACCTCTGCATCGAAGGGGATTCGGATCGCCATACCGGCCGCCAATTCTTCAGCCTGCTGATCGAGAGCAACCAGAACAAGCTCAAGGCGGCGCAGGAGCAGCGCCGCTATCGTGGGCTGGCGCGGGCACTGCGCAACATCTACACCCACCACCTGTTCAACTCGCCGGTCTACGTCAACAAGCTGAAGGGCGCGCCCAAACCGGCCTCCATCGGCAAGTCTCTGCAACCGCGCAGTCTGCAGCGGCTGCTGCAAGCCTGTGCCGAGCTGCCGGAGCAGGAGAACCTCTACCCGCTGTTTCAGGGGGAGCTGCTCAAGGAGCTGCTGATGAACCCGTTGCGTGCCATCGAGCGGGAGGACAAACCGAGAGAGGACGAGGTCTATATCGCCAGCATCCAGACCAAGGCCGGCCTGCCCATCTTCAGCAGCCGGCTGGCCAGCAGCTTTGCCAACGTCAAAGAGAAGCGTCAGTTCATCGAGCTGGCGCAGCAACAGGGGGAGTTCTACTCGGTGCTGGTCGGTATCTCCCGTACCGGACGGCCCGACACCAACTTCATCGCCAACGAGCTGGACTACATCGCCAAGTTCGCCATCCACAAGGCACGCAAGCTGGAAGAGGAGCTCTGGAGCGTGGTGGGGGTAGGCGAACTGACCGATACCACCCAGGCCACCCTGTTCCGCTTTGGCATCACGCCGCCGCTGAACTGATGATCCGGAAACAGACAAAAATGAAACAGGGCGCTCGAGGCGCCCTGTTTTTTGTCATGCCGCCTGCGGGTTGAGCAGCCAATCGAGGATCTGGGGGAAGTGATCCTCCTGGGCCTGCGGGGCGGTCAGCATATTGATGTGGTCATAATCGAGGCGGTTGCCGTTGTCCCGCCCCAATCGGGTGTGACGCGTGGCCGAACCCATCTCGTCGCTGAAACGGCGCACATCGGTCGGGTGACCCAGCACCTTGTCCGCTTTGGCCGAAATCATCCAGAGCGGTGGCCAGTTGACCCGTGCCGCCGCCTCGTCATAGGCAAAACCGTCGTGAGGATCCTGCCAGGGGCCGCACTTGACCCAGGGGATGGTCTCCTGTAGATAGCGCAGCGGCTCGTCGTCAGCACCGATCTTCAGATTGCGAGCCGCCAGAAAACCACGGCGGCGGGCCAGCCAGGGGGCCAGCCGATTCCAGATCAGATCCACCTTCAGCCAGCGCTCGGGATTGTGCACCGACACGCCACGCTTGGTGCCAAAAAACAGCAGGCTGGCCACCTGTTCCGCCAGCTCGGGAAAGCGCACCAGGGTCGAGGCCATGATGACACCGCCCCAGGAGTGGGCCACCCAATGCACCTTGAAGCCATGATGGCGCTCGGCAATCCAGCGGTGCAGGGCGGGCAGATCCTCGGTGATCAGCTCATGCTGACCGTGCTCCGCCTGCTCGGCGATAGCAGGAGTGCTGAGCCCCCGCCCCCGCAAATCAGCCACATAAACCTGATAGCCATGGCGGGCCAGAAAGCAGGCCAACCCTTTGCCCGATTCGGTATAGAAGATCCGGCCGTTCTCGATGGCGCCGTGCACCATCAGGATCGGCTCGCCATGCACGGCGACCCGGGGTTTGATGTGGCGAACATGCAATTGATGGCTACCACAGGGGATAAACAGAGACTGCTGCAACAATTCCATTTATATTGGTTTCCTCCTTGAAACACTGTCAGCGCTTGTCCCAGCGTTGCTCGCTGCAGGCCCGCGCCGCCAGCAGGCAGACCACCCCCTCCAGATCGTGATGATTGAGGGTGGCCGCCGCCTGCGCCCGCACCAGTGGTTTGGCGTGAATGGCAATGCCAAGACCCGCGACCCCCATCATCTTGAGATCGTTGGCACCATCGCCAATGGCCACGGTCTGGTCGGCAGCAATGCCGTACTCCTGAGCAAGCTGCTGCAACACCTCGGCCTTGACGCTGGCGTCGACGATGCGCCCGCTCACCTTGCCGCTCAGCTGGCCCCCCTCCACCGCCAGCTCGTTGGCGAAGATGGCATCTAGCCCCAGCTCGCGCTGCAACTGGCCAGCAAAACGGGTAAAACCGCCGGAGGCGATAGCCACCTTCCAACCCGCCCCTTTGAGGGTATCGACCATCAGCTGCAAGCCCGGCATCCAAGGCATCCATGCCGCCACCTCGTCTAGAATGGTGACCGGTGCCCCTGCCAGCAGGGCCACCCGATTGCGCAGGCTGTCGGAAAACTCCAGCTTGCCCTGCATGGCTGCGGCCGTCACTGCCGCCACCTGCTCGCCAACCCCGGCAAGCCGAGCAATCTCGTCGATGCACTCGATGCGGATCGCGGTGGAGTCCATGTCCATTACCAGCAGGCCGGGCTCCTTCAGGGTCGGTAGCGCGGGCAGATGGCAGAGATCGATCTCCCACTCACCGCTCTTGAGCTCGGCCACCAGCTCGGAAGAGAAGCGATCGCAGCCAAGCAGCAGCAACGGCACGCCCGCCACCTTGGTGGGAGGATAGAGGGTGGCCGCCAACTCCTGCGCAGCCAACAGTGGCGACAGACGCGCCAGATGGGAGGCACCCAGCCCCTTGCCAAACAGCACCAACCAGCCGCCAGCCTGCGGAGCCTCTGTCGGTTGCAACGCATCTGCATTGAGCTGCCAACAGGGTGAGCCGGACAACAACGCGGGCCAATCGGATAACAGAGGGGGGAGCCGGGACAACAACATAAGGGATACGCCTTCCTTGGTGATCAGGGGGTTAACAGTGCTGGCCCAGAGTAGCGTATTGCTTTTTGTACAGGCAAGCGCCAAGATCGCGCCACTCCTTGTTACCAGAGGTCTCACGCTTGCAGCGTCATCTTCCCATCAAACGTGTTCTCAGCCTGGGTGCCGGTATCCTGCTCGGATGCTGGGTGCTCGGTGTGCTCATCCATATGCAGGGTGAAAGCCAGGCCTCGCTGCACAGCGAAGCGCGCAACCGGGCACAGGCGCTGGTCGCCTATGCCGCCCGCGACATGAAACGCTGGATCAAGGAGGAGAAGAGCAGCGAGCTGGAGCGGCTGGCGCGAGATCTGGCGGCGGAGCCGGAGATCCTCGATGCCACCCTCTACGACGGACGCGGCATTCCCCTCGCCCAATCGGAGCAGGCGGTGCCGCTGGAGAGCCTGCTGCCCATCGGCAGCGATAACAAGTCACTGCCGGAGCAGGGCAAGGGGCGGATCCAGTTCGTACAGGAGATCCGGGATGGCGAGCAGACCATCGGCTTCCTGCGCATCACCCTGGAAGAGCAGCAGATGCTGGCAGACAAGGACACCCGGCTCAAGGTGGTGCAGGAGAAACAGCGGCTGATGTTGCTGGTTGCCCTGCTGGCCGGGGTGCTCATCTCCTACGGCGTGCGCCGTAACTACATGCGGGTGCGCAAGCACAAGAAAAAGAGTACGCCCCCTTCGCCGCCTCCGGAAAACTGATGGCGCAACCAGAGAGCAGATACAAAAACGGCGGCCAGAAGGCCGCCGTTTCTTATTCGCGAAGGAATTACTTGTCGCCCAGCAGGACGGAATCCAGTGCGATTTCGATCATGTCGTTGAAGGTCAGCTGGCGCTCTTCAGAGGTGGTCTGCTCACCGGTACGGATATGGTCTGAGACGGTGCAGATAGTCAGCGCCTTGGCACCGTACTCTGCGGCCACACCGTAGATACCGGCGGCTTCCATCTCGACACCCAGGATGCCGTATTTTTCCATGACGTCGAACATGGAGGGGTCCGGGGTGTAGAACAGGTCGGCGGAGAAGATGTTACCGACGCGCACGGCAACGCCCTTGTTCTTGGCGGCCTGCACGGCATTGGCAACCAGGTCGAAGTCGGCGATGGCAGCGAAGTCGTGATCCTTGAAGCGCAGACGGTTTACTTTGGAATCGGTGCAGGCACCCATACCGATCACCACGTCACGCAGTTTCACATCTTCACGCACAGCGCCACAGGAGCCCACGCGGATCAGGGTCTTCACACCGTAATCGGTGATCAGCTCTTTGGCGTAGATGGAGCAGGACGGGATACCCATGCCGTGACCCATGACGGAGATACGACGGCCCTTGTAGGTACCGGTGAAACCGAACATGTTGCGCACGTCGCAGATCTGCTCGACGTTCTCCAGGAAAGTTTCAGCGATGTACTTGGCGCGCAGGGGGTCGCCCGGCATCAGCACGGTATCAGCAAAGGCGCCATCTTTCGCATTGATATGAGGAGTTGCCATTCTCTTGATTCCTTCACACTAGGTTGAGTTTTATTGTTTTATAAATTGCCCGCCGCCGAAGTGGCGGGCGGGTAAATTACAGGAAGCTGGTACCGTACGCCAGTTTCGGTAGGCCATGGTAAGCCGCGATGCTCTGGCCGATATCGGCAAAGGTCTCGCGACGACCGACGGAGCCGGCCTTGACCGGCTTGCCGAAGAACAGCACCGGAATGTATTCGCGGGTGTGGTCGGTGCCACCCCAGGTCGGGTCACAGCCGTGATCGGCAGTCAGCACCACCACGTCGCCATCTTGCAGCAGCTCAAACAGCTCCGGCAGGCGGGAATCGAAATACTCCAGTGCACCGGCATAACCGGCAACATCACGGCGGTGGCCGTAGGAGGAGTCGAAGTCCACAAAGTTGGTGAAGACGATGGTGTTGTCACCGGCCGCTTTCACCTCTTCCAGCGTGCGATCCCACAACTCGGTCAGACCGGTCCCTTTCACCTGCTTGGTGATGCCCTGCTGGGCATAGATATCGGCAATCTTGCCGATAGAGACCACCTGACCGCCCGCATCTTTCATGTAATCCAGCACGGTCGGCGCCGGCGGCAGCACTGAGTAGTCGTGACGGTTGCCGGTGCGCTTGAAGTTGCCCTTGCCAGTACCTACGAACGGACGCGCAATCACGCGGCCGATGTTGTAGGGCTCCAGCAGCTCACGCACGATGTGGCAGAGCTCATAGAGCTTCTCGAGGCCGTAGGTCTCTTCATGGCAAGCAATCTGGAACACGGAGTCGGCAGAGGTGTAGAGGATCGGCTTGCCGGTGCGCATATGCTCTTCGCCCAGATCATCCAGCACTTGGGTACCGGAGGCGTGGCAGTTGCCCAGATAACCCGGCAGACCGGCCTTCTCGACGATGGCATCCAGCAGCTCCTGCGGGAAGCTGTTGTGGTGATCCTTGAAGTAGCCCCACTCGAACAGCACGGGCACGCCGGCGATCTCCCAGTGACCGGACGGGGTGTCCTTGCCGGAGGAGAGCTCCTGCGCAAAGCCGTAGGCACCGACCACCTCGATATCTTTCTTCAGCCCTTCCGGGAAGTAGCCGGAGGCCTGCTCGCAGGCGTGGCCCAGACCCAGCTTGTTGAGGTTCGGCAGATTAAGGGCACCGCGGCCTTCAATTTCACCTGCCGCACACGCCTTGGCGATATGGCCAAGGGTGTTGGCGCCCACATCTCCGAACTTGTCGGCGTCGGCAGCAGCGCCAATACCGAAAGAGTCCATCATCAGAATAAAGGTACGTTTCATGGGTCTTCCCCTTGTTACAAATCGGCCAGGGTGATACGGCGGTACACTTCAGGCAGTGCCTCCGGCCGCTCGCCACCAATCCGGACAGCCGCCTGCACCATGCTGGCAGCCTGAGCATATTGCTCTTCAGTCTGAGCGTGGATCATCGCGATCGGCTTGTCAGCATCGACACTTTGACCCAGGCGGATAAAGTCGGTCAGACCGACCGCATAATCAAGTTTGTCACCGGCAGCGCGGCGCCCCCCGCCCATGGCGACCACGGCCAGACCCAGCTCGCGGGTATCCATGGCGGTCACGAAGCCACTGTTGGCTGCGAAAACCGGACGTACGATGGCTGCCTTGGGCAGGTAAGCGTCGTAACGCTCCATGAAATCGGCCGGGCCACCGAGACCAGTCACCATGCGACCGAAGATCTCGGCCGCCTTGCCGTTATCCAGCACCGCCTGCAGCTTGGCACGGGCATCGCGCTCGTCGCTGGCCAGACCGGCGGAGATCAGCATCTCGGCGCACAGCGCCATGGTCACTTCGTGGATGCGCGGGTTACGGTATTCACCGGTCAGGTAGCGCACAGCTTCACGTACTTCCACCGCGTTACCGGCGCTGGAGGCCAGCACCTGGTTCATATCGGTCAAGAGCGCAGAGGTGCGGCAACCGGCACCGTTGGCCACGGCCACAATGCTCTTGGCCAGCTCTTCGGAGGCTTCGAAGGTCGGCATAAAGGCGCCGGAGCCCACTTTCACATCCATCACCAGCGCTTCGAGCCCGGAGGCGAGCTTCTTGGAGAGGATGGAGCCGGTGATCATCGCGATGGATTCAACGGTGGCGGTAATGTCACGTACTGCATAGATACGCTTGTCAGCCGGGGCAAGATCGCCGGTCTGACCAATGATGGCGACACCCGCCTCTTTCACCACTTTCAGGAAACGGTCGTTGTCGACCGAGGTCTGGTAGCCGGGAATAGCGTCCAGCTTGTCGAGGGTACCGCCGGTGTGGCCCAGGCCACGGCCGGAGATCATCGGCACGAAACCGCCACAGGCAGCGACCATCGGGCCGAGCATCAGGGAGACAACGTCACCCACACCACCGGTGGAGTGCTTGTCGACAATCGGGCCACCCAGATTGAGGTGATCCCAGGTCAGCACCATGCCGGAGTCGCGCATGGCGCAGGTCAGGGCGACCCGCTCATCCATGGTCATGTCTTTGAAGTAGACCGCCATCGCCAGCGCCGCAATCTGCCCCTCGCCGATGGTGTTGTTGGTAATGCCCTGAACGAAGAATTGAATTTCTTGGGTACTGAGCGCTTCACCGTTGCGCTTCTTGCGAATAATTTCTTGAGGCAAAAACATCTTTCATTCCCTCCGCCATTGCTGGCGTTACACAAGCCTGAATCCTTGCCCGCACACCGCATGGTGGGGGCTAACAGGGCGGACAGCCGTCCGCCCTCTCATCAACCTATTAGTAACCGCTGGTGTTGGCCGGCTTGTCGCCATGCCCCAGAGTGGCCAGCAGACTGGCCAGCAGGCTGGATGCACCAAAGCGGAAGGTACGGGCGGACACCCAGTCGTTGCCGAGGATCTCTTCGGCCATGGCCAGGTACTGACCGGCAACGGCGGCATCTTTCACGCCTCCAGCAGGCTTGAAGCCGACTTTCGGATTCTTGGCCTTGATCACTTCCATCATGATGCGTGCCGCTTCTGGGGTCGCATTGACCGGCACCTTGCCGGTGGAGGTCTTGATGAAGTCGGCACCGGCATCGATACAGATTTCTGAAGCGCGACGGATCAGCGCCTCTTCTTTCAGCTCGCCGGTTTCGATGATCACTTTCAGCAGCACGTTGGCACCGCAGGCCTCTTTACAGGCTTTGACCAGATCAAAACCGATCTGTTCATTACCAGCCATGAAGGCGCGATACGGGAACACCACGTCCACTTCGTCAGCACCGTAGGCGACAGCTGCACGGGTTTCGGCCACGGCGATCTCGATGTCGTCGTTGCCGTGCGGGAAGTTGGTCACGGTCGCAATGCGTACGTCGGCTGCGCCGATCTCACGCAGGGTTTTGCGAGCGATAGGGATAAAACGGGGGTAGATGCAGACGGCGGCGGTCAGGCCAGCCGGTGACTTGGCCTTATGGCACAGGTCGATCACCTTCTGATCGGTGTCGTCATCGTTCAGGGTGGTCAGGTCCATCAGGTTCAGGGCGCGCTGAGCGGCCACTTTCAGATCAGTCATTCTGTTCTCCAAAGTCTCGATTTAATCCAGATAACCGGGCACCACCATACCATCCAGCGATGGATGCACAGGCAGTAATCCCCAGCTATACGGGAATGGAATTACAGTGCGAAGGCACCGGCACTATCGGGATGCTATTCAAAACACCCTGCAGGCACTACGACTGTAAATAAGGCAAGAGCCCTGTCACTTTCTTACAAAAGTGCGGACTTGGTTCCATGAAGACTTGAGAAAGGCCGACAACATCTGACCCGACTTCCCAATCAATTCCATTTGACCGCCAACACCCGATTTCATCGAGCATTAGTCATTGCCAGCACCCTGCTGGCAACGCCTATTTCAGCCGAGATACCCCCTGTTTGCAAGCCGGATTTGCCAATTTCAGAGGTACCTCACATCTGGCAAATCTAGGTCTAAAAAAGCCTTACGAAAAGAAACGGGTCAGGATCCAGGAGTAGGCCAATCCCCCCAGATAGACCCCGACGATCCCCATTACCCCGGACAAAACGGGAGGTGCCGGGATCGGCAATTTGAGGAAAGAAAACAACAAACCAACTATAAAGCCGGCCACCATCGCCAGTAGCACTTCATTCATATAACCTCCGATTTGACTCATTTTATTATTAGTTTAGATAGGAAAACGGTTGTCACCGCTCCATACGCGAACGCCACGGCAGATGCCGTGGCGTTCGTGTTTATACCCTGTCAGTCAGACGGCTATTACATGCCGGACAGTGCCAGGAAGAAGCCTGCGATAGTGGCAGACATCAGGTTGGACAGAGAGCCAGCCAATACGGCTTTCAGACCAAAGCGTGCAATGGTACCGCGGCGGTTCGGCGCCATGGACCCCAGACCACCCAGCAGGATGGCAACAGAGGAGAGGTTGGCAAAACCACACAGTGCGAAGGAGATGATCGCCTTGGTGTGATCGGACATGGCCACACCGTTGATCAGCACTTCGTCTTTCAGGTACGGAGCGAAGTTCAGGTAAGCCACGAACTCGTTGACTACCAGCTTCTGACCGATGAAGGAACCAGCAACCACTGCTTCATTCCAGGGCACACCGATCAGGAAGGCCAGCGGGGAGAAGATCCAGCCCAGCAGCAGTTCCAGAGAGAGTTGCGGATAACCGAACCAGCCACCCACACCGGAGAAGATGCCGTTGATCATGGCGATCAGACCGATGAAGGCCAGCAGCATGGCGCCGACGTTCAGGGCCAGTTGCATACCGGCAGAAGCGCCAGCAGCAGCAGCGTCAATGACGTTGGCAGGCTTGTCATCCAGCTCGGCATCGGCAGAGCTTTCGTCGTAGTTCGGGGTCTCGGTCTCGGGAACCAGCAGCTTGGCGAACAGCAGACCACCCGGTGCAGCCATGAAGGAGGCAGCAATCAGGTATTCCATCTTCACGCCCATGGAGGCGTAACCGGCCAGTACGGAACCGGCAACGGAAGCCAGACCACCACACATGACGGCGAACAGCTCGGAGTCAGTCATCTTGGCGATGTAGGGACGAACCACCAGCGGCGCTTCGGTCTGACCGACGAAGATGTTGGCAGTTGCAGACAGGGATTCGGTGCGGGAAGTACCCAGTACTTTCTGCAGACCGCCGCCCAGCAACTTGATGACCATCTGCATGATGCCCAGGTAGTAGAGCACTGCAATCAGGGAAGAGAAGAAGATGATGACCGGCAGAACACGGAAGGCAAAGACAAAGCCGCCGCCACCGAACACTTCAAACATCTTGTTGCTGACCAGACCGCCAAACAGGAAGTCGATCCCGTTCTGGCCGTAGCTGATCACGCTGGATACCGCGTCGGACACGCCGACCAGGATATCGCGACCAACCGGCACATAGAGAACAAACGCCCCCAGACCGGCTTGAATTGCGAACGCACCGACAACGGTACGGACGTTGATTGCCTTGCGATTGCTGGAAAACAGCACCGCGATAAGGACGAGCGTCGCCATCCCTACCAGACCCATGAACAAATTCATTATTATCTTCCTCTAGTAGCACCTAGCTTGTTAGCGAGTTGTTATTAAACCCAACTAATCAAGGGGAGCGCATTATACTAATTAAAGTCCGATAAAATAGAATGCTGGTCACATTTTATCGTTATCAAAATGTCCAAGTGTCACAAAATTAGACAGCAAACGATTTTTACGCTCATTTTTTTCCCTGACAACTAAATCAGGTGTTGCGAATTTGTTTCATGGCTATTGGTCGTGATGGAAAATATGCCGGGCAGTTTCAAATAACACCTTGGCAACATCTGCCGATGATTCCTCCCGCAAGGTCATCAATATTTCCGCTATTTTCGGCAGCGCTTCCGGGGTATTCCGGGTGCCTTGCTCACCTTGTAAGGGCATATCGGGCGAATCGGTTTCCAGCACCAGGGCCTCGAGCGGCATGGCCCGAAATACCTCTCGCGTCTTGTTCGCCCGCTCAAAACTGATTACCCCGCCCACCCCGAGTCGAAAGCCCAGTTGCCAGAAAGCCTCCGCCTGCTGCAACGAACCGCTGAAAGCATGGATCACCCCGCCACGAGGCGGCTTGAAGCGGCGCAACAGCTTGGCCACAGTGTCATTGGCGCGCACCGAGTGGATCATCAGGGGGAGCCCGGCATCAGCAGCCAGCCGGATCTGAGCCTCAAACAGCGCAAGCTGCCCCTCCTGCGGCACGTGAGAACGGAGGTCCAGCCCGCACTCGCCTATGGCTACCAGCCCGGCAGGTTGGCTCATCACCAGCGTTCGCAGCCGATCCATCACCCCCTCACGCTGTTCACCGGCGTACCAGGGATGAACGCCCAGACCATAAAAGAGGCCGTCATGTTGCTCTGCCAGTGCCATCACACGAGTCCAGTTATCCTCTGCGATGGCAGGAATGATATACTCCGTCACCCCTAATGCCCGACAACGGGCCAGCAGTGCCTCCCTGTCCTGGTCGAACACCGGAAAGTCGAGATGGCAATGGGTATCTATCAGCTGCATATCACTCACACCTGTTTGCGGTATTTAATGGGTCATTGAACATGATGAACAACAGAAACAACGGCTTTACCCTGATTGAACTGGTGCTGGTGATCATAGTGCTGGGGATCCTGGCCGTCACCGCCCTGCCCCGCTTTATCAATATCAAGGATGATGCCCTGACAAGCACGGTCTCGGCGACCGCAGGCAGCTTTGCCAGTGCAGTTCAGCTGGCTCATGCTGGCTGGGCAGTGAAAGTACAGGGGCAAGCGATCGCGCTCTATAACCTGAGCAGTTTTGGCAACAGCACGATAGACATCAACCGCTATGGCTGGCCGGCGGGGACAAAAGAGGATTACTACAAACCGGCAGACACACCCTACAAGACCGGCACAGGCAACCATATCTCGGTCAATAATACTGAGGATTGCGAGTTGCTATTTAATAACCTGCTTGATGGCGGCCAAACCGCTGCCAGCGCAGAGCTCAACAGCGGAGTTATTCCAGAAGGGGTTGACTACCTGTCCATCGAGATTAAAACGAAACATATAGATGAAGATGAACCGAACGAATATCACAATAACTGCCGCTATATCCTGCGCGACTCAATCAACCGCTTCCAGACTGGCTTGGAGTATGAAAACGGCCTCGGCTTCGAGTACAACAGCGTTACCGGTGCCGTGACCCGCAATTTTGATTGAGCTCAGCCTCTTCTGCACAAGCTCGCTCTTTGCTTGAATCATCATCATAACGAACCGGCGTGCAGCAGCGCCGGTTCTCCTGGGTGAGCCCCCACTCCTCGCACCACGCGTCATAACGGGCCAGCCAACGCAGCAATACCCCTTTCATCGTCACACCTCCGCCAACAGGTTCAGGTCAAAAACCATCCTAATCAGAGTCAGCAAGAGGAGCAAGTCATCCCCATAACCGCGATCGGGCTGAATAAAATAGAGCCGGTCAGCATGGCTGACCGGCTCTTTTAACATTCCCTGAAGAGATTATCCGATGAGCGACAGCTCATCAGCCTCACAGACTCTTCAGCTTCTCTTCCGGCAGGGCCAGCTCGTCGTTGTGGTTGACGCCGATACCTCGCTCCAGCACATGACGGGCGATGGCGTGCGCCTCTTCCAGCGAGTGCATGCTGTAGGTGCCGCACTGATACTCGTTCAGCTCGGGGATCTTGGCCTGCTCCTGCACGGTCAGCACATCGCTCATGGCTGCCTGCCAGGCTGCGCCAACACGGGCTTCGTCAGGCGCACCGATCAGGCTCATGTAGAAACCGGTACGGCAACCCATGGGGGAGATATCGATGATCTCCACTCCATTGCCGTTCAGGTGATCACGCATAAAACCGGCGAACAGGTGCTCCAGCGTATGGATACCGCGCTCGGAGAGGACCTCCTGATTCGGTACACAGAAACGCAGGTCGAACACGGTAATAGTGTCCTTGTTCGGGGTCTGCATGGTCTTGGCCACACGCACCGCTGGCGCTTCCATACGGGTGTGGTCAACGGTAAAACTGTCCAATAACGGCATTTCTGACTCCTGATTTGGTTACCAGAACCAGCCCCCGCGGGAGAGCTGATCCTTGCATTGACGGTACTGGGCGCCGTAGCGCTGGGCGCGAGCCTCTACCTTGCGAGAGGTCTTCATCAACCACCCCTTGCTGCGATAGCTGCCACGCCGGTAGCCACCCCACCCTTCGTGATAGTTGAGGTACTGGCCATAGGCATCCCACTTGGAGGTGCCATTGAGCCGCTGGGCTTTGTTAGTGTACCAACCCATAAAATCGATGGCGTCGGCAAAGTCATCGCGGTCACTCCAGCTGTTGCCGGTTTCCCGCTGGTAATCCGCCCAGGTTTCATCTTTGACCTGAGCATAACCATAAGCCGAACTGGCCCGCCCGGTCGGGATGAAGAGAAAATACTGCATCGGCGGCTGGGCGTCATGTACGTAAGAGGACTCCTGATACATCATGGCCATCACCACATGGATCGGCGTCCCCCACTTCTCATTCATCTTGAGCGCAGCCTTGTGCCAGTCAGGCTTCTCGCGAAAGATCTGGCACAGATTTTCCGGCTGAGCCGGTGGACGGGTACTGCAAGCAGTCAGGCCCGCCAACAGGCTTGCGACCACCAGCAAGCGCATCCACCCCATCAAATGAGACCACACTTCACGCCTCTGGTCAGGTAAAGAGATAGCCAAGGTCAGATCGCGTCTTCGTTCTCTTCGCCGGTACGGATACGAATGACACGCTCCACCTCGCAGACGAAGATCTTGCCATCACCAATCTTGCCGGTACGGGCGGTGTTCTGGATCGCTTCCAGGCAGGCATCGAGATCCTCGTCCTGCACCACCAGCTCCACCTTCACTTTCGGCAGGAAGTCGACCATATATTCGGCGCCGCGATAGAGCTCGGTATGGCCCTTCTGGCGGCCGAAGCCTTTGACTTCGGATACGGTCATGCCGTTGATGCCGATCTCGGCCAGGGCCTCGCGCACATCGTCCAGCTTGAACGGTTTGATGATGGCTTCAATCTTCTTCATGGTGACTCCTTACCAGTTCTGTTTGCCGAACCCGGATGTAATGGGGTAACGGCGATCCTTACCAAAGTTGCGAGCCGTAATGCGGGGCCCGACCGCCGCCTGACGACGCTTGTATTCGTTGAGATCCACCAACCGGATCACCTTGCGCACCACAGCCTCCTCGAAGCCCTCCGCCACCATGTCGGCGACCGAGGCATCCTCTTCCACGTAACGTTTGAGGATTGCATCGAGGATGTCGTACGGCGGCAGGCTGTCCTGATCCACCTGATCCGGCGCCAGCTCCGCTGAAGGAGGACGGTCGATAACCCGCTGCGGGATCACATAGTCAACCGAGTTGCGATATTCGCACAACTTGAATACCAGCGTCTTGGGCACATCTTTCAGCACGTCGAAGCCACCGGCCATGTCACCGTACAGCGTGGCATAACCGACCGCCATCTCGCTCTTGTTACCGGTGGTCAGCACGATACGACGACGCTTGTTAGAGAGCGCCATCAGCAGCACGCCGCGGCAGCGGGCCTGCAGGTTCTCTTCGGTGGTATCGCGGGCGGTACCTTCAAACAGCGGCGCCAGCTGGGTCATAAACCCTTCGAACATCGGCTCGATGGAGATGGTGTTGAACTCAACCCCCATCCGCTCGGCCTGCTCCTTGGCATCTTCCACACTCATCTGGGCGGTGTAGCGGAACGGCATCATCACAGCCTGCACCTTGTCGGCACCGATGGCATCGGCCGCAATGGCCAGCGTCAGCGCCGAGTCGATGCCGCCGGATAGACCCAGCACAGCACCGTGGAAACCGTTCTTGGTAACGTAGTCGCGCACTGCCAGCACCAGCGCCTGATAGGTCTCGGCCAACGGCTCCAGCGGCGCAGCGGGCTCCCGCTCCTTCACTGGCTGGCCATCAGCAAAACGTACCAGCATCAGCTCTTCGGCAAACGGAGCCAGCTTGTGGGTCAACTCACCCTGGCTGCTGAACACCTTGGAGCAGCCGTCGAAAATCAGCTCGTCCTGACCGCAGACCTGATTGAGGTAGACCAGCGGCAGACCGGTCTGATCGCAGCGCTCGGCCATCAGCTCGCGGCGGATCCAGGGTTTTTCCTGATCATAGGGCGAGGCGTTGATGGTGAGCAGCAGCTCGGCCCCCGCAGCCTTGGCGGCCAGCGCCGGGCCAGGCTGCCACAGGTCTTCGCAGATGAGCAGGCCCAGATTGTGACCACGGAAGGGAACCACACAAGTCTCGGTCGCGGCGGTAAAGTAGCGCTTCTCATCAAACACGCCGTAGTTGGGCAAATCCTGCTTGAAGTAGCGGGCAACCAGCTTGCCTTGCTCATAGAGGGAAGCCGCATTGTAGAGCGCCTCCCCTTCGCGCCAAGGGTGACCCACCAGAATGGCGCAGTTGCCCTGCCATGCGGCAATGCGAGACAGCGCGGCCTCAACCCGGACCATCAGGTCGGCACGCAGCAGCAGATCTTCCGGTGGATAGCCGGTCAGGGCCAGCTCGGAGCAGACCAGCAGATCGGCACCTTGCTGCTCGGCCTGAGCTGCCGCAGCGAGCACTTTGTCAGTGTTATCTTCGATGGCGCCTACCGTCAGATTCAACTGGGCAAGCATCAGAGAGAGGGCTTTTGCCATGGCGATGCATCTTGTATTCGAAAATGATGGGGAATGATAAAGAAAAGGGGGGCAATCTGCCAGTTCAAGACAGGCGTAACCGTGTGACAGCAACCAGCGGGAAGGATAAGCTGTACATAGTCACGGAACGACAGGCCTTCGCAGATATGAAAAACGCCGGATTTACCCTGATGGAGTTGATAATAGCCATTGCGCTGGGCGTCATTCTGTTGGGGATTGGTATTCCTTCCCTCTCTAACCTGCTTGGCAGCAATAATTTGGCGACCCAGGAAAAGAACCTGCTAAACCACTTAAACTATGCGAGACAACATGCTATCTCCAACCAGCAGACCGTCACGCTTTGCCTGACCACCGTGACACTGAGTAATAACATTGCAGTCGAAGGTTGTATCCCTGCCAATCAGCGTGGAACTAACCGGCTACTCGCCTTTATCGATAGTAATGGCGACCTGAAGCTTAATGGTAACGAAGCAACTATTGCTGCCAGTCCAGAGTTTCCTGCAGAACTGACCATTTCCGCCGATGCACAGGCGCTGCGCTTCAACCCGGTCGGCACCATAACGGAAGTCCCGCCTGATGAAGCCAATATTGAAGTTATATTTTCGCTTTGTATTAGCGGTGAAAATAGTGTGACGATTAATGTAATGCATGCTGGACGTGCCCATAGCCAGGCAAGTGGTGCTGTATGTCCATGACCTGCGTTAACTACTGCGAAACACACACGAGCACAAAAGGATCCATTTCAATCCAATAGCTATGCTTAGAGTCTCCTTTGAACAAGGACTCATACGCTATGGCACGAAATGGATTTACCCTGCTTGAGTTTTTAATATCTGCAAGCCTGACAGCCATCCTGTTGACCTTGGGACTGCCGTCATTGGCAAATCTGCTGACATCTACCAACAGCGACATCTACACAAGAAACCTGCAGGACCACCTGATCTTCGGCCAACGGCAAGCTATCACACAGCAGCAACCCGTCACAGCCTGTCTTGCCATGCCTGTCATAAACTCCACAAAAGAAGGCTGTGTACTCGCAAATCAAACCGGCGCCCAGCGCATGCTTGTCTTTATCGACATCAATCAGGATCGCCAATTCGATATTGCAAGTGGCGATATCTTGTTATCAGCAACAGAACCCTTTCTTGAAAAACATACCGTGACGGCCAATCGACAATTTGTGCGATTCAGTCCAGATGGCACTGCGATTGGCACCAACATGACACTCCGGTTTTGTATCGACCAGGCCCCCCGAGTCGATATCATCGTTTCCCCATCCGGCAGAAGCAGAAGCGAAAAAAAGGGGCTGAGTTGTTCTTAGCCCCTTTACCCTACTCAATAACCAACGTTATCTGGGTTGGATTTCATCTTGTTTTTTTGCATCAGCCAGCGAAAAGGTGGCCGCCAAAGGAACGCACTCGATTACCTCTGTGACAAGATGCACCACCCCATCAATCTCATAACCTTTCTGTTTAAACACCCTGACCAGATTTGCCTTGCTCGTATCAGTTACCGGTTGCTGCAACACCATCTGCACGCCACCTTCCAGAGTGACATAACATTTTATGTCTTCCGTTTGGGCATGAACCAACAAGGGCAAGCCCACACACCAGAGCAGCATGCGTTTCATCCCTGTTCTCCTTCATAGAGATAGATTTTCTTGGGAGACATATCCATTTTTGCCTCTTCCGCACCTTGTGAGCATTCTCCTTCACCGGTACAGCGCTCAGGCTCTCCCTTCCCATCATCTTTGAGGATGACCTCCTTGCCCGGAGCACCACCTATAATCCTGATCCGGCCATCATCCCCACCATGAATAACCAGATCATCAGCAACCTTATTTTGCACCTCTA
The DNA here is from genome assembly GCF_027705925.1 of Aeromonas sp. Y289-2. Classification (NCBI taxonomy): domain Bacteria; kingdom Pseudomonadati; phylum Pseudomonadota; class Gammaproteobacteria; order Aeromonadales; family Aeromonadaceae; genus Aeromonas; species Aeromonas sp. Y289-2. The sequence goes on from NZ_JAPDCH010000007.1 coordinate 81,508, forward strand.
CATAACGCTGAATAACTTCCTGATTGTTGCTATCCAGTACATATTTGAAAGAAGTGCCATAGTGCATATCAATCATATATTGGCGCATGGCACCGATCGATTGAATCGTACATTGTTGGAAGTCCTGTACCTGAGGCAGGAAGGAGGTGAAATAAAGCTTGCCTTGCAACACCAAACCAGCCCCCATTGATTTTTCACCGCTTTCATTGAGCCAGAATTTCCATCCCAACTTGCTGGTCAACGCCTTGGTGGTGTTTACAATCTGCTCTTCATTCAAACCCGTAAAGGGATCGCTGGTCACATCGTAGAGATCGTTCAGTGTGATACTTGATGGCACCGCTGGTTCAGACGTTGCCCCAAACAAGGTTGGATTAACATTGTAGTCACGTAGCATCACATACACATTTTGGGTTGTCGCCTCCGAGGAGGGGCGGTTTCTATCACCACTGCCTATCAATACGGCATCAAACGGACGCTCGCTGTAAAGATAATTTGTCCCATCATACTTCCAACCTTTATTGATGGTGCGCACCAATACGGGCTGGGTAAAGAAACGGCGATCATCTTCCAGCTTCTTGGCAGTTCCACTTAAATGTGCATTTCCCAAACTGGCAAACTTGATGGCCGTCCATTTGGATTTTTCTGTCCCCTTCATGTCGATGCGCCAGATCTGACCGCCGGTATCACCCGCATAAACCCGGTCAGATACACCATCTCCATCACTGTCCAGCACAGAAACAGCGCCTGGCATGCTATAAACCATGCCTGCAACCTGTTTGTTGGTTGCACTGGCCACATCTGGGGTAAAGCTTAACAACAGCGTGCCGGCCTCAGCATCCACGATATAAATACCCAACCCTTCACTGTCTTCAGCCCCCTGGCCCAAATAGCTCTTGGCCTGATCATAACCTCCAGAGAATATCAGGACTGGCTTATAGGTTTTTTTACCATTGGTTTCTGTGTAATAACCAGGAATGAACGCAACCTCGGGGATCGACCAAGTTTCGCCCAGGTTGCTGAAACCGGCGCTGTTTTTATCCAACCGCCACATAAGCGAAGGGGAGTCCGGATCGGATATATTCAACGCATAATAGGCCTTGCCACCACCGCGCAACCCGGTAAATAACCACACTTTGTCACCTTGTGACGACTTGATATGACCATCTTTGACTTGCTCATTGACCAGCACAGTGGGCGATGAATCTACACCATATAGATGAGCCGATGAATCCAGGTTTTCTCGCAGCGCTTTCTGATTGGCAATAAATTGATAGGGCATAACGGCCCAGCTTTCATCAACCGTGGTGCCGCTGTCTTTAAACATATGCAAGAAGCCGGCATTACTTCCCATCACAATGCGCAAGTCAGGTGTACATGTAGTCTGTCCTGTCGACTTTGTACAACCGTAGTTGATCACTAATGGCCGTGAATGCAACGGGTCACCAAGAATATGCTCCCGATTATCTGTTCTATCACCATCCTGATTCTCATCAAACGCATCAATACCCTTGGTCCAATTAAGCAGGTCATCCATGCTATCAGCACTATCAAGTTTCATGACAGTGCGTAGCTGCGTCGCCCCGCCTGCCATACCCTCAAGAGCAGACTTGCTAAAGGGAGTTAATGTATTAGTGGAAGGGGGAATAATATAAAGATTGCGATTGGTTTTAGCTGCCAGCATCTCTTGTACCCCACCCTCGGCAACCTTGTTACCATCACTGGTGGATGACCAATAGGTTCTTGCTGACTCAAGAATTGTTCCATCACTGGATATCGCAGGTAAGCCACTCTGATCGACTACATAACCCTTATCTGGATTCAGAACCAGCTTTTTAAGATTGCCCTTCCATCGTGGACCAGAACCAGGCTCAAACATTGCATAATAAATATTATTCAGACTGCGAGTACGGTCAAAGTTATTAGTGGCAATGGCGGGAGAGACCAACGAGGTATTCATTTTCAAGATAGCTAGCAATGATGATTTTAATGCTTCGTTAAGTTGGGTTGCATCGGTTGCTGGATAGTATTTACCCCCACCACGACGAGCGGTCTCTGCCAATAATGCACCGGCCCCCTTAATTGCTTCATCTCCAAAACCCACGGTGAATGTTGTGACTGTTTGTTTGCCTATAGCCGAGGTGTTTACATCATTGTTTTTCATATATCCGGCAAGTGCAGCAAGATAGCTTTTTTCACCAGAAGACCCATAACTAACCAAGCCGCCATAAGCAACCTTATCCTCTGTAGATAACGTGCTGATCAGGTTGGCGACAAGGGAATCTGCTGCTTTATCATTGGTTGGTTCACCATCTGTCATATAGATGATATAACCATTATTGGAACATTTATCATAGGGGGGTTTATATATACCCGATGTTACTTCAGCATTGCTATCCCGCTTTGGAGTACGATTTACATCATCGTCACCAAAGTACACCCCCAAACCGCCAAAGTATCTATATGATTCATATAGTGTTTCACATAAGGGAGTCCAAGTGTCAGAGCTCAAACTATTTACCTTGTCAATCAAATCCTGCGCACCGCTTTTACCAGAGGTGAGGATGGCATCGTTACCTACAATATTGCGGATTATTCTTCCGCCATTTCTACTACCTGGTTCATTGCCATCATTGTAGTTAAAAACAGCCAGACCAAAATCGACAGCTGGCGTAGCCAAAACCAGTTCTTTGACTGCATCCTGAGCAACTTTCAATCGAGTTTGTGTTGACACACCTGTACTACCGTAATACCAACGGACATAATTTGCCGTAAATAATGAGATCTGGGTAGAACTACCACTAGCAAGAGCATTGGCTACATTTGATGTGTAAAACCAGCTTCCCGTTGTGCGATTTGGCTTGTCAACGGGATAACCATCAACAATATATGTTGAATATGGACCTGAATATTGATTGTTTGCGTTTTTCTCATCAATATCTTGCTGGCAATCTGCAATTATTATACTGTAAATATCAAAATCATTTAGAGAACGCCAACGCCCCTTTCTATTTTTATCATATATTTCATATCCCCAAACTCGTGACTGAAATCGGCCCACATTATTTAGAGGGCCTTTAGATGTCGCACATGCATTTAAATTCTCACTAAAACGTTTGGTACTGTTGATAGTGGGAACTTTTCCATCACTGGAGAAATAGATGAAGCGATTACTATTATTAACATCTGGATCATTAGCCAATGATGGATAACTTATCGATGAGTCATAAGGCTCTTTAGCAACTTCGGTTGTATTTTTCATACTCCCCGAGTTATCGAAAATAAAGAGCACCTTAGGGCGGAAGTCCCCCGCCTTGGCAAAGTCATAAATAAACAACTCGGTATCATCGGAATAACCAGTACCTACCGCCAAAGATCCCCCTGATATTCCGCAACACAATACCAGCAAGCTTGTAAACAAACAGTTCCTTATGTTCATCACCCGCTCCCTAATTGGCACTGAGCAAGGGTTGTTCTACCCCGGCAGTAAAGGTCATTTGGCTATTCACCTTGCCATAAGCACTGGATGTGGTGGCTTCAGCATAACGACAAGCTGGCGTTACATTCTGGCTACTGGCTTCAAATTTTCGTTTGCATACACTTTCTGTATTGACTGTCAAAGTAGTAGCAGGAGTGGTAGTGCCTATTGCCGCCGAAGTACCAATTGCCTGCGTTGCAATTTGTGTTGAGAGAGAAGTATCGCTCAATGCAGACTCCAGAGTACCTTCAACTTCGTGCTCCGCTCGTTGCAAACTGGCACTAGAACCCGCCATCTTCAGACTCATACCACTGGATTGCATGACGACTACCGCAATCAGAGTCAAGGGAACCAGAATAACCAGTGCAACAATCAATGCTACACCCTGGTTTTTTTTAACCAATCTCATGTTCCACCTCGGGTGGTTATTTGTTGATTGCGTAATGCAATACTGCTTTCCAAGAGCAGACGGCGATAACCATCACCACCACCATTAACCGTAATATTACCGAGTTGATAGCTATTGTTATTCTTATAGCGACTTGATTCCCGAGCGGCTCTAATCAGTAAGAAAAGCCGAGCCCCCAATACTCGCCCCTCATTCCAGCGCTGTGTTGTCATTTGGTCCGTTGACATATATCTGTCTATGCGTCCATCAGGGATCAAGGAATCGTCAACACCATACATCAGCACCATATGTTCAACGCCCTCAGCCATAGCGCCACCAATCAGAGCAGAGCCACCATTGACGGTCAAATAGCGCTTGCGTAAAACAGGAATACCATCTTCTTGTGATAGGTAATAAATGTAGTGCTGGTATTCCCAGATCTGGCTCTCATTATTGGCACCAAAGAGTGGTCTGGTTTCGCTTCCCTTGATGACTCTCGCCTCCTGACTATTGGTTGCCATATAAAAGCGGTTTGTATCCAATCCCTCTGATGCTGGTATAGGACGCCCTACCAGTCGCTTGATACTGATTACATCGGAGTTTGCCACTCGATCGTTGGCATCAATACAAGTAAAACCACTCAATCCTTTGCTTGCGGAAACCCGTGAAACCCAAAGTCCGCGAATTGGCCCAAGAGGTGATGGCAAACTACCGACAGAGCGCTCATCCAGACAATCACTGGCTGATAAAATGGTACTGCCAGTGCTCAGCGACAGTGAGGAGCCAACTTGTGTTGACTGGCCGGTATAAGCTCCAAAAAAACCAGCCCATTTGATATCCTGGCTAATCAGTCGAATGGCCAATCGACCATTTTCCTGTAATTCACTTTGATCAAAGGCATCTTCAGAGCTGGAGCGAGACATCACAAAAACTGTGAATACCCCCGCCAACAAAAATAAACCGAGCAGCATAGCGACCAGCCACTCTACCAGCGTGAAACCGCGAGAATTCATAAAGTCGTCGTCAGAATAAACTGGCGCCTCGAAAGATTATTTGTTGTCGAGAGTTGACACTCATTGATCAGCGTTGCTGCGGCGGCGGCAGCCCCCCCATCAGATATCTCTTGTTTGCCAGCCCAGAATATCCCGACAGCCAATACATTATTGGCCCGCCGCACCACGCAGCCTATCGGTGAATTCAAGGAAGATGCCGCCCCCGAAACACTGGCCCCAAGCAGGGCTTGTTGCCAGTAGTGAAGGTCGGCGTTACGTAAATCTGCAGCACTGCACGCGCTGATTGTGCCATCTGCGGCGGCGCATGTCGGACGTGGCAAGTTGGCGGCAAGATTAACGGTCACTGCACCGGATGCGGTCCAGCTATCACGATTTATCCGTACTCGTTCGACCATATCGTTAGCCAACCAGCTGGCAATCGTGCGCTGACGAGCTTCATAACTGGCAAATTTGGAATGGGTTTGCAAAGCAACCAGACCAAGCAGCCCCAACGACAGGATTACTGCTGTGATCATCACCTCCAGCAGGCTGAATCCTCTCTCATGTGATGAAACATGAATGGCCATGGCTATTCCCAACAGCTATTGCTAGCTGCACCAGAGGCACTTTTGACGCCCAACTGATTAATCGAAAACACCGTGCAATCGGTATCTTTGGCTTGGGCCGTCGCCGCGCCAGCACTAGCTGACAAGGTGTAGGTGTTACCTGATACGGCAATGGATAATTGATACAGGCCATTCTCAGATGCACTACTGATACCAAGAGCAGCAGCAGAGGATGCATACTGATTGAAATCCATAAAATAGGTTTCTTGCCGATTGGCTGCATTGAGCAGCATGGCCTTGGCTTCGACACGATGACTGGTCAGCACATATTGCTGATAGGCGGGATAAGCGATGGTGCCAAGAATCGCCACGATGGCGATGACAATCATCAACTCAATAAGAGAAAAACCACGAAAGTATCCAATCATACCCCATCCTTGGTGACAGACTGCTTCATAAGTTTAACGCCGAGCCTGTCTCTTGAACAAACCCGGCGTCATTATCAACACACTTTATTCTTAAGCCTTCCTGGCTGCACTCAAATTATTCTAAGTTCGGGAGGAACCTCAAAGACTACGTTCTCTTCACGGCCAGGATGCTCGGCGACCACCTTGCCTCCCAGCTCCCGCAGGCGGGCAATCACGTTTTGCACCAGCACCTCGGGGGCTGATGCACCTGCAGTGACGCCAATCGCCTTCACGCCTTCCAGCCAGCTCGCCTCGATCATCGACGCATCGTCGATAAGATAGGCTCTGGCGCCCACCTTCTCGGCCAGCTCACGCAGACGGTTGGAGTTGGAGGAGTTGCGAGACCCCACCACCAGCATGGCGTCCACCAGCCCCGCCATCTCCCGCACCGCATCCTGACGGTTTTGGGTGGCGTAGCAGATATCGTCCTTGCGCGGCCCCTGGATCTTGGGGAAGTGCTTGCGCAGCGCATCGATCACGTCAGAGGTCTCATCCACACTCAGAGTGGTCTGGGTAACGAAGCAGAGGTCATCCGGATTCTTCACCTTGAGCTTGGCGACATCTTCCGGTGTCTCCACCAAATACATGCCGCCTTCGCGATTCTCGTATTGCCCCATGGTCCCGATCACCTCGGGGTGGCCAGCATGACCGATAAGCACAGCTTCGGAGCCCTTGCGACTGGCGCGATGGACTTCCATGTGAACCTTGGTCACCAGCGGACAGGTGGCATCAAATACCTTGAGGGCGCGGGACTTGGCCATCTCACGCACTGTTTTGGCCACGCCGTGAGCAGAGAAGATGACGATGCTGTCATCCGGCACCTCGTCCAGCTCCTCGACGAAGACAGCACCCGCCTCTTTCAGCTTGTTCACCACATACCGGTTATGCACCACTTCGTGGCGGACATAGATGGGGGCACCGAACTTCTCCAGCGCGCTCTCGACAATGCTGATGGCGCGATCGACACCGGCGCAAAAACCGCGAGGGTTAGCGAGCAGAATATCCATTAATGCACCTTCTCCTTATCATCAACACCCAGGATCTCCACCTCGAAGGTGACGGTATGACCGGCCAGCGGGTGGTTGAAATCGACCGTCACCGACATCCCGGCTACCGCCCGGATGATGCCCGGCAGCTCGCTGCCATTGGGCTGATCGAACAGGATGATGGTGCCGACTTTTGGCTCCACATCGGCGCCAAATTTGGCACGGTCGAGATGGTAGATATTGTCGGGATTGGAGAGACCAAAGGCCTCTTCCGGCGCCAGAGTAAAACTCTTGCTCTCCCCTTCGCACAGGCCCAGCAGACACTGCTCGAAGGTGGGGGTCAGGCTGCCATCGCCCATCCGCAGGCGGGCTGGTTTGCCGTGCAGCGCCGTGCTGTCGGCAACCGAGCCATCTTCCAGCTTGATGGAGAAGTGGAACAGCACGCTGCTGTTAGCGGTGATCTGCTGGCTCATGCCTGCTCCTTTTTCTCACCACGGAAACCGTCCAGCACAATCATGGCGGCCCCGATAAAGATAAAGCTGTCGGCCAGATTGAATGCCGGCCAGTGCGCACGCTGCCAGTAGAAATCGAGGAAATCGACCACATGGCCCAGCACCAGTCGATCAAAGACGTTGCCGAGGGCGCCGCCGATGATGAGTGAATAGGCGATACCGCTCCAACGCTGGGTCACCGACTGCTTGCGCAGCCAGTGGATCAGCAATCCACAGATGGCAAAAGCCAGCACCGCGAAGAACCAGCGCTGCCAGCCCCCCTGATCAGCCAGAAAGCTGAATGCGGCGCCCTTGTTGTAGACGTGAACCAGATTGAAGAAGGGGGTGATCTCCACCCCCGGGTAACCAAATGGCAGCAACTTGACCACGGCGAGCTTGCTCGCCTGGTCCAGTACAAAGGCCAGCACTGCCAGCCACAGCCAACGCAGGCCGCTTTTATGTTGAGTCATGTTCATCAGGCAAATTGACGCGTTTCGCCGTCACCCTCAACGTTGGTCACACAGCGACCACAGATCTCTTCGTGACCCGCGATAGTGCCCACATCTTCTACATGGTGCCAGCAGCGGTCGCACTTGGCGGCGGCAGACTGGGCAACGCTCAGCCACAGGTCATCACGCTCGGTTGCCACAGAGCCTTCCGGCGCAGTGTCAGCCTCAACAACCTTGGCTTTGGAGGTGAGCAGCACGAAACGCAGCTCATCAGCCAGGGCATTCAGGCGTGCAGCCAGCTCCGGCTTGGCGAACAGGGTCAGTTCGGCCTGCAGGGAACCGCCGATACGCTTCTCGCCACGGGCCACTTCCAGCGCCTTGTTCACTTCACCACGCACGGTGAGGATCTCGGCCCAGAAATCGTCGTTGAGGGTTTCACCCGCTTCCAGCCCGAACAGGCCGTCGTACCACTCTTCGGTGAAGACGAACTCGCCGCGCTCACCCGGCAGCAGTGCCCAGATTTCATCGGCGGTGAAGCTCATGATCGGCGCCATCCAGCGCACCATGGCCTCGGCAATGTGATAGAGGGCGGTCTGGCAGGAGCGACGGGCCAGGCTGTCAGCCTTGGCGGTGTACTGGCGATCCTTGATGACATCCAGATAGAAGGAGCCCATCTCGATGGAACAGAACTGCATCAGCTTCTGGGTTACGCCATGGAAGTTGTACTCGTCGAATGCCGCCATGATCTCGGCCTGTACCGCCTTGGCACGGCCCACGGCCCAGCGATCCACCACTACCATGTCGGCAGGTGCCACCATGTCGGTCGCCGGATTGAAGCCGTTCAGGTTGGCCAGCAGGAAGCGGGCAGTGTTGCGAATACGACGATAAGCATCGGCAGAGCGCTTGAGGATCTCGTCCGAGACAGTCATCTCGCCGGTGTAGTCAGTGCTCGCTACCCACAGACGCAGGATGTCGGCACCCAGCTTGTTCATCACGTCCTGCGGGCTGACCACGTTGCCGATGGACTTGGACATCTTGCGACCCTGACCATCCACGGTGAAGCCGTGAGTCAGCACCTGGTTGTAGGGAGCCTTGTCTTTCATGGCCACACCGATCATCAGGGAGGACATGAACCAGCCACGGTGCTGGTCAGAGCCTTCCAGATACATGTCGGCTGGCTTACCGTTAAACTCGGGACGGGCATCAACCACGGAAGCGTGGGTAGAACCGGAGTCGAACCAGACGTCGAGGGTATCAGGCACTTTCTCGTAGTTGTCGGCATCGGCACCCAGCAGCTCGGCCTTGTCCAGATCCCACCATGCCTGAATGCCGGACTGCTCGACCCGCTTGGCGACTTCGTGCATCAGGCGCACGGATTCCGGGTGCAGTTCCTGGGTCTCTTTATGGACGAACAGGGAGATGGGCACACCCCAGGTGCGCTGACGGGAGATACACCAGTCAGGACGGTTCTCGACCATCGCCTGAATGCGGTTTTTACCCCAAGCCGGTACCCAGCCGCTCTGGCCTTGCTGGGCAATACCGTCCTTCTCGATGCGCTCGATCTCTTCCAGTGCGCGCTTGCGCAGACCCTTCTGCTCCATGCTGATGAACCACTGTGGAGTAGCACGGAAGATGATCGGGGTCTTGTGACGCCAGCAGTGCGGATAGGAGTGGTTGAACACCTTGTGGTGCAGCAGGGCGCCGCGCTCGGTCAGCACTTCGATCACGGAGGCATTGGCCTTGAACACATGCTGGCCGGCAAACAGTTCGGTATCCGGCAGGTAAACACCGTTGCTGCCAACCGGGTTGGCCACTTCCAGACCGTACTTCTGACCGACCACGAAGTCTTCCTGACCGTGGCCAGGGGCGGTGTGTACGGCGCCGGTACCGGCATCCAGGGTGACGTGATCACCCAGAACCACCGGCACATCGAAGCTGTAGAAGGGGTGGTTGAAGCGCAGCAACTCGAGCGCGGCGCCCTTGGCATAGCCCAGATTGTGGAACTTCTCGATACCGGCGCGATCCATCACATCCTTGACCAGCTCGGCGGCCAGGATCAGACGCTCGGGGTGCTCACTTTCAACCTGCACCAGTGCGTAATCCAGATCGGCGTGCATGGCGATGGCGCGGTTGGCTGGCAGGGTCCACGGAGTGGTGGTCCAGATCACCGCAGAGATCGGACCCTTGCCGGTGTGGCCTTCGGCGCAGTCAAACTTGGCGGCAACGGTCGCCTCATCAACAGCCTTGAAGCGCACATCGATGGAGGGGGAGTTTTTGTCGTAGTACTCCACCTCGGCTTCAGCCAGTGCGGAGCCACAATCGGTACACCAGTGCACCGGTTTGGAACCTTTGTGCAGGTGGCCGTTTTCAACGATCTTGGCCATGGAGCGGATGATGTTGGCTTCGGTGCCAAAATCCATGGTCAGGTAGGGATGTTCCCAGTCGCCCAGCACACCCAGACGGATGAAGTCGGTCTTCTGCGCTTCGATCTGGGTCTTGGCGTATTTGCGGCACTCGGCGCGGAATTCGGCAGCGGAAACCTTCTCGCCCGGCTTGCCGACCATGCCTTCCACTTTCAGTTCGATAGGCAGACCGTGGCAATCCCAACCCGGCACATAGGGGGAATCGAAACCGGAGAGGCCCTTGGACTTGATGATGATGTCTTTGAGGATCTTGTTGACCGAGTGACCGATGTGAATGTTGCCGTTCGCATAGGGGGGGCCATCATGCAGAATGAAAGAAGGCTTGCCCGCTTTGGCGCGGCGAATAGCGCCGTAGAGATCCTGATCGTACCAACGTTTCAGCATGTTGGGTTCGCGCTTGGCCAGATCGCCACGCATCGGAAACTCGGTTTCCGGAAGATTCAGGGTGTGTTTATAGTCGCTCATCAGTCCTGGGTTCCCTTCTTTTCTAAAAGAGTGCTGGGTAAATTGAATTGTGGCAGCCCGAACCAGGCTCGGGCCGCCAGGGCATCTCGTTCGATCTGCTCTTTCAAGGCAGTGAAAGAGGCAAACTTCTGCTCTTCGCGCAGCTTGTGGCGAAGCAGCACCTTGACCTGCTGACCATATAGATCACCAGAAAAATCAAATAGATGTACTTCCAATCTGGCTTGTGTACCGCTCAAGGTCGGCCGTACACCCACATTGGCTACACCGGGGAAGGTCTTGCCGGAACATATCACTTCCACCGCAAACACGCCACCGACCGGGATCACCTGACGCTTGAGGGCCAGATTGGCGGTGGGAAAACCTATGGTGCGCCCCAGCTTGTCGCCGTGAGCCACCCGGCCGCTGATGGTGTAGGGGCGGCCAAGCATCAGCTCCACCTCCGCCATCCGGCCCGCTTTCAGGGCCTCGCGTACGAGGGTGCTGCTGACCCGCTGCCGTTCGAGCTGGAAGCTCTGGGTACTGATCACCTCAAAGCCGAAGCGATGACCCGCCTCCTCCAGCAGGTGGAAATCCCCTTCCCGCCCCTTGCCGAAGCGAAAATCATCGCCGACCACCAGATAGCGCACCCCGAGCTTCTCCACCAGCAACTGCTCGATGAAGGTCGAGGCCGCCTGCTCGGCAAAACGGTGGCTGAAGCGCACGCAGAGCATGCGATCGATATGCAGCCCCTGCAGCGCTTCGTACTTTTCCCGCAACCGGCTCAGGCGCGCCGGCGCCTCGCTACCGGCAAACAGCTCCAGCGGCTGCGGCTCAAACAGCATGACGCAGGCGGGCAATCCCAGCTGGGCCGCTTTCTCCTTGAGACGTGCCAATACCGCATGGTGACCCTGATGAACCCCATCAAAGTTGCCAATGGTTAATACACATCCCCGGTGACGGGGCTTGAGATTGTGAATGCCGCGAATAAGCTCCATCAGTGCCTTGTGCGTTGCTGCCATGGAAATCGGCGGATTATATATCAGGCAGCAGGCAGGGTCAGCCCTCATAGCCTGATTTCAACTATCCGGGCCCAGTCCCGCCCATCTGCGGCGCCATGAGGCACTGTCCCCATGGCGCCGCAGGATCACGGCTACTGCTGCCCCGATTTAAGGTGACGCGGCCGAATGCCCAGCAGCAGCAACACCACGGCATAGACCGCAGCCCCCAGCGACAGCAGCATGGTCAGCTGCAAACTGGCCTTGCCCATGCTCCATGCGCCCCACTGAGCCAAATCTGGCGACAGATAGGCGAGCACGCCCCCCATCAGCACGCTGGCGACCAGCAGCTTGAGGCAGAACACGCCAGTATGGCGGGAGGGACGATAGACGCTCTGCTGGTACAACCCCTTGAACAGCAAGGCCGCATTCAGAGTGCCCGAGCAGGCGGTCGAGAGCGCCAGCCCCACGTAACCGAGCGGGTAGATAAAGATGAGGTTGCAGACCATGTTGGCAATCATCGACATCACCCCGATCCGCACCGGCGTCTTGGTGTCCTGACGGGCGTAGTAACCGGGTGCCAGCACCTTGATCAGCATCAGGGAGAGCAGACCGGTAGTGGAGGCCAGCAGGCTCGCGCTCGACATGCTCACTTCATGCAGGCCGAACTCGCCGCGCATGAACAGCACTCGCAAAATGGGCTCGCGCATCACCGCAATGCCTATCATGGCGGGCAGGCCGAGCAGCATTACCATCCGCACCCCCCAATCCATGGTGCGGGAGAAGTCGGCCGGATCGGCATCCACATGCTTCTTGGCCAGCGCAGGCAGGATCACGGTACTGATGGCTACCGCAAACAGCCCTAGGGGGAACTCCAGCAGGCGATCCGAGTAGTAGAGGTAACTAATGGCACCGGTCGCCAGGAAAGAAGCCAGCATGGTGTTGACCAGCAGATTGATCTGGCTGACCGAAACCCCGAACAGGGCGGGGATCATCAGGGTGCGGATCTTCACCACCCCAGGGTGATTCCATCCCCACTTGGGCCACACCAGCATGTTGATTTGGCGCAAAAAGGGGTACTGGAACAAAAACTGCACCAAACCGCCCAAAAAGACACCAATCGCCAGCGAGATCTCAGGTTTGTCCATCAGTGGCGCAATCCACCAGGCCGCCGCAATCATAGTGATGTTGAGAAACACCGGCGTAAACGACGAGACCGCAAAGCGGCCGAAGGTGTTGAGGATAGCCCCCGCCATGGCGGTAAAGGTGATGAACCAGAGGTAAGGGAAGGTGATTTTGAGCATCAGACTGGCGAGCTCGAACTTCTCGGCCGCAGGGCCGCCATGCAGCCAGTCCCAGAACCAGCCCCAGCCAAACAGCGCGGTCAGCACACCAGACCCCAGCACACCGAGCAGGGTGACCACAGTCACTATCCCCCCCAGCGTGCCCGCTACCGCCGCCAGCAATTCACGCACCTCCCCCTCGTCGCCATTTTTCTTGTACTCCGTCATCACGGGAACAAAGGCCTGGTTGAAGGCACCTTCGGCGAACAGACGACGCAGAAAGTTGGGAATGCGATTGGCAAAAAAGAAGACGTCGGCGGCCACCCCGGCACCGAGCAGATTTGCGATGACCACATCGCGAACCAAGCCCATTACGCGGGATGCCAGCGTCATTCCGGACACTATCATGCCGGATTTGATCAATTTCTTACTCAAGACGAGGCCTCTGGAACTGTCAGAATGAAAAGAATGCTGCTAGAATCGGCCGACAGTTTAACCGTCTCCCTACTGACACACCACCGGGAGGCGGTGTTTATTTGCACAAATCATTTGACAATATGTGGTTGGAAGGGCATATTTCCGGGCCTTTTCAATACACTCGCTAAGACAGTTTTAGGAGTTTTACCTTGGCTAACATCAAATCTGCTAAGAAGCGCGCTCTTCAGTCAGAAAAACGCCGTCAGCACAACGCCAGCCGTCGTTCCATGACCCGTACCTACCTGAAGAAAGTCATTGCTGCTATCGCCTCTGGCGACAAAGCTGCTGCGACTGCCGCTTTCGCTGTTGCTCAGCCGATCATGGATCGTATGGCGACCAAAGGCCTGATCCACAAGAACAAAGCAGCTCGTCACAAGAGCCGCCTGTCTGCCCAGATCAAAGCTATGGCTTAATCAGCGTCTGCTGATCAAAGCTGAAAAAACCGGCCTTAGTGCCGGTTTTTTATTTATCTGCGCTGCAATAAAGTCGATGCAGCAAACTGATCATTTCACGCACCTCATGGCTGCGCAGCGAATAGTAGACCGTCTGGGCCTCTTTGCGCGTTGTCACCAGCTCATCCCGCCGCAGCAGCGCAAGATGCTGTGACAAGGCCGACTGACTCAATCCCAATCGCTCGTTGAGCTCCCCCACCGACAGCTCCCGCTCCAGCAACTGGCACAGAATAAACAGCCGCCGTTCGTTGGCCAGCGCCTTGAGCAAGGCCACCGCTTTACTCGCATTGGCTTCCATCTCTTCAAGTTGCATCACATCTCTCCTCTACCACTCGCCGATGATACGTGGTGACGGGCCGTTTTAAAACGACAGGGTGGCAGGCTGGATGGCGGAGAAGTTCTCCTGGCCGGAAAAGAGAAAGGTAAAATCGCTCTCGCAGACCCGCTTCACCGCCGGATGCTGGATCATCCGCTCGGCGAAGATGACGTAATACTCCTCCATCAGATCCTGGGTTTCCCCGATCAGCATCACCCCCTCCCCCTCAAGGATCTCCTCCCGATAGATGGTGGGAGCCATGAAAATCCCCTGATTGAAGAAGCCAAACGCCTTCATCAAGGCGGCATCATCAAACTCGCCAAGAATGCTGGGGGAGACCCCCTGCTGCTCGAACCACTGGGTCAGCTGACGCCCCATGGCGGTACGGCGACCGGGGATCAGCAGCTTGCGCTCCTCCAGACAAGCGGGAAAGGGCTTTTCGGGCAGCGGCGCCTTGCAGAAGAAGCTGACGCCACAACCGCCGAGCCGCTTGGATAACAGGCCCGCATGCTGGCTGGAGTCCACTGGACAGTCGGAGAGGATCATATCGAGCTTGTGTTCGCTCAGCTGTTCCAGCAGCAGTTCGTGGGTCGATTCGAAACAGCGCAGATGGATGGAGCCATCATTGGGGATGACAGAGAGAAGCACGCGGCTGGCAAGGCGCTTGGAGAGGGCATCGGCGATGCCGACGTCGAACAGGATCTGGCTCTCCTTGCGGTAGTTGACGATATCGAGCATCTCGTAGGAGAGGCTGAACATCTTGTCGGCATAGCGAAACACCAGTTGACCCAGCTCGGTCGCCTCTAGGGAGCGCCCCTTGCGTTTGAGCAGCTTGCCACCGAGGCGCTGCTCCAGCAGCTTGATCTGGCCGGTGACGGTTTGCGGGGTCAAAAAAAGGGCTTCCGCTGCCTGGGTAACGGAGCCCTTCTTCTGAGTCATCCAGAAATAGTAGAGATGGTTGTAGTTAAGGTGTGACATCCGATGGGGTTCCCGCTTGACGCGGACTCCGGTAGCAGCTGAGTTCAACCGCCAGAATGTCATACATGTCGCTAATCGAGTCAACCTTGTTCGCGCCAAACTGCTCCATCAGACTTGCCTTGAGGCGTGCCTTGTCAGGCATCCGGTCAGCGCAATAACGCTTGTTGGAGCGCTTGACCATCTCGCCAGCCCGGCTGCTTAGCGCCCGCTCGGAGAAGGTCTCGCCAAAGCGCGCCTTGGCCTGCTTGTCCCCCAGCAGCAGGGCGCTGTCTACCACCCCGTTGAGATAGGCAGAGCAGTTCGCCGAAGTGGCGTCCTGCTTGCAATCCTCCAGCCCGCCGGCCCATGCCGCGGGGCTCAACAACAGCATCAACAACCCTGTATGCAGCTTCATAGTCCCTCCGTACTCTGTTCCCCTTCTCCCTTGGGAAGGGCCATGCGCAAGGCCAGATAGCCGACTACCGCCGCCATGGTGGAGCCCACTAGGATCCCGAGGCGAGAGTAGCTGCCGTAATCCAGCCCACCGTGCTCGAAGGCGAGAGACGCGATAAACATCGACATGGTGAATCCGATGCCACAGAGGATGCTGACCGCAAAAATCTGCTTGAAGTTGACCCCGGGCGGCAACTGGGCGATGCCCAGCTTGACCGACAGCCAGCTGATGGTGAACACCCCGAGCGGCTTGCCGATAAACAGCCCCAGCATGATCCCCATAGGCACCGGACTCAGCAGGGAGGAGAGACCAATCCCTTCCAGCGATACCCCGGCGTTGGCAAAGGCAAACAGCGGCAGGATCAGATAGGCACTCCAGGGGTGCAGTTGATGCTCCAGATACTTGAGCGGCGAGGCGTAACGCTTGCCGTTAAGCGGAACCATAAAGCCCACCACTACACCCGCCAGGGTCGCATGGACGCCAGACTTGAGCACCGCAACCCAGAGCACCAGACCAATCAACATGTAGAAGCTGATCCTGTCTTCACCACGGCGATTCATCCAAAGCAGAGTGAGGGTTGCCAGAATACCGATGGCCAGCGCCTCAAGCGACAGCTGCTGGGTATAGAAGAGCGCGATGATGATGATGACACCCAGGTCATCCATGATGGCCAGCGCCAGCAGGAATACTTTCAGGCTCACCGGCACCCGCTTGCCAAGCAGCGCCATCACCCCGAGGGCAAAGGCGATATCGGTCGCAGCCGGGATCGCCCAGCCAGCGCGCGCCACTTCATCCGAATAGTTGAAAAAGGCGTAGATCAAGGCCGGAGCCAGCATGCCGCCCACCGCCGCAATAGCCGGGAAAGTCGCCTGAACCCGGGTCGAGAGCGCCCCTTCCAGCATTTCACGCTTCACTTCCAGACCAACCAGCAGGAAGAAGATCGCCATAAAGCCATCGTTGATCCAGAGCAGCAGCGGCTTGTTAATGTCGAGGGCCGCGATGCGCACCTGCACCGGCGTATCGAGAAACGCCTGATACCCGCCAGCCAGCGCGGTATTGGCTAAAATCATTGCCAGCATGGCAGCCATGATCAGAATAATTCCGGAGGCGGCCTCCAGCTTCAGGAACTTTTTGATTACGTCACTCATGGTTAAATTTTCCACCGTATTGCTTTGGTTTGAGTCTATCCCTTGCAACAACCAATGGAAAATCGTTTCTTGCTGCTCAATACAACGAAAAAACCGAAGGCAAAATAGAACATACCTGCTATAAGCAGGTTTTTCCTCGTCTCTGGCTACCGTCTTATTAATCAATAAAATGAATTTTCAATTATTTAACTGCATAAAAAAGGCGCCCTGAGGCGCCTTGCTATCAGATGGCGACGGGCGCCTTGATGCCGGGATGGGGGTCATAACCCTCGATCTCGAAATCCTCGAACTTGTAGTCGAAGATGGAGTCAGGTTTGCGCTTGATCACCAGGGTCGGCAGCGGGCGCGGCTCGCGGGAGAGCTGCAGAGCTGTCTGCTCCATGTGGTTGGAGTAGAGGTGCACATCACCGCCAGTCCAGACGAAGTCACCCACTTCCAGATTGCACTGCTGGGCCATCATGTGGGTCAGCAGGGCGTAGCTGGCGATGTTGAACGGCAGGCCGAGGAACACATCGCAACTGCGCTGGTAGAGCTGGCAGGAGAGCTTGCCGTCCGCCACATAGAACTGGAAGAAGGCGTGGCAGGGAGCCAGCGCCATCTTGTCAAGTTCACCCACGTTCCAGGCGGAGACTATGATGCGGCGCGAATCCGGGTTGTGCTTGATGTCATCCACCGCCTTCTGGATCTGGTCGATGACAGACCCGTCAGCGGCAGGCCAGGAGCGCCACTGAGCACCGTAAACCGGCCCCAGATCGCCATTCTCGTCGGCCCACTCATCCCAGATGCTGACGCCGTTTTCCTTCAGATAGGCGGTATTGGTATCGCCATTGAGGAACCAGAGCAGCTCGTGAATGATGGAGCGCAGGTGGCACTTCTTGGTGGTCACCAGCGGGAACCCCTCCGCCAGATTGAAGCGCATCTGATGGCCGAACAGGGAGACAGTACCGGTGCCGGTACGGTCTGACTTGACGGTGCCCTCATCGAGAATTTTCTGCATCAGGTCGAGATAAGCTCGCATTATTTCGCCTCCTTCATGGCATTACCGAACAACTGCGGACGCTTGTAGGCAGCCCAAATCATCAGGGCACCGGCGATAATCATCGGGGTGGAGAGGATCTGGCCCATGCTGATCTCCTGGAAGTAGAGACCGAGCTGGCTGTCCGGCTGGCGCACAAACTCCACCAGGAAGCGGAACAGGCCGTAGAACAGCAGGAACATGCCGGAGATGGCGCCGCGCGGCGGATTCTTGCGCCAGAACAGGTTGAGGATGATGAACAGCACCACCCCTTCCAGGGCGAACTGGTAAAGCTGGGAGGGATGACGCGGCTCGGGGCCGGCCTCCGGGAAGATGATGGCCCAGGGCACATCGGTGACCCGGCCCCACAGCTCGCCGTTGAGGAAGTTGCCGATCCGGCCGACGCCGAGACCAAACGGAATGAGCGGTGCCACAAAATCGGCCACGGTGAAGAAGTGGCGCTTGGTCTTGTGGGCAAACCAGATCATCGCGGTGATCACCCCGATCAGCCCACCGTGGAACGACATACCGCCGGTCCAAATCTTGAACAGATAGGTGGGATCCGCGAGGAAGAGATCGAAGTTGTAGAACAGCACGTAACCGACACGGCCACCGAGGATCACCCCGAGGAAACCGTAGAACAGCAGATCCGATACCTCGTTGCGGGTCCAGCCGCTGTTCGGTGCATCGGCGCGACGGCCGGCAAGCCACATGGCAAATGCGAAACCGAACAGGTACATGAGACCATACCAGCGTACCGATAGTGGTCCCAAACTGAATGCTACGGGATCAATCTGCGAGAAAACCCAATATCCATCGTGCTGCATATGCGGCCCCAGTCAAAATAAAAGCCGCATTTTCCGATCATTCGTCAGCAGGGACAAGGCATGATTATCAATCACTCTATTTCGATTTATGACCGGCTCGCAGCAAACCGCCCAAACCATGCTCCTCCAGATAGCGAGCAAACAGGCCGCGCAGCACGTGGGGATTGTCATGTTTGAGGCCATCGGCCATCAGTTCGGTCAACTCGCTCAGGGTGGATTGACGCAGCACGTACTTGATCCGGGCGATGTTGTGGGTGTTCATACTGAAGCGGCGATAGCCCATGGCCAGCAGCAGCAATACACCTACCGGATCACCGGCCAGCTCGCCACACACCGACACCGGCTTCTGGTAGCGATGGGAGGCATCAACCAGCTGTTGCAGGGCGCGGATCACCGCAGGATGGAAGGCATCATAGATGTTGGCAACCCGGGAATTGTTGCGATCTACCGCCAGCAGGTACTGGGTCAGGTCGTTACTGCCCACCGACCAGAAATCGATGAGCGGCGCCATCTCCGGCAAGATAAAGAGGGCTGAGGGCACCTCGATCATCACCCCGAGGCTGGGGTAGCGGATCACCGCATCACGGCTGGCTGCCTCTTCCGACACTTCCCGCCACGCCTGATCCAGCAGGCGACGGGAGGCCTTGATTTCGCTGACGCTGCTGATCATCGGCAGCATGATGGCCAGATTGTCCAGCCCTTCGCTGGCCCGCAGCATCGCCTTGAGCTGCACCAGAAACAGTTCGGGGTGATCCAGGGTGATCCGGATCCCCCGCCAGCCAAGGAAGGGGTTTTCCTCGACGATGGGGAAATAGGGTAACGGCTTGTCGCCGCCCACATCCAGCGTCCGCATGCAGACCGGCCGGTTGCGGTAGGTCTCCAGAATGCCGCGATAACGGGCTGTCTGCTCCCACTCGGAGGGGAAGCTCTCCTGCAGCATAAAGGGGATCTCGGTGCGATAGAGACCGACCCCGTCCGCCAGCTGGTTGAGGGAGATCTCGGTATCGGCGCTGAGACCGGCGTTGAGCAACAGGGAGACCTTGGTGCCGTCGGCGGTTTCGGATGGCAGGTTGTCGACACTGCGCACCAAGGTATCGAGCGCCCGCTCTTCGCTCAGCAGCTGACGATACTCAGTCAGAATCACCTGATTGGGTTCGATGAAGAGATCGCCGCTGTAACCATCGACAACCAGCATGCGACCGCCGATGTCGCCGAGGGGCAGATCGACCCCCATGATGGCGGCGACCCCCATGGCGCGGGCCAGAATGGCCGCATGGGAGTTAGTTCCCCCCTTGAGCGAGACCACCCCGGTCAGATACTCGCGGGGCACTTCCGCCAGAATGGTGGCTGTCACCTCGTCGGCGACCAGCACCACCGGCTCGCCGATGGAGATATGTTCCGGTTCATTCTGCACCAGTCGGCTGATCAGTCGCTGGGCAATATCCTTCACGTCGGTGGAGCGCTCCTGCAGGTAGGGATCCTTCATCCCCTTGAACTGCTCGATCAAGCGATCACTGATGAGCTTGACCGCAGAGACCGCAGTCCAGTGCTCCTTGCTCACCTTGTTGCGAATCGGCTTGATGTAGCCGGGATCGTTCAGCAGATGGAGGTAGATATCGAAAATCGCCACCGAATCCTGGCTGTAGCTCTCGCGAAAACGCAGCGCCAGACTCTCCAAGTCGTGCCGCACCTCCTCAACCGCCAGCTCCAGCCGTGCCAGCTGGCTGGCATGGTCTTCATCCTTGCGCGGGGTAATGGACGAGAGCGCCTTCCGGGGCCGCCACACCCAAGCCTTGGCCATGGCGATGCCGCTGGCACCGGCAATACCACGCAGCGGCTTGCTCCAGTCGGTCTTCTGCAACCACCCCTTGGCTTGCGCCTGGGCGATCCGCGCCGCCAGCTGGGCCGCCAGGGTGACCATGAAGGACTCTTCCCCCTCATCGAAGCGGCGGCTCTCCTTCTGCTGCACCACCAGAATGCCGACTACCTGACGCTGATGCATGATGGGAGCGCCGAGGAAGGAGCGGAACGCCTCTTCGGCAACATCGGGCAGGAATTTGAAACTGGGGTGCGCGGGGGCATCAGCCAGGTTGATCAGTTCTTCCCGCTGACCCACCAGACCAACGATACCCTGCTCGTAGGGCAGGGTCACCTTGCCGACCGCGGACGGGGCCAAGCCGTCGGTAGCCGCCAGGCGATAGCGGCGCACCTCGGGTTCCGAGACATAGACGGAGCAGCAGTCCACTGCCATGGCGTGCCGGGTCTGGCTCACCAATGCTTGCAAGGCCTGCTCGAGGGTATTGGCCTCGGCCATGCTCTCGACGATACGTCTCAGTTCCGTTAACAACTAATCTGTGCTCCTTAACGGGCGCGGTTGCGCCGCCCATCCTTCTTGTTGACCTGCACTGCCGGCACTGGCATCGCCAGCGGGGCAAACTCTTTCATGACCCGGCGATAAACCTCCCGCTTGAACGAGACGACCTGACGCACCGGGTACCAGAAGCTGACCCAACGCCAGTCGTCAAATTCGGGATGGCCATGACAGCCGAACTGGATCCGCGACTCCTTGCCCGAATTCAGCTGTAACAGGAACCATTTTTGTTTTTGGCCAATACAGACCGGTGAACTGTCCCAGCGGACAAGACGTTTGGGTAAACGGTACTTTAGCCAGTTACGACTGGTGGCCATGATGGTCACATCTTCGGGCTTGAGGCCAATCTCCTCATACAGCTCTCGATACATGGCCTGCTCTGGCGTTTCACCATCATCAACCCCCCCCTGCGGAAACTGCCAGGAGTGCTGCCCATAGCGTTTAGCCCACAACACTTGTCCTTCACGGTTACAGATCACGATACCGACATTGGGACGAAATCCGTCGCCATCAATCACGTGATCACCTTATAAAGGCTGAATCTATAAGGAGATTGTTCCACATTCACTCCGTGGCAGCAAACAAGGAGTGAATCCCCTGTTTCATGAATAACTTTCGATTTCAAACATACTTATAAACAAATCCAAGGATCCGCGCCCTCAAGTTGCCCACCCAGGCTGTGCATAAAGCTGTTAGCAAACGGGTATATACAGTACTTTTTAACTGTACGCGAAAAGTGCCTCTCCGTATCACCACGCGACATTAAATATAAAAAATCATTACTTTTTATAAGCTTGAGACAAAACAACTGGATCTAGATCCATGCCACCCCAAGAGCCAGATCCATGATCCGGATTGTGAACAAGTTCAACTGCTCAAAGATCCACCGCGGCGAAATTATCCACAGGAGTGGCACAATATCTACCCCGTTTACCCTGTAAAAATGGGGTGGCATTCACAATTTTTTGTAACATATCAGCGACTCCAACCACTTTCATCCACTTATCCAAGATTTCTGTGGATAACTGTGTGTAACATCATGCACAAACCCTTGGACAACTATTTCGAGGTCAAACCAGACCTGGCTTACTGCTCGATAAAACAGACAAAACCCTTTAAAATCATAATGATGAACTGATAGCCCCCAAATTCTCTGCATTTGATCTTATCCACTCAGGATCGGTTATAAAAACAGCGATCCTTCTCGGGATCCTCCCCTGTTAGAATATGGCGAGCAAGATGGAGCCAAACATGCCAAGTAATCCCCAATCCGAGCAGGAGTTATTGAGCCGCGCCTATGCCATGGCCGGCTTCACGCTGGCACAGCTGGCCGCCGAGGCTGGCATCGCGGTGCCCAAAGACCTGCGCCGTGACAAGGGGTGGGTCGGTCAGTTGATCGAGCTGCAACTGGGGGCCAGCGCCGGGAGCAAGCCGGAGCAGGACTTCCCGGAGCTGGGGATAGAACTCAAGACGATCCCCGTGGATCCTCAAGGCAAACCGCTGGAGACCACCTTCGTCTGCGTCGCCCCGCTGATCGGCGTCAGCGGCCAGCGCTGGGAAGAATCCAACGTGCGTAACAAGCTCTCCCGAGTGCTCTGGATCCCGGTGGAAGGCAGTCGGGAGATCCCGGTTGGCGAGCGGCGGGTCGGCATGCCGCTGATGTGGAGCCCGAATGAAGAGGAAGATCGGCTACTACGTCAGGACTGGGAGGAGCTAATGGACATGATAGTGCTGGGAGAAGTGGAGCAGATCAGCGCACGCCACGGCCAAGTGATGCAACTGCGGCCCAAGGCGGCCAACAACAAGGCGCTGACTCGCGCCATCGGCCGCGATGGTCAACCCATCATGACCCTGCCCCGCGGCTTCTATCTCAAGATCGACTTTACCCACAGTTTGCTGCAACGCTATTTTGCCTTGCCGACTTGATCTGCCTTATCAACATCTTTGTCATATGGTGGTATAAAAATAGACAGGAGCCATTTTTAACTCACAGACAAGGAGGCGTCATGCCACTGATCAAACAGTTTTTAAAGTCCAAGCCCGAGGTCAAGGTGACCTTTGCAGTAGAGAAAGAGGCGGCTGCAGGGGCGGAACAGGTGATGCTGATCGGCGAGTTTACCCAGTGGAAACCGGTCGAGCTTAAACGCATGAAGAGCGGCGAGTTCAAAGCCACCCTCAATCTACCGACCGACGGCCCGGGGTACTTCGAATATTGCTACCAGCTCATCACTCCGGCAGGGGAAACCCTCTACGAGAATGACTGGGCAGCGGACGACTATGTGCCAGGCCCCTTCGGGCGAGACAACTCGGTAGTTCGGGTCATCCAGTAACGGCTCCCAGATAGCCAATAGACGGATACAAAAAAGGCTCGCCATTGGCGAGCCTTTTCACTACCTGTCGAGCTATTTGCCGACATACCGACACCAATTCGAATCGAATTAGTTGAGCTTCTCTTTGATACGAGCAGCTTTGCCGGACAGGTTGCGCAGGTAGTACAGTTTGGCGCGGCGAACATCACCACGACGCTTCAGTTCTACACTGTGGATCAGCGGAGAGTGAGTCTGGAATACACGCTCAACACCTTCGCCGTTGGAGATCTTGCGAACGGTGAAAGCAGAGTGCAGACCGCGGTTACGCTTGGCAATAACGATGCCTTCGAAAGCCTGCAGACGCTCTTTACCACCTTCTTTAACACGAACTTGAACACGTACAGTGTCGCCCTGGGCAAAAGCCGGGATGTCGGTACGCAGTTGCTCTTGTTCAAGCTGCTGAATAATCTTGCTCATTGTCTTTCCTTACCTAGGATAAACTGAAAACTCTACTTAACGCTGTCACGCACTTCGCGGACATACTCGGCAAGAAGTGATTCTTGCTCGTCAGTCAGAGCTAGGTTGTTAATAAGTTCCGGCCTTCTTTGCCAGGTTCGTCCGAGCGACTGCTTGAGACGCCAGCGTCGAATCACTTCGTGATTGCCGCTTGTAAGCGCCTCGGGCACCGCCAATCCATCCAACACCTCTGGCCGAGTATAGTGGGGATGATCCAGCAAGCCATCCGTAAAGGAGTCCTGCTCGGCACTGGCCTGATCACCCAAGACTCCTGGAACCAGACGCGAAACCGCATCGATCAGGGTCATGGCAGGCAACTCGCCACCACTTAACACGTAATCCCCGATAGACCACTCTTCGTCGACTTCGGTTTGTATCACGCGTTCATCGATACCTTCGTATCGACCGGCTACCAGAATCAGTTTCTGATTCGTCGCCAACTCGGTTACGCCCGCTTGAGTCAGCTTGCGCCCCTGAGGAGAGAGATAGATGACTTTCGCCCCGTCTCCCGCCGCTTGCTTGGCTGCATGAATCGCGTCACGCAGCGGCTGAACCATCATTAACATGCCGGGCCCACCACCATAAGGACGATCATCGACCGTACGGTGTTTATCGTGGGTAAACTCCCGGGGGTTCCAGCACTCAATCTGCAGCAGGCCACTCTTGACGGCCCGACCCGTTACCCCGTGCTCGGTAATGGCTCGGAACATTTCAGGGAAGAGGCTAATGACCCCAATCCACATAAGAAACCTCCGGCACCCGTGTTAGCGCGGGAAACTAGAAACCAGGATCCCAATCAACTTCGATTGTTCGAGCAGTCAGATCAATATTCTTGATCACCTGCTCTTCCAGGAACGGAATCAACCGCTCCTTTGCACCAAAGGCATCTTTTACATTGGCCTCAACCACCAACACATCGTTGGAGCCGGTTTCCATCAATTCGGTCACCTTGCCCAGGTCGTATCCCTTGGTGGTCACCACGGAGCAACCAATCAGGTCACGCCAGTAGAACTCACCTTCAGGCAACGCAGGCAACAGATCAGCGGGTACGCCAATCTCGACATTGGTCAATGCCAGGGCATCTTCGCGCACATCGATACCATCGAGTTTGCAGATCAGACCCTTGTTGTGACGTTTCCAGGATGAAACCCGAATTTCACGCCACGCCCCGTTCTGATTAATCAGCCAGGGGTTGTAATCGAAAATCGCTTCGGCAACATCGGTGAAGGAGTTCACTTTAAGCCAGCCCTTGATGCCATAAACGGTACCCAGGGTGCCCAGAACTACAGGTTTTTCCACCTTAACTCCTTACCGTTGGGCTGATTAAGCAGCTTTTTTAGCGTCTTTGATCAGCTTGGCAACGCGGTCAGAAACAGCGGCACCAGTAGCAACCCAATGCTCGATACGAGCCAGGTCCAGGTTCAGCTTTTCAGCTTGACCAGCAGCAACCGGGTTGAAGAAACCAACGCGCTCGATGAAGCGACCGTCACGGGCGCAACGGCTGTCAGAAACTACTACCTGGTAGAACGGACGCTTTTTCGCGCCACCACGTTGTAAACGAATGGTTACCATATCGTCCTCATTAACATCTAATGAACAAGGCCCGCAAACACGCGGACCCTAGCTTAAAATAAGCCGCGTAATTCTACTTGGATTCGTAATAATTGCAACCAAGCCAGCCATTTTTTGCGCAGAGCGGCAATGAAAAGGGGCCTGCAACTGCAGACCCCCATCAACACGCAGGCCGGATCAGAACGGACCGCGACCGCCACCGAAACCGGGGGGCATCATGTTCTTCATCTGGCTCATCATCTTGCGCATGCCGCCCTTGCCGGACATTTTCTTCATCATGCGCTGCATCTCGGTGAACTGCTTGAGCAGCTTGTTCACATCCTGCACCTGCATGCCGGAGCCTGCGGCGATACGGCGTTTGCGGGAACCCTTGATGAGATCGGGGTGAGCACGCTCCTTGGGGGTCATGGAGCTGATGATGGCCTCCATTCGCACGGTGAGCTTGTCATCCATCTGATCTTTCACGTTATCCGGCAGACCGGACATGCCGGGCAGCTTGTCGAGCATCCCCATCATGCCGCCCATGTTGCGCATCTGGGCCAGCTGCTCGCGGAAATCTTCCAGATCGAAACCCTTGCCGCTCTTGACCTTGCTGGCCAGCTTGGCCGCTTTCTCTTTATCGACGTTGCGCTCAACTTCCTCGATAAGAGAGAGCACATCGCCCATACCAAGGATGCGGGAGGCGAGGCGATCCGGGTGGAACGGCTCCAGCGCATCGGTTTTTTCGCCCATACCGATAAACTTGACCGGCTTGCCGGTGATGTGGCGCACCGACAGGGCAGCACCACCACGGGCATCGCCGTCCGCCTTGGTAAGGATGACACCGGTGAGCGGCAGCGCTTCATTGAACGCCTTGGCGGTGTTGGCGGCATCCTGGCCGGTCATGGCATCCACCACGAACAGGGTCTCGACCGGCTTGATGGTGGCATGCAGATCCTGGATCTCGGCCATCATCTCGCTATCAACGTGCAGACGACCGGCAGTATCGACGATCACCACGTCATAGAATTTCTTGCGCGCCTGATCGATGGCGGCGGTGGCGATATCGACCGGCTTCTGGCTGGCATCGCTTGGGAAAAAGTCGACGCCGATGTCGCTGGCCAGGGTCTCCAGCTGCTTGATCGCTGCAGGGCGATAGACGTCGGCACTGACCACCAGCACCTTCTTCTTGCTGCGCTCTTTGAGCAGCTTGGCCAGTTTACCAACTGTGGTGGTCTTACCGGCACCCTGCAGACCGGCCATCAGGATGATGGCGGGCGGCTGGGCAGCCAGGTTGAGCTGTTCGTTGGCCTCCCCCATCACGGTGACCAGTTCACCGTGCACAATCTTGATGAATGCCTGGCCCGGGCTCAGGGATTTGGCCACTTCCTGCCCGACTGCGCGCTCTTTGACACGCGCCACAAAATCACGCACGACCGGCAGGGCGACATCCGCCTCGAGCAGCGCCATGCGGACTTCGCGCAGGGTTTCCTTGATATTGTCTTCGGTCAGGCGACCACGGCCACTGACATTGCGCAAGGTGCGCGAGAGTCGTTCAGTCAAATTCTCAAACATGACGGATTCCGGTTCTTGGCGTAATAAATTGGGGGCATTATAACCCAGAGCGGGCGCGAGGACGATTATTCGCCGCACCGCAGCAGCAGGGACCTTCTCCCTATATATGGGCAGATCGGCCGTTGCACAACTGGCGAGCACTTCTCGTGCAAGGTATACTGCCCCTCTTACCCTCAAAAGCTTGTGCAACAACGACCTGGTTATGATCGTAATCTCTGTTCTGGCCCTGGCGTTTTATCTGCTGGCCATCATCGCCTCCCTGCATCTGTTACTGAGCGCCAAGCCGGTGGGACAGCGCTCCCTGTTTGCCTGTATCGGATTGGCCCTGATCGCCCACGCCAGTGCCCTCGGTTCAGAGGTATTGCAGAGTTACGGCCAGAACCTGAGCATGCTCAACGTTGCCTCACTGGTCAGCCTCATCATCAGTTGCTTCATGACTTGCGTAACCCGCCGCTTCAACGGCTGGATCCTGCTGCCGGTAGTCTACAGCTTCTCGGCCCTGTTGCTGGCTGCCAGCGCCTTGATCCCTGGTCGCTATATCACCCATCTGGAGGCCCACCCCCAGCTGCTGCTGCACATCGGCCTCGCCCTGATGGCCTACTCGGTATTGATGATCGCCTGTCTGTTTGCGCTGCAGCTCGCCTGTCTGGACAAGCAACTAAAATCTCGAAAAATCAGTAATCTGCCAGCCATGCCGCCACTGATGACGGTGGAAAAACGACTGTTTCAGTTGATCTCTGCAGGGGTGCTGCTACTGACACTTTCCATCGCCTCCGGCCTCTTCTTCCTCGAAGATATGTTCGCCCAGGGCAAGTCTCACAAGGCCGTGCTCTCCATCCTGGCATGGTGTGTCTACGTGCTGCTGCTGTGGGGTCATCACACCTATGGTTGGCGCGGCCGTAAAGTCATCACACTCAGTCTGATCGGCAGCTTCATCCTGACTCTTGCCTACTTTGGCAGTCGCTTCGTCAAAGAAGTGCTGTTGAGCTGACACCTATACTCTTTTAGCCATACCATCCAACAGGAGCCCTTTTTGGACAGCATCTCAACGAGTACATTACTGATTGTTCTCGTTATCTTGATCCTTCTTTCCGCCTTTTTCTCCAGTGCCGAAACCGGCCTGATGTCCATCAACCGCTACAAACTGCGGCATCTGGCACAGACCAAACACAAAGCCGCACGTCGCGTCGAGCAACTGCTCGCCCGCCCCGATCGCCTGCTGGGGCTGATCCTGATCGGCAACAATCTGGTCAATATCCTCGCCTCCGCCATCGCCACCATCGTCTGTATCCGGCTGTTTGGTGATCTCGGGGTCGCCATCGCCACCTTCGGCCTGACTCTGGTGGTGCTGGTATTCGGTGAAGTGACGCCAAAGACCCTGGCAGCCATGTTTCCGGAGAAGATCGCCTATCCCGCCTCCTGGATCCTCAAGGGGCTGATGGTGCCGCTCTCGCCGCTGGTCTGGCTGATCAACGGCATCACCAGCGGCCTGCTCAAGATGCTGAAGATCAATCCCAACAAGGATGACTCCCTCAACACCGAGGAGCTGCGCACCATCGTCAATGAGGCGGGTAACCTGATCCCCCAGCGTCATCAGGAGATGCTGCTGAGCATTCTGGATCTCGACAAGATGCTGGTCGAGGACATCATGGTGCCGCGCAGCGATATCTACGCCATCGACATCAACGATGACTGGAAGAGCATCCAGCGTCAGCTGGCCCACTGCGCTCACACCAAGATCCTGCTCTATCGCGACAATATCGACGACGTTGTCGGATTTTTACACGCTCGCGATGCCCTGCGGCTGGTAGCCAGGGATCAGTTCAACAAATCGAGCCTGTTGCGGGAAGTGGACGAGATCTATTTCATTCCGGAAGGAACGCCGCTCAACGTGCAGCTGGCCAAATTCCAGCGCAACAAGGAGCGAATTGGCCTGATCGTCGACGAATACGGCGACATTCAAGGTCTAATCACTCTGGACGACATTCTGGAAGAGATCGTCGGCGACTTCACCACCTCCATGACGCCAGCGCCGAGCGACGAGATCCACCCCCAGTCAGATGGTTCTTATCTGGTCGAAGGCTCAGCCAATATTCGTGAGCTGAACAAGGAGATGAACTGGCATCTGCCCATCGACGGCCCGCGTACCCTCAACGGTCTGATCCTCGAATATCTGGAGGAGATCCCCCAGCCCAACATCGGGATCCGGCTGGCCGGTTATCCTATCGAAATCCTCGATGTGGAGAACAACATGGTAAAGATGGCGCGGATCATGCCGGCATCGTACCGGGCGGAGTCGGATCCGCAAGATTGAAAAAGGGCTGCCAGTGGCAGCCCTTTTCTATTGCTCATCGTCATCATCCGGCTCCAGCACCAGCGTCGGGATCAACTCGCCAAACACCCGTTGCAACTCGTCGCGGTTGGCCAGCAGGTCTTGCAGCGTATAGCTGTCCATCACTGCCAGAAACGCATCCATCGCCTCTTTCAGCGCACTCTTGAGCAGACAGACAGAGACGATGTGGCAAGCGGGCGAGCCGCAGTCAATGCCGTCCAGATTGCCTTCCAGCGCCCTGATCACCTGCCCGATATTGATGGTGGCGGGATCGCAAGCCATGCGAATACCGCCATTCTTGCCCCGCTGGGATTGCAGATAGCCCAGCTTCACCAGCTGATTGACCACCTTCACCATGTGGTTGCGGGAAACGCCATACAGGGCCGATACCTTGGCAACGCTCGACAACTCCCCTTCCGGCAGGGTGGCAAGATAGAGCAGGGCTCTCAATCCAAAATCTGTATAACTGGTTAGTCTCATAAAACCTGATTAGCGCGATGCGAAAAGTGGAGTATTGATTCAAATCAAATAAACATCTAGGATGCCACTTATTAAATGACATTTTATATGTTCAATTAGAACGAGGCCCCTATGCTAGATCAAACCACCGTTGCCGTCATCAAAAGCACTATTCCGCTGCTCGAATCGGCAGGCCCTGCCCTCACCCAGCACTTCTACCAGCGGATGTTCAGCCATAACCCGGAGCTGAAAGATATCTTCAACCTGGCCCATCAACGCAGTGGCGGCCAGCCGCTAGCCCTGTTCAATGCAGTCGCCGCGTATGCCAAGAATATTGACAATCTGGGGGCACTCGCCGGTGCGGTCGAGCGGATTGCGCACAAACATACCGGATTCCTGATCCAGCCGGAACAATATCACATTGTAGGTAGTCATCTCTTGGCCACGCTCAAAGAATTGGGCGGAAGTGCGGTCACCGACGAAGTGCTGGAGGCTTGGGGCAAGGCGTATGGCGTGCTGGCAGACATCTTCATCGGCCGCGAGCGAGAGATCTATCAGGAGAAGGCCAATCAGGATGGCGGCTGGCAAGGTACCCGCACCTTCATCATCAAGGAGAAGCGAGCCGAGAGCGACCTCATCACCTCCTTCCTGCTGGCGCCGGAAGATGGCAAGCCGGTACTGACCTTCAAACCGGGCCAATACCTCAGCATCAAGCTGGTTCACCCCGAGCTGGAATATCAGGAAATCCGCCAATACTCCCTCTCCGATGCCCCCAACGGGCAGGATTACCGCATCAGCGTCAAGCGTGAGCCGCAGGGTCAGGTCTCCAACCTGCTGCACGATCACCTGCAGGCGGGTGACAAGATCGAGGTGATGCCCCCTACCGGCGATTTCTACCTGAAAGCCGACAGCCAGACCCCGGTCGTACTGCTCTCCGCCGGTGTCGGCGTGACGCCGATGATGAGCATGCTCAACCAGCTGCTGGCGAACGGCCATCAGGCTGATGTCACCTGGCTGCACGCCTGCGAACAGGGCGCTGTACACGCCTTCCGGGAGGATATTCAGCAAAAATCCCGCCAGCATCCCAACTTGCTGAGCCGGATCTGGTATCGGGAGCCGGAGGCCAGTGATGTGCAGGGTCAAGATTACGATCTGGCCGGCACCATGGATCTGACTGCCGTGAAGGAGCGCATCACGCCAGAGGCCCACTACTACTTCTGTGGCCCTGTCGGCTTCATGCAAGAGATCAAGCGGCAGCTGCTAGCGGCTGGGGTGCCAGCGGGGCAGCTCCATTACGAAGTTTTTGGCCCCCATCAAGATCTCTAAGGCGCGGGCAGCCATATAACAGAGGGAGGTTCCGGCCTGTCATGGCACGGCGGCTGGAACCGGACCCACAGGTGCAGATCTGTGGGTCATTTTTTTGGATCAGTGCATCGCCTTGGCGCGGGCCACCACGTTGGCAGGCATCCGGTTGCCAAGACGGTTGAGCAGACTCGCCGCCTTCTGGTGCAGCGCCTTGTCACCTATGACGGAGCCATGGAGCCAGCGATAGGCGTCCTCATAATCGAGCGGACTGCCCATCCCCTGCAACAGCATCTCGACCCACTCGATGCGGGCCCGCAGAAAACCGAGGCTGGCCGCCTCGCGCATCAGAGTTTCGGCTCGCACCAGATCCTTCTGCACCAAAGTTCCTTTCCAGTAATAGCGACCCAGCTGCTCCAGCGCCGGCGCCAACCCCTGATTGGCTGCCTCCCACATATATTGCACCCCGAGCTCGGCATTGGGTTTGGTACAGACACCCCACGCCAGCATATCCCCCCAAAGGAATTGATAGGCCGGGATCTTCATCACCGAGGCGCGCGCTTCGATATCCTGAGTCAGCTGACAGCGATCCTGCTTCACCTGAGTGAGGTGGCGCCCCTGCTCAATCCAGTTAAGAAGCTCGTCCTGACGATAGAGCGGCACCGCCTGCAACTCGCCAGCGGCCAGAGGTGCGGGAGGCGCAACCACAGCAGCAGGTTCCGCCGGTTTTGGCAGCGGCGCGGCCCCCTCGCCACTGTTGGCAACGGGTGTGACCGGCTCAGCCGGAAGCAAGACGGGGACTGCCTCAGAGGGCGCTGGCGTAACAGCAGAGACAGGGGCCGCCACCGCAGCACTGCTTGCGGTCGGTGCCGATGCACTTGCTGCAGGCGCATCGCTCGATACGGCAGCCGATACAGCCTCGGCACCATAGAGGGGCGCGGTGAATGCACCGACAAGAATGAGTAGGGTAAGGGGTTTCATCATAAGGATCTCCTGCTGCACTCTGTTATCGGCACCAAGCCCCATCCCCTTAGCCTGCCGGGCGGATCTCATCAATACAAAAGGGAGCCGAAGCTCCCTTGTTGGCACGGTTGACCCGCTTACTTGACGAAATCGACACCCAGCTGGATATCGGCTTTCAGAGTAGCCAGCATGCCTTCCATCGCTTCCTGCTCGAAGGCGCTCAGCTTGCCGTAATCCAGTACGGTTTCGACACCGTTCTTGCCCAGCAGTACCGGCTGCGCGAAGAAGGTGGCGTGCTCGCCGTTGCCTTCCACGTAGGCGCACTCAACAACGTTGGCTTCGCCCTGCAGACCCTTGATGAGGGAGAGACCGAAACGGCAAGCCGCCTGACCCATGGAGAGGGTTGCGGAACCGCCACCGGCCTTGGCTTCAACCACTTCGGTACCGGCATTCTGGATGCGCTTGGTCATGGCTGCCACTTCTTCAGCGGTGAAGGAAGCGCCTTCAATCTGGGAGAGCAGTGGCAGGATGGTGACGCCACTGTGACCACCGATCACGTTGACGCGTACTTTGTCGATGTTCAACCCTTTGGCAGCAGCCACGAAGGTCTCGGCGCGGATCACATCCAGGGTGGTGACACCGAACAGGCGACGCTTGTCATAGACACCGGCTTTCTTCAGCACTTCGGCGGCGATGGCAACAGTAGTATTGACCGGGTTGGTGATGATGCCGATCAGTGCTTTCGGGCAAGTGGCCGCGCACTTCTCGACCAGATTCTTGACGATACCGGCGTTGATATTGAACAGGTCGGAGCGATCCATCCCCGGCTTGCGTGCCACACCGGCGGAGATCAGCACCACATCGGCCCCAACCAGCGCAGGAGTCGGATCTTCACCGCAGAAGCCCTTGATGGCGACGTCGGTAGGAATATGACTGAGGTCAACGGCCACACCCGGAGTAACCGGGGCGATGTCATACAGGCTCAGCTCGGAGCCAGCCGGCAGACGGTTTTTCAACAGCAGAGCGAGGGCTTGACCGATGCCACCAGCGGCACCCAGAACGGCAACTTTCATGATCAACTCCATGTTTAAGCGTAGGTTTAAGGTTGTTTGTTGTTGTGCGCCCAACCTTAATGGATCCCCCCATAAAAAACAATCTGATAACAGTTGCAGTCACGGGTTCTGTGAGCCACGAAACATGCGGGAGCAAAAATTGGAGGGAAATACAAAAAGTTGGAGGAGAAGCACAGTTTTTCTGCACTTCTCCTTACCATAAAGAGGTAGTTCTGAGGGGCTCAGGATTGGAATGCCAGCGCCCGTTTTTCACACCAGCGAAAACCAATTGTTAACAATCCGTTCATCGCCAGATAAAGCCCGCCAGCCACCCCGAACACCGCCAGGGTATCGTAGGTCTGGGCATTCAACCTCTGTGCCAGCCCCATGATATCCATGATGGTGATGGTACTGGCGAGGGAGCTCCCCTTGAGCACCAGGATCACCTCGTTGGAATAGGCGGGCACCAGATGACGGGCGGCATGGCGCACCTTCATCCACAAGGTCTGGCGGCCGTTAAAGCCAAGCGCACGACACGCCTCCACCTCACCGGCCGGGATGGCATCGAGCGCCCCCTTGAACAACCGGGTGGAGTAGGCCGCCGTGTTGAGACCCAGCGCCAGCACGGCGCAGAACCAGGGCTGCTTGAGCAGCGGCCAGAGCGGGCTGGCTTTCAGCCACTCAAACTGGCCCGGCCCGTAGTAAATCAGGAAGATCTGAATGAGCAGCGGCGTACCGGTAAAGAGCAGCACCCACAGCTGCACCAGCTGGGTCGCCACCGGCAGGCGCAGCTCCAACACCCAGGTCATCAGGGCTGCCAACACAATCCCCAGCAGCAGGCTGAACAGGGTCAGCTCCAGCGTGGTGACAAGGCCGCCCAGCAACGTAACGAGATACTCTTGCATCGGTTAGCCTCCGTAGCGGCGGGTGTAGCGGGCGGCCAGCCCGAGGCCGTACTCGCTCACCAGACTGATAGCCAGATAGATGAGGGCTGCGGCAGCATACCAGGTGAAAGGCTCATAGGTACTGGCCGAGGCCATCTGAGCCTGACGCATCATCTCGTTCACCCCGATAAGCGACACCAGCGCGGTATCTTTCAGCAGCACCAGCCACTGGTTGCCAAGGCCCGGCAGGGCATGGCGCCACGCCTGCGGCAACACGATGCGAAAGAAGATGTGGCTCTTGCCAAGACCGAGCGCCAGAGCCGCCAACCGTTGACCTGAAGGCACCGCATTGAGCGCCGCCCGCAGGGTCTGGGTCGCATAGCTGGCGAACAGCAGGGAGAGCGCTAGCACGCCACAGGCAAACGGGCTGAACTCCACATACTCGCCAGTGATGAGGAACAGCACCTGGGTCGAGCCGAAGTAGATGAACAGCACCACCAGCAACTCGGGCAGGCCACGGATCAGCGTGGTCAGGGTGGCCACCGGCCACACCAATGCACGCTGCTTGCTGAGCTCGGCGGCACTGAACGCCAGTGCCAATACCATGCCCCCGACCAGTGATGCCAAGGCCAACCCGAGGGTCATCCAGGCTGCATCCAACAACAGGCTCAACATGGCTTACTGCGCGAAGTATTTGTCGAAGATTTTCTGATAGGTGCCGTTGGCCTTGATCTCGGCCAGCCCCTTGTTCAGCTGGGTCAGCAGCTCCTGATTGCCCTTGGCGACCGCGATGCCAAAGCCGGTACCGAAGTACTTGGCATCGGTCACCGGCGCCCCCACCACCGCATACTCCTTATGCTGCTTCAGCCAGTCGGCAGCAACTGCAGTATCGGCAAAGACACCGTCGGTACGGCCATTCATCATGTCGAGGAAGGCGCTCTGGTAGCTGGCATAAGGCACGGTCAGCAGCCCCTTGCTCACCCAGTTATCCACCAGATAGGACTGGTGAGAGGTACCGTTCTGCACGCCGACTGTCTTGTCGACCATCTCTTCCGGCCCCTTGAAGGCCCCTTTCTTGGCGACGAATACTGCCGAGTTCTCGTAGTAGATGTCGGAGAAGTCGACCTGCGCGGAGCGCTCCGGGGTCACGTCCATGGCGGCAATGGCGGCATCATAGCGACGGAATTTCAGGCTGGGGATCAGGCTGTCAAAGGCCTGGTTGTGGAAGCTGCACTCCAGCTTGGCCTGCTCGCAGATGGCGCGCGCCAGATCGATGTCAAAACCCTGAAACTCGTTCTTGTCATCCAGGTATTCGAACGGTGCGTAGGTGGCCTCGGTGGCGAACTTGATCTCTTTGGCCATGACGGAGGTACTCAACAGGCCCATGGCAGCAACCAACAACAGACTCTTTTTCATGACAGCTTCCTTATCGATTCAGTATCAATGCATCAAGAATTCGGCAAACCGGCTGGTTTGCGGGGATTGGAAAATGGCAGCGGTGCCGGATTCGATGATCCGCCCCTTCTCCAGATAAATCACCTGACTGGCCACCTTGCGGGCAAAGTCGACCTCGTGGGTCACCACCACCTGGGTAATGCCGGTCTGGCTCAGGTTGCGGATGATCTCGGCCACCTCCTTGGTGATCTCGGGATCGAGGGCGGCAGTCGGCTCGTCAAACAGCAGCACTTCCGGGTCCATCATCAGGGTACGGGCAATGGCCACCCGCTGCTGCTGACCGCCAGAGAGACGGGCAGGCCAGGCATCGCGCTTGTCGGCCAGTTGCAGCTGGGCCAGCAGATAGGCCCCCTTCTCGATGGCGGCCTCCTTGCTCATGCCAAGCACCTTGACCGGCGCTTCAATCAGATTCTCCATCACAGTGAGATGTGGCCAGAGATTGTACTGCTGGAACACCATGCCCACCTTGCGACGCAGCAGTTGGGACTGGCGGTTGAATTCGGCAGCAGAGAGGGAGCTCGGGAAAGAAAATTCACTTTCTCCAATCCGCAGAACACCCGCATCCGGGGTATCCAGCAGGTTCATCATCCGTAGCAGGGAACTCTTGCCAGCACCGCTCGGGCCCAGCAACACCAAGGTTTCACCGGGGGATGTCCGAAAGCTGACCTGTTGCAGAACCGGCACCTTGTGCCAGGACTTCTCGATACCTATTAATTCAATACCCATACAGCCCAATTGAATAAGTTTTCAAAATTTCATCCCGATTCTATCCCTAATAAAGGTTGATGCAAGCCATTTTTGAATCAATATGCAGAACAAGCGCCGCTTCCTTGCAAAAAACGGCATATGAATGCAAAATGGCCCCGCTGTTCGTATCTGCCGCCTGTATCGCACAGGCCGCCACACCTCCTCATTCGTGAGACCAAGATGAAACACAACGACAAGCAAGAAAAACTGGCCAAGGCCTTTAAAGCCTTGCTGAAAGAAGAGCGCTTTGGCTCCCAGGCAGAAATCGTCACCGCCCTGCAAGAGCTGGGCTTCGAGAACATCAACCAGTCCAAGGTATCGCGCATGCTGAGCCGCTTCGGCGCCGTTCGCACCCGCAATGCCAAGATGGAGATGGTCTACTGCCTGCCAGTGGAACTGGGCGTGCCCACCACCTCCAGCCCGCTCAAGAATCTGGTACTGGACGTCGATCACAACGGCGCACTGGTGGTGATCCACACCAGCCCGGGTGCAGCCCAGCTGATCGCCCGCCTGCTCGACTCCCTCGGCAAGGCAGAGGGGATCCTCGGTACCATCGCCGGTGATGACACCATCTTTATCACCCCGACCAGCGATACCGATATCGAAGAGCTCTATCTCTCCGCCCTCGAGCTGTTCGAACAGACGCCGTAATGGCCGCTACCACGTCATAGCGGTCACGCCAGAACGAAAAATCCCGGCCAAGGCCGGGATTTTTGTTTTCTGCAACTTCGTCAGGCGGGCTTATTTACCCTGCGCCATCAGAAAACCTTCAGATGGGGCGAAGAAGGCCGCGCCGGTCACTGCCTTGGTAAAGCGCAACAGGTGATCGAAGTGGCTGCCCTCCCCCTTGTACATGCTGGCCAGCATGGCGTTGAAGTGCTGCGGTGTGCGGCAGCAGGAGATGAAGTAGAGCCCCTGCTCGGTCATGGTGCCCCAGGGCATGCTCTGGCGCAGGATCTCCATAGACTCCCCTTTCGGCGTCTTGAGGTTGACCCGCTTGATGTGGGCGGTCAGCGGTTTGGCGGCAGATTCATACTCGATGTTGTCGGGCTTGGTACGACCGATAATGTCTTCCTGCTCTTTCTGCGCCAGCTTCTCCCAGTCGCTCATGGCGTGTACCCAGCGCTGGACATGAATGTAGGAGCCACCGGCAAACTCGCCATCGGCCACCAGCGCCACTTCGGCACGGTGCTCATCCTGCGGGTTCTCGGTGCCATCAACGAAACCGGTCAGGTCACGGCAATCCAGATTGCGGAAACCGCGCACCTCTTCGGCCAGCTCGACCAGTCCGGCCAGCAGCGCCATCACACGGTGACCGGCGTGGTGCAGCACATCCACCCGATCGGCGCGCAGCTGAATAAAGAGATCAAACGGGGTGTTGGGGGCTTCCTGACCGTTGGCGGATTGCGCCATAAAGCTGCGGAACTGGGGCGGACGGGCGGCAGGGTAGAGACCATCCCAGGCATCGGCGCCAACGGCAACCAGACCGCTGAAACCGGCATCGGGGAAATCGGCGGTGACCGCCTGCCACAGGGCGGGCAGTTTGGCCAGACGGCCGACCAGTTCGGCGGCATCGCCGGTACGATTGAACATCAGATAGAGGGCGTGCAGATTCGGCTCTGCGCAGATCCCGGCTTGGGCTTTCATATATCTCTCCCCTGAATAGGCGTAGCGTTACGGGCTATTTGCGTTGCGCGATTATAAACCAGAGTGAATCCAGTTCTTTGATTTCACGACGATATCACGCGTTCAGGGCAAAGGGGCAAACAACACCAGCACATGGGGAGCGACCTTGATCCGTGCTCGCATCCCTTCAAGGGGCTCGCCAATGCTCGCCTCCAGCTGCAGATCGCCACACTCGAACAGCACCCGGCAGTGGTGGCCGAGGAACTGCTGCTCCACCACCTTGAGCTCGCCATCTGCGGCGCTCTCCAGCAGCAGTTGCTGGGGTCTGAGCATCAGCTGCAACTGCTCGCCCACCGCCCGGCCATGAGGCTCGCTGCCACAAATGACCCCGAGCGCCGTCTGTACACAGTGGCTGTCCACCACCTCGGCAGCCAGATAGTTGACCCCCCCGAGAAACTCCGCCACGAAGCGGTTTTGCGGGCGGCGATAGAGCTGCTCAGGCTGACCCACCTGCTCGATATGACCGGCGCGAAACAGCGCCAGCCGATCGGCGAAGGCGAACGCCTCCTCCTTGCTGTGGCTGACGAAGATGGCGCCGATCCCCTGCTGCTTGAGCAGGGCGCGGATCTCGAGGATCAACTTCATCCGCACCTGGGTATCGATGTTGGAGAAGGGCTCATCCAGCAGCATCAGCCGCGGCTTGCACACCAGCGCCCGGGCGATAGCCACTCGCTGCTGCTGGCCACCGGAGAGCTGGTGAGGATAACGATCCCCCAGCCCCTGCAGATTGACCAGCGCCAGCGCCTCGTCCACCTGCTGCTGTCGGGCACCGCGGTCGAGTTTGGTCAGCCCGAAACCGACATTGTCAGCTACCGTCAGGTGGGGGAAGAGGGCGTAATCCTGAAAGATCATCCCGATATTGCGCGCCTCGGGCGGCACGCTGGCACCCGGCCCGTCGAGCAGGGTATCGCCGAGGCGAATCGAGCCCTCTGCCAGCGGCAGCAGCCCTGCGATGGCCTTGAGCAGCGTGGTTTTGCCGCAGCCACTGGCTCCCAGCAGGCAGACGATCTCGTTGTCTGCCACCGTCAGGGAGAGCTGCTCCAGCACATTGCGGCCGTTGTAACGGCAGCTGACATTTTCAACCTGCAAACAGGACAAGGCTGACTTCCTCTCGTTTCTGGCGGTGCGCTGCCTTTCGGTTCAGCACACCGCATGCAATTTCATTGACCGACGCGGCGACTCAGTGGCCCGGACTGTCCAGACTGCGGTTGACCCAGATCAGCGGCAACAGTCCTACCAGCACAATGACGATAGCCCCCAGCGCGCCGCGCTCCAGCATCTCGTCCGAGACGAACTGGTAGACGTGGGTCGCCAGGGTATCGAAGTTGAACGGCCGCAGCAGCAAAGCGGCGGGCAGCTCCTTCATGGATTCAATGAATACCAGCATGGCTCCGGCAAACAGACCACGGCGCACCAGCGGCAGATGGACCCGCCGCAGCATGCCGCCATCCCCCTGACCTAGGGAGCGGGCCGCCATGTCGAGGCTGGGGGAGATCTTGCCCATGCTGCTCTCCACCGAGCCGATGGCGATGGCCACGAAGCGCACCAGATAGCCGAACACGATGGCGGTGATGGTGCCGGTCAGCAGCAAGCCCGGGCCCTGACGCCCGAGCCACTCGGCCAGATCGTTGATGGCAAAGTCGAGGGCGGTGAGCGGCACCAGCACCCCGATGGCGAGCACGGTACCCGGCATGGCGTAACCCATGGCGGCGATGCGCAGGGGCAACAGACTCTTTATCCCGCCATCAAGACGACGGAAGAAGCCGAGCAGCAGGGCGATGCCCATCGCCAGCAGAGCAGTCAGCGCCGAGATGAGCAGACTGTTACCCGCAAAGCGGACAAACTCCGGCGTCCACGACAATTCGAAGTAGCGCACCCCGTAATCGAGCAGGATGACGAACGGCAGAGCGAAACCGGCCAGCACCAGCCCCCAGCACCAGAGACCGGCCAACCAACGGCCAATCCCCTTGAGCGGATAGCGCAGCGGCTGCTCATGGCCCATGGACTTCTGGAACACCTGCTGCCGACTGCGCGAGCGACGCTCCAGCGCGATCAGCAGCACCACAGCCAGCAACATCAGGCAGGAGAGTTTCGCCGCGGTGGCCAGACTGCCATAGCCGAGCCAGGTGTCATAGACCGCAGTGGTCAGGGTGTTGATGGCAAAGAAGTGGACGGTGGCGAAATCGGCCAGCGTCTCCATGGCCACCAACGATACCGCCACCATGATGGCGGGGCGCGCCAGCGGCAGACTGAGGCGACGAAAGCTCTGCCACGGGGTGCAGCCGAGCAGGCGGCTGGAGTGGATCAGGCTGACTGACTGCTCGAGAAAGGAGGCGCGGGCCAGCAGATAGACATAGGGGAACAGCACCAGCGCCAGCACCCAGGCGGCGCCACCAAGGGAGCGAATGGCAGGAAACCAGTAATCGGCAGGGCTGTTCCAGCCAAAGAGTGCTCGCAACCCGGCCTGTAGCGGGCCCGAGTAATCGAGCAAGTCGGTATAGACGTAGGCGACGATATAGGAGGGCATCGCCATCGGCAGCATCAGCGCCCACTGCAGAGCGCGCCGCCCCGGCACCTGACACATGGCCACCAGCCAGGCGGTGGGCACGCCAAACAGCAGGCTGAGTAGCACCACGCCGACCACCAGCCCCAGGGTATTGCCCAGATAGTCGAACAGCACGGTATCGGCGAGGTGGCGAAACAGCTCCCCCTCAGCCGAGAAGGCAGAGAAAAGCAGGGCAATCACCGGTAAACCCAGCAGCAGGGCGATGGCCCAGCTGCCGGTCATCCATCCAAAATTTTTCATGAGACCACAGATGTTGATGGGGCCGTTGGCCCCATCTGATTACAAGTCGAACTTCACTTCATCCAGCAACTGCAAGGCGTCCTTGCGATGCTTGGCGTAATCGCTGACCGGTAGTGCGTCAGACTTGAAACTGCCCCAGGACTTGACCATGGCGGAAGGCTCGACCCCGGCCTTGACCGGATATTCGGCGTTCACGTCCGCATACATGTGCTGGGCGGTGTCGCCAGCCAGAAACTCCATCAGCTTCTGGGCCTCTGCCTTGTTCTTGGCATACTTGGTCATGGCCACGCCGCTCACGTTGACGTGGGCACCGCGGTCAGCCTGGTTCGGGAAGTTGATATAGACCGCATCCGCCCAAGACTTCTGCGCAGGATCTTTCAACATGGCGCCCAGATAATAGCTGTTGCCGAGCGACACGTCACAGATACCATCCTTGATCGCCTTGACCTGATCCCGGTCGTTGCCCTGCGGCTTGCGCGCCAGGTTGGCCTTGACCCCTTCCAGCCAGGTTTTGGTCTCAGCCATGCCGTGATGGGCAATCATGGAGGAGACCAGCGCCACATTGTA
The DNA here is from genome assembly GCF_027705925.1 of Aeromonas sp. Y289-2. NCBI lineage: Bacteria > Pseudomonadati > Pseudomonadota > Gammaproteobacteria > Aeromonadales > Aeromonadaceae > Aeromonas > Aeromonas sp. Y289-2. Next base: position 122,688 of record NZ_JAPDCH010000007.1, read on the forward strand.
CTCATGCTTGCCGCTGCGGGTGCAGATTTTCCCTTTGAATTCCGGTTTGGCCAGATCTTCGTAGCTGATGGTATCGAGCTTGCCGAGGCGATCCTTGCTGGAGTAGATGGCGCGAACCCGGGTGGTCAGGGCGAACCAGCGATTCTCCGGATCACGATAGATGGCGGGGATGTTCTCCTGCAGGATCTTGCTGTCCACCGGCTGCACCAACCCCTTGTCCACCAGATCGGTCAGACGGCTGATATCAACGGTCAGCATCAGGTCGGCCGGAGAGAGCTTGCCTTCCCGCTCCAGACGCTCGTTCAACCCCTCTTTGGCGAACACCACGTTCACCTTGATGCCAGATTCCTTCTCGAACTGCTGGATGATGGGCTTGATCAGCTCATCCTGCCGGTTGGAGTAGACATTCACTTCCCCGGCCGCCAATGCCGACTGAGCTGCCAACGCAGAGAAAGCCAGTGCCAACATCTTCATTTTCATCATCCATTCCTTGATTAGCTATACAGAGTGATAACGATTTCCGTTTGCATTCTGCATACATCTTATAAGCGGATCAAGAAAGCTCGCCGTCGCCACATCACATATTTAATCGCCCATAAATGAAAAGGGCCGGATGGAATCCCATTCGGCCTCTTCTGAGCAAAACGTTATGTTGATCAGGCTTCAATAAGCGCTCACTCCATCGGGATTCCCCGAGATCGGGAGGTCAACAGATCTGTACGTCACTGATGCGGTTCATCACAGCGCCTCGTCGTCACTCTCGCCGGTGCGGATGCGCACCGCTTGCAGCAAGTCGTAGACAAAAATCTTGCCGTCGCCGATCTTGCCGGTATAGGCCGCCTTGCAGATCGCCTCGATCACCCCTTCCACGTTATCATCGGCGGTAGCAATCTCCAGCTTCACCTTGGGCAGGAAGTCGACCTGATACTCGGCTCCCCGGTATAATTCGGTGTGTCCCTTCTGGCGGCCAAATCCCTTGACCTCGGACACGGTCAGCCCTTCCACCCCCAGGTTGGCAATAGCCTCGCGGACATCGTCCAACTTGAACGGTTTGATAATCGCACTAATCAGCTTCATCTGGTTGCTCCCAATCCATGGTGTGTCATGAATCGGGTTTCAATTCTTATGCCAAGTATTTTTATTGTTTTATTTCATATAGATAGAGTTTAATGTCGGCGCCATTCGCCAGGCACATCCCCATAACCGGCCAGCACGCCCCATAATGAGGCACCATGCTGCAGCGGTCAGCGGGTATGCACCAAACAAGAGCAAAACAGCATGTTAGTTATCTCCAACAGCGTCACGATTCCCTGGCATGAGCTGCAATTTCAGACCATGCGGGCACAGGGCAACGGCGGACAGCACGTCAACAAGACCGACTCCGCCGTCTGGCTGCGCTTCGATTACCGCAACTCTCCCAGCCTGACGCCCCTCTACAAGGAGGGTCTCGACAAGCTGAGCGACAGCCGGGTACACGATGGCTTTATCCTGATCCGGGTCGAGAGCCATCGCAGCCAGGACATGAACCGCAAGGAGGCGATGAGCCGTCTGGTGGAGTTGCTGAAAAAAGCAGCCTGGCGCCCCAAGGCCCGCCATGCCACCAAGCCGACCCGCAGCTCCCAGCGCAAGCGGGTTGATGCCAAAAAGCGCAAGGGTGATATCAAGTCCGCCCGCGGCAAGCCGGTGCTGGACTGATCCCCCCCAGCCTCCAAAGGATGTCAGCCGATGAGATACAGTTTTTGCGACAGCGCACGCGGCCCCCTGCTGGTCGCCATCGATCAGGATGGCCTGCGCTATGTGGAGTTCGTACAGGGGGAGCAGCCGGTAACTCCGACCGATGAGTGGCTGCGTGATGACCTGACTCTTGCTCCTTTCGTCGAGCAGTTCAACGCCTATTTCGCCGGAAAATTGCAGCAGTTCGATCTGCCCATGGCAGCGAAGGGCACCCCGTTCCAGCAAACGGTGTGGAACGCTTTGTGTGATATCCCCTATGGCGAGACCGTGAGCTATCTCGAGATTGCCCAGGCTATCGGCAATCCCAAGGCAGTGCGAGCAGTAGGCGCTGCCAATGGCCGCAATCCGCTGAGCATCATAGTGCCCTGCCATCGGGTGATCGGACGCAGCGGCGAGCTGACCGGCTACGCAGGCGGCATTCCCATCAAGCGCTGGTTGCTGGCACTGGAACAGACAGGCACAACATTCGAGCTGGCCCCATGAGACGATGACCGCCCCGGAGAGGAACGGGACAATATCGTGGCCAAAATGAAAAGGCTTTCAGCCAGTAGCCACGCTTTGCTGACAAGATGAACAGAAAATGAAGAATCGCCTCAGAACTACTTCAGATTGAGCTTGGCATGATGGCTCCATACTTGAATGGCACGGCTCATTCGCTGATTCAAGTAGCACCCATGTGACGCTTCCAATCTGTCTTTTTCCCCGCGCCTCTTCTGAGGCGCTTTTTTTGTGCCGACACAACAGGCCACCACTTGGGCTGAATGGCCTGAACGCCACAAAATCTGCGCCCGCCCAAAAACCAAGAGGCGAAGGATCATCCTTCGCCTCTGACGTAACAGCTGGCTACTCGCTCTGGGGCAGGAACTGCAGCTCCGGCGCCGAGGAGGTCAGCACATCGGCGCAATAATCCCAGGTCGAGATGCGATAGTGCTGCAGATCTTCATCCAGATGCAGGCCGTCCGACTCCTGATGGAACCAGCTGGCAAAACGGGATGGGGTGATGAGCTGGATCTGCTCTTCGATAGCGTGGCTATCCTTCCCCTCGGCCAGATCGCAATCTTCGATAACCCGCAGGGCGTAGATATGGCGAAAATAGACCCGGCAGAGGATTTGCGGGGGCAGATCGATGCTGCGTGCCCGCCCCAGCATGATGGTCAGAGAGTCGCTCCAGAGATCCTGATGCAGCTCGGCAACGACCAGCCCGGGTGGGAGCTGGCGGGACGGAGCCCAAGGTACGGCAACCTGCCGAATGGCATTTTTCTGTTCCATATTCACCTCGCGACGACTCGCTCCCTGTCTTGAGTCTATCTGAACCACATAGTCCCGGCGAAGGCAATCGATGGACAATAAAAACGGCAATAAAAAAGCCGACGTATCAAACGTCGGCGAATAAAAAGTGCTTACAACAGAGGATTCACATATTCAGACCCGCGGGTCGAAAGATTGGTTCCCTCTTTTTATAATTAATTTTCGGCGCGTTTAAACATCAGGGTATTGGCGTCCGACTCTTCCGGCACGAAGTAGTAGCCCTCGGCGTTGAAACCGGTCAGCTGCTCAACCTCGGTCAGACGGTGCTTGATGATGTGGCGAGCCATCATGCCGCGCGCCTTCTTGGCGTAGAAGCTGATGATCTTGAACTGGCCGTTCTTCTCATCCTTGAACACCGGTGTGACAATCCGCCCTTTCAGGCTCTTGGGCCGTACCGACTTGAAGTACTCGTCGGAGGCCAGATTGATCAGCACTTCATCCCCCTGAGCGGCCAGCGCATTGTTGAGGTGGTGAGTGATCACCTCGCCCCAGAACTGGTAAAGATCCTTGCCGCGACTATTGTCGAGTTTGGTCCCCATCTCCAGCCGATAGGGCATCATCAGGTCGAGGGGGCGAAGCACGCCGTAGAGGCCGGAGAGCATCCGCAGGTGTGCCTGAGCGAAGTCAAAATCGGCCTCGCTGAAATCCTCTACCGCCAAACCGGTGTAGACATCCCCCTTGAAAGCCAGCAGAGCCTGACGGGCATTGGCGGGGGTGAAATCTGGCTGCCACTCGGCAAAACGGGCAGCATTGAGACCGGCCAGCTTGTCGCTGATCTTCATCAGAGTGGCGATCTGGTCCGGGCTCAGTTGGCGGGCCCGGCTAATCAGTTCGGCGGAGTGAGCCAGCAGTTCGGGTTGGGTGAAACGGGGTGTCACCAGCGGTGACTCGTAATCCAGCGTCTTGGCCGGGGAAACCACAATCAGCATAACGTTCCTTTATGGCGAGGGGCCGAACGGCAGAGCGGCCCCATGATTCATTCATCCAGCGTCACATTGTCCAGCGTGCCTGTGCCGAGCCGTTCGCGACCGGAGAGCTTGATCAGCAGTCGCAGGTCGTTGGCCGAGTCGGCGTGGGCGAGTGCCTCACTGTAGCCAATCTGGCCAGCGCAGAACAGGCTGAAGAGCGCTTGATCGAAGGTCTGCATACCCAGCTCGGTGGATTTGGTCATCACCTCCTTGAGGCGATGCATCTCTCCCTTGCGGATAATGTCAGTGATGAGCGGGGTATTGAGCAGGATCTCGAACGCAGCGCAGCGCCGCTTGCCATCCATACTCGGCACCAACTGCTGGGCGACGATGGCCTTGAGGTTGAAAGAGAGATCGAACAGGAATTGGCGGTGCTTGTCTTGCGGCACCAGATGCAGGATGCGATCCAGCGCCTGGTTGGCATTGTTGGCATGCAAAGTGGCGAGACAAAGGTGTCCCGTCTCGGCGAACTGCAGGGCAAACTCCATGGTATCCTGACTGCGGATCTCACCGATCAGGATCACGTCTGGCGCCTGACGCAGCGAGCTTTTTAGCGCCACATCGAACGACTCTGTGTCGATCCCCACCTCTCGCTGGGTCACCAGACTACGACCATGCTGATGAACGAACTCCACCGGATCTTCCACCGTCAGAATGTGACCATCGGCATGCTGGTTGCGATAGCCGATCATCGCCGCCTGGGTAGTCGATTTGCCCGCCCCGGTGGCGCCGACAAACAGCACCAGCCCCCGCTTGGCCATCGCAACCTCTTGCAGGATCTTGGGTAGCTGCAGATCTTCAAAGGTGGGAATGCGGGTCTCGATACGCCGCACCACCATGCCGGGCAGCTCCTGCTGCCAGAAGGCGCTGACCCGAAAACGACCAAGTGCCTCGCGATAGATTGCGTAGTTGGCCTCCTTGGTGCGGATATAGCGCTCGAAGTGATCGCTGCTGAGGGTATCCCTGACCAGCGTCAGCGCCCCCTTCTTGTCAAGCGCTTCGCCCCCCAGCGACACCAGATGGCCATTCACCTTGAGGGTGGGCGGCGAGCCCACCGTCACAAACAGATCCGACCCCTTTCGCTCGACCAGCTCGCTCAGCAGATCATCCAGATTCATCATCTATCCCTCCCTGGGTGCGAGTCTCTTAAATGCTGTTGGGATCGACGGCCTTGGCCTTGGCATCGAGGGATGCCACCACGCCACGACTAACCAGCTGCTTGAGGCTCTGATCCATGGTCTGCATGCCGTGGGTCATCCCGGTCTGGATCACCGAGTAGAGCTGGGCAATCTTGTCCTCCCGGATGAGGTTACGCACCGCCGGAATGCCCATCATGATCTCGTGAGCCGCCACCCGACCGCCACCAATGCGCTTGAGCAGGGTCTGGGAGATGACCGCCCGCAGGGATTCGGAGAGCATGGAGCGCACCATGTCCTTCTCCGCACCTGGGAAGACGTCGATGATACGGTCGATGGTCTTGGCCGCCGACGAGGTGTGCAGGGTGCCAAACACCAGATGGCCGGTTTCGGCGGCGGTCATGGCCAGACGAATGGTCTCAAGGTCTCGCATCTCGCCAACCAGAATGATGTCCGGGTCTTCCCGCAGTGCCGAGCGCAGGGCGTTGCTGAAGCTCTTGGTATCTCGATGCACTTCCCGCTGGTTCACCAGACAGCGCTTGTTCTCGTGGACGAATTCGATGGGGTCTTCGATGGTGAGGATGTGGTGATGGAAGTTCTCGTTGATGTAATTGACCATGGCAGCCAGGGTGGTCGACTTACCGGAACCGGTCGGGCCGGTCACCAACACCAGACCCCGCGGGAACTCGGCGATCTTGCGGAAGATCTCCGGCGCATCGAGATCCTCGAGGCTCAGCACAGTGCTGGGGATGGTACGAAATACCGCGCCCGAGCCGCGCGCCTGCTGGAAGGCGTTGACCCGGAAACGGGCCAGATTGGGCACCTCGAACGAGAAGTCGACCTCGAAGTTCTCCTCCAGCTCCTTGCGCTGATGGTCGTTCATGATGTCGTAAATGAGGGCATGCACTTCTCGGTGTTCCAGGGCGGGCAAATTGATCTTGCGAACCTCACCATCAACCCTGATCATCGGGGGAACCCCGGCCGAGAGGTGTAGATCCGAGGCTTTATGCTTTACACTGAAAGCCAATAACTCTGTGATATCCATAGACTTGTCATTCTCCCATCACAAGATCACTAACGAAATATGAACCAGATTGCCCAGCACCTGTTTCAGGTAAAGGAACGTATTGCCCAGGCCGCCGAACGGGCGAGCCGCAACCTGCAGCAGATCCGCCTGCTGGCCGTGAGCAAGACCAAGCCGGTCGAGGCCATCATGGCTGCCCATGCCGCAGGTCAGCGCTGCTTTGGCGAATCCTACGCTCAGGAAGCGGCGGCCAAGATCGATACCTTGCGCCAGCAGCCGGAATATAGCGACATAGAGTGGCACTTTATCGGCCCTTTGCAATCGAACAAATCCAAACTGGTCGCCGAACGGTTTGACTGGGTGCAGAGCGTGGATCGGGACAAGCTGATCGACCGCCTCAACAACCAGCGCCCAACTACAATGGCACCGCTAAATGTTTGTCTGCAAATCAATATTAGCGGAGAGAGCAGCAAATCCGGAACGTCGGAACAAGAGATTTTCCGCCTTGCCGAGCTGGTCTCCCACAGTGACCGACTGGTGCTGCGGGGGCTGATGGCCATTCCCGAACACACCAGTGACGAGACCGTCTTGGCCGCCCAAATGACCCGCATGCAGACTCTGTTCACCGAGCTTTCGCGACAATACCCCACGGTGGATACCCTCTCGATGGGGATGACCGAAGATCTCGAACTGGCGATCGCCCACGGCAGCACCATGGTGCGGGTCGGCACCGCCATCTTCGGCGCCCGTGACTACTCATAGGCAAGGCCAGCGGATAACCCATACGTCCGCCTCTTGCCGCGACTTCATCAACAGGAGCGTTTGATGGAACACCAAATTCTGGCGTCTGGTGGTGCAGGCAGCACCCACCCCGCCGCGACCCCATGTGCTACAGGAGCATCTGATGCAGAATAGAACGCTGGCCTTTATCGGCGCGGGCAACATGAGCCGCAGTATCATCGCCGGACTGGTCAAGGCGGGTTATCCCGCCGGGCAGATCACTGCTGCCAACCCGAGCCAGCCCAAGCTGGAGGCGCTGGCGAGGGAACATGGCATTCGCATCACCCAGAGTAATGCCGAGGCAGCCCGAGGCGCCGAAGTGATCGTGCTGGCGGTCAAGCCGCAGTTGATGGCCGGCATGCTGGCAGCACTGGTTGAAGAGCTGGGATCCCTTGAGGGCAAGCTGCTCATCTCCATCGCGGCTGGCATCAAGGTGGCGCGCCTTGGCGAGATGGCCGGTGGCCATGACCGCATCATCCGCACCATGCCCAATACCCCGGCCCTGCTGGGTCTGGGCATGACCGGCCTCTATGCGCCCGAGCATATTGCCGCCGCGGATCGCGACTTTGCCGAGCTGATGATGCAGGCGGTCGGCAAGACCCTCTGGGTGGAGCAGGAGTCCGGCATCAACGGCGTCATCGCCGCAGCGGGCAGTGCCCCGGCCTACTTCTTCCTCTTTATGCAGGCGATCGCCGAAGAGGCAGAGGCAATGGGCTTCTCGCCCGAGCAGGCTCGCCTGCTGGTGCAGCAGACCGCGCTGGGCGCAGCCGCCATGGTGGAGCAAAACCCGGAGCTGGCGCTGCAGACCCTGCGTGAACAGGTGACCAGCAAGGGCGGCACCACAGCCGAAGCCATCAAGACATTCCAGCAGCAGGGGCTGATGCCGCTGACTGCGCAAGCCATGCAGGCGGCCGTTGCTCGCGCCACCGAAATGGAAACCCTCTTCTAACAGGAGCCCAGATGAACACTGCTTACTTTCTGATTAACACCGTTTTCGATCTCTACCTGATGGTGATCCTGCTGCGCGTCTGGCTGCAGTGGGCCCGTGCCGACTTCTACAACCCGATGAGCCAGATGGTGGTCAAGCTGACCAATCCGCTGGTGATCCCGCTGCGCCGTGTGATCCCGGGCTTTGGCGGCATCGATCTCGCTTCCGTGGTGCTGGCGCTGGCTGTCGCCTTCCTCAAGCTGGCCCTGCTCAAGAGCATGAACGTGCTGCTGGCGGACTGGCTCAGCATCAGCCTTTTCGCGGCACTGACTGTGCTGAAAAAAGCGGGCTCGATGATCTTCTGGGTACTGCTGATCCGCGCCATCCTGAGCTGGGTCAGCCAGGGCCGCAACCCCATCGAATACGTGATGCATCAGCTGACCGAGCCGTTTCTCGCCCCTATCCGCCGCGTACTGCCGGCACTGGGCGGACTGGATCTCTCGGTGCTGGTCGCCTTTATCGGCCTGCAAGCCATCAACTACCTGCTGGGTGACCTGTTCGGCCAGCTGTGGTGGATGATTTGATGCCAGCCGTCCTGCAACAAGGGGATGAACTGGTACTGCATCTGGTGATCCAGCCCAAGGCAAGTCGGGATCAGATCATCGGATTGCATGGCGAAGAGCTGAAAGTGGCCATCACGGCGCCGCCCGTCGATGGCCAGGCCAACAGCCATCTGATCAAGTTTCTGGCCAAGCAGTTCAAGGTGGCCAAGGGCCAGGTAACCATAGTGCGGGGCGAGCTGGGGCGACACAAAACCGTCGCCATCGACAGCCCCAAACAGTTGCCGCAAGAAGTGAGTGCACTGCTGAATGACACGCAAGGCTGAATGAATCGGCCTGCGCCAACCGTAGATATGAGAGGGATGACAGATGAAAACAGCCTGGATGAGTGGCCTGCTGGCACTGCTGATGACCCTGCCGCTCAAGGCAGAACAGATGAAGGAGCTGGGGCCCTGGTTGGTGCACTACAACGCCTTCAACTCCAGCTTCCTTACACCAGAAGTCGCCAAGGCGTATGGACTGGAGCGCAGCCGCTACAACGCCATCATCAATATCGCGGTACAGGACAAGCAGAAAGTGGCGCAAGCCGTAGGGATCACCGGTGAGGCCAAGAACCTGACCGGCACCATCCGCACCCTGAACTTTCAGGAGGTAAAAGAGGGGGATGCCATCTACTATCTGGCGACCCTCCCCTACCGCAACGAAGATACCTATCAGTTCACCCTGAAGATCATGGGCGGCGGGCAGCAACAGAACCTCAGCTTCCAGCAAACCTTCTACGTCGACTGAGCAGCAACAAGAAGCCCCGACCAAGGCCGGGGCTTCATTTTATCCATATGACAAGGGCGCCATCAGGGCGCCCTTGTTACATCTATTCCGTACCGCAGCGGTTACAGGGCAAGGAACAGACCGGCCAGACAGGCGCTCATCAGGTTCGCCAGCACGCCGGAGAGAATGGCGCGCATACCGTAACGGGCGATGAAGGATTTGCGCTCCGGCACCATGGAGCCCAGACCGCCGATCAGGATCGCCATGGAGGAGATGTTGGCAAAGCCGCACAGGGCGAAGGTCACGATGGCCTTGCTCGACTCGCTCAGGGTCTGATCCTGCACCAGACCGATAAAGGCGACGAACTCGTTGACCACGATCTTGGTACCGATCAGGGCGCCAGCGGCTTGCGCCTGATCCCAGGGCACACCGATCAGCCAGGAGACGGGGGCAAACAGCCAGCCCAGAATGATCTGGAAGCTCAGGTCCAGTCCTACCAGACCGCCAGCCCAGCCGAGCAGGCCATTCAGCATGGCGATCACGCCAACGAAAGCCAGCAGGGTGGCACCGACCGCCACCGCGATATTGAGGCCAGACATGGCGCCATCGGCAGCCGCTTCGATCACGTTGGTAGCGCGGGGGATCTCCACATCCTGATGGTGATCGACCTCTTCAGCTCCCGGCGGCACCAGGATTTTGGCCATCGCCAGACCGGCAGGGGCCGACATGAAGGCTGCCGCGATCAGGTATTTCAGCTCAACCCCGAGGCTGGCATAGCCCACCAGGGTGCCACCGGCGACGGAGGCGAGACCACAGCTCATCACAGCGAAGAACTGGGAATCGGACATCTTGGAGAGGTAGGGTTTGACCACCAGCGGCGCTTCCACCATGCCGACGAAGATGTTGGCGGTCGCGGAAAGACTCTCGGCACGGCCGGTGCCCAGCAGCTTCTGCAAGCCACCACCCAGCAGGGCGATCACCCGCGGCATGATACCGATGTGGTAGAGGATGGCGATCACCGCGGAGAAGAAGATGATGACCGGCAACACGTTGAAGGCAAAGATGAAGCCCAGCTTGAACTTGGCCAGATCGCCGAACAGGAAGGCGATCCCCTCCTGACCATAACCAATCACGCTGCTTACGCTCTCGCTGACCCCGTTCAGCACATGCTGACCGGCAGGCAACCAGAGCACCAAACCGGCAAACATGATTTGCAAGCAGAGGGCAAGGCCAACTGTTCGCAACGGGATACGACGACGATTATCAGAGCATATGACGGCAAGCGCCAGGATACTCAGGATGCCGAGCAGGGCAATCATAGGGACTCCATCAGGTGGGGCAAAAGATGGGCGCGGATTCTGCGCCTCTCACCCCGTCACTGCAAGTCCACTTGGTTACAACCCTGTTAGAAAAAACGTTTGCACGATATCGGTTGCGCCAACTGGCTGATTTGGTTCGATTTTAGTATCAGGAGAAATCGAGAGTTCTTAAATGGAAACAATCATTCCTCACCACCGGACAATTTACCCCCGAGCCAGGGGGCCAGTCGCTGCTCCCAATAGGGTTCGGGGCCAAAGCGGGCCTTGAGGAAATCGATGAAGAGACGGATCTTGGGATCCAGATGTTCACGCCGGGCATAAACGGCGTGTACCGCCATCTGCTGGTTCGGTCGCCACCCTGGCAGCACAGGGATCAGCTTGCCGCTCTGTAACTCCTTGTCCAGCAAGTAGTTGGCGATATAGGCGATGCCGAGCCCGGCCAGTGCCGCATCCCGCACCGCCTCCGCCATATCCACCCGATAGTTGCCCGCCACCTGCACCGTCTGGCGCTCCTTGCCCTGGCGAAACGACCACTGGTGATAGCGCCGCTCCCGACTCTGGTAAGTGATGCAGTTGTGCTGGGCCAGATCCTTGGGATGAAGCGGCGTGCCGTGGCTCAGCAGGTAATCCGGCGACGCCGCCACCACGAAGCCGATGTCGGCCAGCCGCTGTCCCACCAGCCCTTCCGGCTTGTCCTCATAGGTGGTGAGCCAGAGATCCAGCCCCTCATCCACCAGATTGGTTCTGTGGTCAAACAGCGAGACCTCCAGCTCCAGCTCGGGATAGCGATCCTGAAACGCCTTGAGATGGGGAATGACGTGCAGACGGCCAAATGATTGGCCCACCCCGAGATGGAGCACGCCGCTCACCTTGCCGCGCCGCTCGGCGATCATGGAGTCCGCTTCCTGCGCCACCGCCACCAGCGCATGACAGTGACGGGCATACTCCTGACCCAGCTCGGTCAGGACAAAGCGGCGGGTGGTGCGCTGGACCAGCTGGGCGCCAAGGGTGGTCTCCAGCAGCGCCAGCTGCTTGCTGATATGGGATTTGGAGACCCCGAGACGACGGGCGGCGGCAGAGATCCCCTGCTCGCGCACCAGCGCATCGAAGATCACCATTTGAGGAAGACGTTGCAGCACAAGATAACCGGATTGAGTGGCGGGAGCCCATTATTCCAGAGCCGCCCGCCAAGGGGTAGGGTCAGAGCCCCAGCGCCCGGGTGATCTGCAGTTTGAGGGGGTCGTCAGCCGGATTCTGGTTGGCGCCGTAGCTGGCGATCAGCTTGCCATCGCGCCCCACCAGATACTTGTGGAAGTTCCAGTTCGGCTCATCCCCATCAGCGGCCGCAGCCAGCCCCTTGAACAGTGGCACAGCATCGGAGCCCCGCACCGCTACCCGATTGAACATCGGGAAGGTGACGCCATAGTCGCGGCGACACACCTCGGCGGTCTTGGTCTCGTTGCCCGCCTCCTGCCAGAAATCGTTGGAGGGGAAACCGAGAATAATCAATCCCTTATCCTTATAGCTCTGGTAGAGCTTCTCCAGATCGCGGAACTGGCCGCTGTAGCCGCAGTAGGAGGCGGTATTGACCACCAGCACCACCTTGCCCTCGGTCAGCTGACAGAGGTTGTGGCGCTGGGCTTTGTTGAGCTCCCGCATCTCCACATTGAAATAATCTGGGCACGCCGCAGAGGCCGCACCGGCCACCAATAACAGCAACAGAGTGAACCATTTCATCGCCAAGACTCCTTTTGTTTTGTCCATCATACGCGGTTACCAGAGCCGCAGTTCACTCTCAATGCAATGGAATGCCAGTCAGCCAGCCGTGGCCCCAGAACACCAGCAGCGCGGTGGCAACAAGGCCAGCCCCGACGCTGATGCCGGTGCCCGTCCAGTTGGCCGCCGGACGGGGATATCGCTGCCAGTCCCGCACCGAAATCCAGACCATGCTCACCAGCGCCCACAGCCCGATGCCGCCAAACAACACCAGAGAGCGCGCCTCGCTGTTGACCAGCAGATGGGCCACCGCCCAGAGCAGGGTACCGAGCAGTTGGGGATGCACCAGCCAGCGCCGCAGATGGTTGGGCCCCTGGCCGGAGAAAAAGAGGATCAGCGCAAAGGGCATCATCACCGTCATGGTCATCGGCCCCCACTCCGGCAGGAAGTAGAGCGGCAGCGAGTTGGCCGAGCGCCAACCGGCAATGATGCAGGCGATGGCGACAAACACCAGCAGGGAGAAGAGCCCCTTGTAGCGGTTCTCACCCAGCCGCTCGCGCAGTCGCGCCCGATGGGCCACCGCAAAACAGGGGTAGAGATGGATCAGGGTAAACAGTGCAACCCCCAGGGTCAGCAGGAACATGAGTCTCTCCTTGTACTTGGTACGACCACTATGCCGTAAAGGGAGATGTGCGCCTATCAAAACCGCGCTGACCCATGGAGTCAAAAGTGTGGCAAAACAAAGGAGCAGAAAGAAAAGAGCCGATCACGATGGATCGGCAAATAAGTGCCAGGGCAGTCAGACATCTCGCGAGATGGGAGATGCCCCAAACGGGGATATTGAGTGGCCGATGGTACCCATCGGCCGAACCGGATCAACCCTTGAGTTGATAGAGCGCCGCTACGTTGCGCGCAGTGAGTTGAATATTGGTGCTGGCGCTCTCCAGCGCCTCCGGTAGAGACATGGCACGGTTGACCACGGCGAATACCGCGTCCAGTCCGTGATCATGTACCACACCGCAATCATCGGTCAGGCAACCGGAGATGCCGATCACCGGCTTGCCGAACTGCTTGGCGCAACGTGCGACACCGATTGGCGTCTTGCCATGGATGGTCTGGCTGTCGATGCGACCTTCACCAGTAATGACCAGATCCGCATCGGCCACTTCATCGGCCAGTTTCAGCGCTTCGATGACGATCTGGATGCCGGGCTTGAGCTCGGCACCAAGCAGGCCGACCAGCGCGGCACCCATGCCACCGGCGGCACCCGCCCCCGGAATATCCTTCACCTGCTTGCCAAGGGCCTGCTCAATGCAGTCGGCATAACGGGAGAGGTTGGCATCGAGTTGCGCCACCATCTCTGGAGTCGCCCCCTTCTGCGGGCCAAACACCGCGGAGGCGCCTTTCGGACCGCACAGCGGGTTGTTCACATCACACGCCACCTCGATAACCAGGTCGCTCAAGCGCGGATCCAGACTACTCAGATCGATGGTCGCGAGCTCAGCGAGACCTGCGCCACCCAGCTCGATGGCAGAGCCATCGGCTTTGAGCAGCTTGCCGCCGAGCGCCTGGATCATACCGGCTCCGCCGTCATTGGTGGCGCTGCCGCCGATACCGAGAATAAGGTGCTTCACCCCCATCTCCAGCGCGGCCAGGATCAGCTCGCCGGTGCCGAAGCTGGAGGTGAGCAGCGGATTGCGCTGCTCGGGCGCCACCAGATGGATGCCGGAGGCGGCAGCCATCTCGATGACGGCGCGCTCGCCATCGCCCAGCAGGCCGACGAAGCCCTGTACCTTGTTGCCAAGGGGGGCGGTCACTTCGACCGGCAGGATACGGCCACCGGTGGCATCCACCAGCGATTGCACCGTACCTTCACCGCCATCGGCCATCGGCAATTTGACGTAGGTGGCGTTCGGCAGCACCTGCTTGAAACCGGCCTCGATGGCATCAGCCACCGCCATGGCGCTCAGACTCTCCTTGAATGAATCGGGGGCAATAACAATTTTCATATCAATTCCTTAGGCGAGGCCAAACACGCCAAACATCAGGGTGGAGACAGTGGCAATGGTCAGACCGACTGCAGTTTCGTAAGGGATAAGTTTCAGGCGCTCACCCACCCCCATGTGGACGCTGCCACCGGTGGCATGGAAGAAGGAACCGTGGGGCATGTGGTCAAACACAGTGGCACCGGCATGGATCATGGCCGCCCCGGCCAAACTGCTGATCCCCAGTTCAATCAGGGTGGAGCTGAATACGTTGGAGGCCACCACGGTACCGGCGGTGGTCGAGGCAGTCGCCAGCGACATCAAAGCACCGGAGATGGGCGCCAGCAGGTAAGAAGGCAGACCGGAGGCGGTCAGGCCGCTGATCAGCACATCTTTCAGGCCGGAGTTGGCGATGATGCCTGCCAGGGTACCGGTACCCAGCAGCATGATGGCGACCGGCGCCATACGAGCGAGGCCGGAGACCGCAAACTGGTTCACCTTGCTGAATTTACCCATCATCAGGGCGCCGACCAGACCACCGAGGGGTAGCGCAATAAGCGGATCCACCACGATACCAGCGACCGGCCGCAGGGCCAGCAGCAGGATGGCGACCAGCGGCGCGCTGATGGCGGCGGCAAAGCCCGGCAGTTTGGTACCCTCGAAGCTCACCACCTCGTCGGCGGCCACCTTGCTGCCCTTGTTGTTCAGCCGCTTGGCGAGCCAGTAAGCCATCACCAGACCGAACAGACCCGGGATGATACCCGCCGCCATCACAGAGGTGAGGGGCAGATGGAAGGCATCAGCCGCGGCAATGGCGTTGGGGTTGGGGGACATGACGTTGCCCGCCTTGCCGCCGCCGATCATCGCCAGCAGGATGGCCGCCTTGGAGAGGTCGGCACGGCGGGCGATAGCCAGCGCGATGGGCGCCACCGTGATAACGGCCACATCCACGAATACGCCGACCGCAGTCAGGATCAGAGTCGCCAGCGCCAGTGCCAGCAGGGCGCGGGTTTCACCGAGTTTCTTGACGATGGTCTCGGCGATAGTGGTGGCCGCACCCGATTCGATCAACACGCCGGCCAGTACACCGGCCGCCAGGATCCGCATCACCGCAGTGGTGATCCCCTGGGCACCGCCGATCATCAGGGCGACGGTCTGGGTCAGATCGGCACCGCCAATCAGGCCACCGGCCAGGGCACCCACGATCATGCCGTAAGCGGGCGGCACCTTTTTCAAAATGAGGATGATGGCGATGGAGAGCGCCGCGATGGCGCCAAGGGCTGTAACCGGGATCATGACGGACACCTTCAATGGGAGTGAATGGCCGCCATTATGGAGATTTGCAATCAGAATGCTTTGGCTTAAAAACCAAAAATTGCGCCATTTAAAAGTGTTTTTTTGTCCAAATTCACAATCACAAGTCGAGATTAAGGCCGAGATAGAGCAAAAATTTGTCGTCTAACTTGTTGAAATTCAACCCGGTTATCTGCTCTATCCGCCCCAGCCGATAGCGCAGAGTATTGGGGTGAATGAACAGGGCTTCGGCACAGCGATGCAGATCACAATCCTGCAAGAAATAGTGGCGCAGGGTCTTCTGCAGCGCCCCCTTGCCATCTTCCCGGGCCAGTTTCTGCAGCGGTGTGCGCAGCTGATCCGCCTGCCAGGAGTCCGCCAGACTCCCCAGCAGCACCGGCAAGCGGTAATCCTCGAAGAAGTAGACCTGTTTGCGCGGCGCCTGCCGCATGCCACGGCGCAATGTATCTCGCGCCGTCTGGTAAGAGCGCGCCAGCCCGTCGATCCCGGCGAAGTAATCGCCCACCGCGATATGCACCTTGAAGTGGGGAATACGGGCCAGCAACTGCTTGATCCGGCTGCGCTCCTGCGCCGATTGCCAGACGCCATCACTCAATTGCGCCGGTTTGAGCACCACTATCTCGTCGAGCCCGTTGATGGCGACCAGATTGTCCCGCTCCGGATTTTCCAGCTGATGAACCAGCTCCCGCAGACGAGCCGGATCGGCCTCCTCCAGCGCCAGCACGGCCACCACCCGAGGCTGGGCCAACTCCAACCCGAGAAAGCGGGCCGCCTGCTGCAATTGATCGACTCGCCCCTCACCACGTATAAGCTGCAACACCAGCTCCTCCTTGTGGCGCTTGTCCCACTGCAACTGCTCGGTGAGCGCCGCCTGCTCCAGGATCAGTTCGGCGGTCATTCGCACCAGCTCGGCGTAAGCACGCACTTCCTCCGGATCGCCGGAGATACCGATCACCCCGATCAGCTCCCCCTGATAGGAGATGGGCAAATTGATGCCGGGTCGCACCCCTTTGAGCTGCAAGGCAGTCGCTTCGCTGATCTCCACCACTCGGTTTTCGGTCAATGCCAGCACGGCCCCTTCGTGGCGCTGATGAATCCGCTCCGGATTGCCGGACGCAATGATGAGGCCATGTTCGTCCATCACGTTGACCGAGAACGACAGGATTTTCATCGCCCGTGCTACGATCTGGCGGGCAAGGTTATCGTTTAGCTGCATAACATCTCCGGACAAGGGGCTGATCTGGCGGCGCCACCACGGGCTGATTCAGGACACATGGGCGCAAAGATGCCACATCATCAAGACAAGCGAGAGGGGGATCGCTAGAATAGGCCACTTTACCCGATGTGTGCCCCGCCATGGAGCAGGAATTGCGTGCTTGCACCCGCCTGCCCGTGATGGCCCATCCCTCCGATCTGGACTGTGCTATGGATTATGAATTTCGCCGCGACCCGTTTGGTGGCTATCGCGCCCGGTTCTCCATGGGCCATGAAGCCATCGGTCAGTGGCTGATCGACGAGGTTGGCAAGGATGAGGAGAAGCTCGACGAGCTCTTCTCCATCATTGACCAGCTCTCCAACCGCACCCGAGTCGAATACCGGCTCAACGGCGGTGACTACTCCCTGCTGCTGACACATGAAGAGGCGGAGGTGAAAGCCAACGCCCTCAATATCGAGCTGGGTGAGGATCTTGACGATCTCGCCTACTACGATGATGAACAGCTGGCCATGTGCGGGCTGGAAGATTTTGCCCAGGTGCTCACCTCCTGGCGCGCCTTTATCCGTAACGAGGATATGGGCTGATTGACCCAATGTCGGATTACTATGTCGGGCAAACGTGCCCTTTTGCCTAACTCAACAGGATTGACTATGTCTATTTACGATTTTGATGACGAACTGCCGGAAGAAGAAGAACAGGAATCCACCAAGAAAGCGGCTGCACCTGCCAAGAAGAAAGGCAAGCAGGTGATGAACACTCAGGTCAACCTGAGCCCGCGCGATGCCAGCCGTCTGAATGGCATGCACGTTGAAGCGATCACCACCCTGGACGATGTCAGCCTGCCGAAGAACGTGATCTTCAAAGCGGGTCTGATTGCGCTGGGCGAACTGGAAGCCGGCAAGCGCGCTGATATCATCGCCCGCGTGATCGCAGAATCAGGCCGCTAATCGCCCCTGAAGGCATAAAGAAAGCCGGAGCCACTGCTCCGGCTTTTTGTTTTCCGCCTAGGCACTCTCAACGGCAATCGATCCCCTTTCCGGCTCGGGAGACCAGTTGGTCATAGCGACCATCGGCACGGGCGGCAGCCAGGGCATGATTGAAGCGCTCAAGCAGGTTGGCGGCCTCCGGATACTGCCGTGAAATGATCAGGTAAAAGGTGTCGCTCTGACGAAAGTGGGGCAATGCCTGCAGATGGCAGGGGTCGCCAAACAGCTGACGGCTGGCATCCCGGGTCACCGTCTCGTTCATCGGCAGCAGATCGATCCGTTTGCGATCCAGCAGTTGCAGACACTGTGCCAGGGTCTTGGGGCGCTGCAGATCCAGCCCGAAACGCTTGATCACCCCGTCGGCATGGCTGGTGCTCCACCCCAGCGGAATGCAGACTCGCAGCCCTTGCCAGCGGCCAGCCTGAATGGCCTCGCTCCCCCGATAGGTAAACCAGGAGAGGCGATCTATATGAATGGGAGCGCTGTAGTGGAAGAGCTTGGCCCGATCGGCAGTCCAGGCGTAGGGGAAGGTGGCCGCGACCAACCCATTGCGGGTCAACTGATAGCCGCGGGGCCAGGGCAGGTAGTCGACCTGGAGCTCTCGATACCCGGCCTCTTGCAGCAGGGTCGTCACCAGCCGGGTGCTCTCGCCGCCTTCAGGCAGTGCCTTGCCGGTATAGGGGGTGAACTCACCGGTCACCAGCAGCAAGGGTGCGGCCTGCAGCCAGACACACCAACAACACAACAACCACAGACAGTGCTTCATCAGCTGCTCTCCCTTTACCCTGTTGATGAGTATAGAGAAGGGATCCGACCACCTCCTGCGCGGTTGTCCTGCTGACGCCCTCTTGTTAAGGTTGCCGCCTGCCTCGATCAAGGAGATCCAATGTTACCCCTTCCCGACTCATTTATCTGGGGCGCGCTGGCGCTGGCCGTGCTGCTTGCCCTCTTCCGCCAGCGTCTTCCCGCCTTGGCCCTGCTGGGACTCTCCCTGCTGCTGGCACTGTGGCTTGACCGAATGACACTACCCGCCCTGCTGGTCTCGGTCGCAGGATTACTGCTGGCGTGGCGTACGCCAACCCTCCCCGCCCGCCGGGCGATGGCGGCCAGAGTGGTGCTGATCCTCTGGGCGATTGCGCTGACCCTGCACCTCATCCCCGGCTTCAACAATCTCAAGGTGCTGGATCAGGCGCTGGCAGGCCCCGCCAGCGTGCCGTTCAACATGTATCTGAACCTCGACAAGCCGCTGCTGCTCTTTGGCTTGCTGCTGGCCTGCCCGATGCTGCTGGGCAAGGGGGGCGCAATCCGCTGGCGCCCGCTGGCCCTGTTGCTGCTGCCGCTGGGAGCCCTGCTGGTCATCGCCTGGCAGTTGGGGGCACTGAAACCGGAAGTGGGTCTGCCCCACTGGTGGTGGCTGTTTGCACTCAACAATCTGCTGTTCACCTGCGTGGCGGAAGAAGCGCTGTTTCGTGGAGCTATCCAGCAGGGGTTGACCGAGCGTTACCGCCCCTGGATTGGCATCGTCGTGGCTGCGCTACTGTTCGGAGCCATCCACCTGCCCGGTGGCCCGCTGCTGGCGCTGTTTGCGACCCTGGCAGGCTGCTGCTATGGCTTGGCATTCCAGCTCAGTGGGCGACTCTCCGTGGCCATCCTGATCCACTTCGCCTTCAACTTCGCCCATCTGGCGCTCTTCACCTACCCGCTGGCCCACCGCTAACTCCTGAAGGCGCCTGACACGGGCGCCTTCCCTCGCTCTTCCCTCTCTCTTTAAGCGTGCTGCCTCGCTCGCTTTACACCTCCACAAAGCTCCAAACAAAACCAATTCATTTACTTGTAATCAAAATGTAAACAAACTGACCTCTGCATTCGCCATAACAGTCACTTTCCATTGCCCTGCAACCAAAAGGATCCTGTGATGCAGAAAACCCTCAGTTATGCCGCCCTGCTGCTGGTCAGCCAGTTCCCGCAACTGGCACTGGCCGATACCGATGTCTATCTCACCAACAACAGTCCTGAACCGCTTCAGATCGACATCCGCCAAAGCGGCAGCGGCCAGCTGCAACCCGGCAGTCAGTGGAGCCAGCACCGCACCGAGCTGGGCCCGTGGGAGAGCGCCATGGTACTCAGCTTCAATCGCTATGAGGGGGTCAAGGCGGGCAAGAGCTATCTGTTCGAAACCCGCGTGACCACAGCGGGTGGCGACGTCTATCGGCTCAACCAGCTGATGGAGGGAACCTGGTGGAACACCACCTTGCAGCACGGTGGCGAGACGCCGACCGGCGCATCCGGCTGGCAAAACGATCGGGCGATCCATCGCGTTGCAGGGTCACAAGAGCTGGCCTTTGCCGCCAAGTTCACCGGCCGCTACGACGATCTGCACTATATGATCACGCCTCCCCAAAAACGGGAGCAGCCGGAACCGGCAGAAAACAGGCTCAAGGTGGCCAGCTACAACGTCTGGGCGCTGCCTGTGATCGCCTCCAGCATCGGCGAGCGATTGACCTTGCTGCCTGATTATCTCAAGGATTATGACGCCCTGCTGCTGCAAGAAGTATTCGATGGCCGCCGCGAGGGCTTTTTGCAGGCGCTGGCGAAAGAGTACCCCTACCAGACCAAGGTACTCGACAAGCCCGGGATCAACGTCCACGACGGCGGCGTAGTGATCGTCAGCCGCTATCCCATAGTGCGGGAGGCCCAGCTGGTCTATCCCCAGTGCACCGGCACCGACTGCTTCGCCGACAAGGGGGTGATGTACGCCGAGGTGATCAAGGGGGGCAAGGCGTGGCACCTGTTCGCCACCCACACCGCCAGCTTTGACACCGACGAGGCGCGCAAGCTGCGGCAGATCCAGTTCGGTCAGATCCGCTCTCTGGCAGCCAGCCTCAAGATCCCCGCCAGCGACACCGTCATCTATGGCGGCGACTTCAACGTCAACAAACGCAAGTTTGCCGATGACTACGCCAACATGCTGGCCAATCTGAACGCCCATGAACCCGCCTATGGCGGCTATACCGAAGCCACCTTCGATCCCAGGATCAACCCCTATGCCGGTGGCCCGCTCTCCGGTGGCGCCAACGTTGAGTATCTGGACTATCTGGTAGTAAGCCGGGAATACGGCAGCGCCAGCCACAACCTCAACACGGTCTGGATCCCACGCAGCAGCGATGGCAGCCTCTGGCCCGCCAGCAACCTCTCAGACCACTTCCCGGTCAAGGGAGAGATCAGCCGATGACTCGCCGTTACGGGATACTGGCGCTGGCGATCCTGACCCTTTTGCTGGTGAATCTGGGCTGGCAGGAAGAGCAGTCCCCGATATCGCCAGAACGGTCGGCGACGCCTTCTCCGGCCGATGTGCAATTGCCAGCAGAACCGGGGAGCCAGCCTCCCCACATGCCAAACGCTGAGGGG
Source organism: Aeromonas sp. Y289-2 (assembly GCF_027705925.1). Classification (NCBI taxonomy): domain Bacteria; kingdom Pseudomonadati; phylum Pseudomonadota; class Gammaproteobacteria; order Aeromonadales; family Aeromonadaceae; genus Aeromonas; species Aeromonas sp. Y289-2. Next base: position 143,838 of record NZ_JAPDCH010000007.1, read on the forward strand.
ATGGATGGCAAAAGCAAAGAAGTGCCCAGCAGCTGGCAGGCGATGCCGGATGAACTGATCAACCAGCTTGCCAGCGAGATCAGCGACAGCGAGATCAGCGACAGCGAGATCAGCGACAGCGAGATCAGCGACAGCGAGATCAGCGACAGCGAGTTGCCGCTGGCGCAGCGTGTGAGCAATCTGGAAGCAACAGAGGACGGGTGGCTGAGCGAGGGGGAGAGCCTGATCCGGCTACAGGGGCGCTATGCCCTGGCGCTGGATCAGTTGGCGCAGGAGAGCGAGCAGTTGCCGCTGGCCGAGCGGCTGGACGCCCTCAGCCGCTTGCAGGATCGGTGGGCGGCGGATAATCCGAATCTGGCAGGCGAGCTGTTCAACCCGGATGCCCGCCTGCAGCAAGCTCGTCAGCTTTGGGGAGATGAGGATCTGGCCACCCTGGCCCGCCACTTCCTCCCCGCAGAGAAGGCTGAAGCCACGCTGGCGTTTGCCGAGGCGCGCCAGCAGCAACTCGATCAACGTAGCCGCTACCAGCGAGAGCTGGCCGAGCTGGAGCAGCAACTGGCGACCAGCCAACAGCAGATGGATCCTGCGCTGTGGCAACAGCACAAGGAGGAGGTATTGAGCCAGTGGCGTCGTGACTTCTTCGCGCGGGAGCAAGGCAAACCCTGAGGTCAGCGCTTGCCCTTGAACTGCTTGACGCTGCGTTTGGCCTGAGTACGGCGATTGGCCTGCTTGTCACGAGGGGGGCGCTTGCCCTCCCCGCTGGCAGGCTGGTCGGTGACAGGGAACCCCACCAGATCGCCCAACGGCAGTTCGCGGCCGGTCAGGGTGCGGATAGCTTGCAGCATGTCACTCTCGCCATGACAAACCAGCGAGATGGCCAGTCCCTCGCGGCCAGCCCGGGCGGTACGACCGATGCGGTGTACATAGACAGGGGCGCTGGCGGGCAGATCCAGATTGATCACCACCGGCAGCGCCTCCACATGGATGCCGCGCGCCATCAGGTCGGTGGCCACCAGCACCCGAATTTTGCCCTCTTTGAAATCGCCGAGCGCCTGCTCGCGCACCGCCTGCTCCTTCTCGCCATGAAGGGCGGCCACCGCAATGCCCGCCTTGGCCAGCTTTCTGGCAACCCCGTCGGCATCATCCCGCGCACTGATAAAGACCAGCACCTGCGGCCACGCCTGCTCCTTGAGCAGGCTGATGAGCGCCGGGACCTTGCTGCTCTTGTTGACCAGATAGAGCCGCTCTTCGATCTCGTTCACCACGCTGTTGAGGGGGTTTGCCTCGATACGGTTAGGCTCGTGCAGCAGGCCGTTGGCCAGCGTCTCCAGCTCGGCAGGCAAGGTGGCGGAGAAGAGCAGGGTCTGGCGATCCGCCGGAATAAAGCCGAGCAGTGCCTTGATGTCGGGAGCAAAGCCCATCTCCAGCAAGCGATCCGCTTCATCCAGCACCAGCAGTTGCAAACCATCCAGCCCCAACAGTTGCTGGGTCAGCAGATCCCGCAACCGCCCCGGTGTGGCGACCAGCAGCTGTGGCCCCTGCGCCAGTTCGGCCTGTTGCCGCTCCTGCGCAACGCCCCCACACAACGTCACGATGCGCAGCCCCAGCGCCTCGGCCCCCTCTTTTAGCGCGGCAGTGACTTGAATCGCCAGCTCGCGGGTCGGCACCAGCACCAGACCCTGCACCTGACTGGAGGCAGGATCCAGCCGTTGCAGCAGCGGCAAGCCAAACGCCAGCGTCTTGCCGCTGCCGGTCTGGGCCAGTGCCAGCAGATCCTGCCCCGCCAGCGCCGCCGGAATGGCCAACTGCTGGATGCGGGTAGGCGTCTGCAAGGTGGCGGGCAAAGAGGCAAGCAGAGCAGGATGAAGGGCAAGTTCGCTAAAGGTCATGGCGCTACGTCAACAAAGAAGTGGGAGGCGAAGTCTAGTGAGCGGGGGCCGAGAAGTAAAACCCTATCCATGATGGCCTGGCCGAGGGGGCTGGCGACCGGCTGACTACACTTTAGCTGACCCATCACCAAGAGAGACTCGCCATGACCAGACACATCCCCCTTCTGCTGCTCGTGGTCACCCTGCTCGGCAGCGCCACCCTCGGCCTGTCGCAGACTCCGGAAAACGACGCCGCCCCCGAGCCGTCTAAACCGGTGCGCATCCTCAATGCCCACCTTGGTGAGCTGCCGGGGCTGATCAATGCCGACAAGACAGGCCCCTTTGTCGATCTGGTACACGCCATCGATGATCTCTACCCCGATGTGACCATCAAGATCACCATCTACCCCATCGCCCGTGCCATGGCTGGGGTGATCTCCGGCAAGGCTGATCTGGGGCTGCCCGCCATCCGCAACCTCAAGGATATCGATATGCTGGCTTATCGCTTCAGCACCCGCAGCTTTGGCAAGGTTGCCCATGTGATTTACAGCAATACCGCCTATCCGGTCACCACGGATATGGCCTATGGCATAGTGCCCACCAAACGGGATCTGCTGATCGAGGCCGTACCCGACTATATGCCCTTCCCGGTGCAGCGCTCGATGAGTATCGAGCAGTCACTGCGCAAGCTCTCACGCGGCCGTATCGACGCCTTTGTCTGGGCACAAGAGGAGGCCGACCTGATGCTCAAGCAGCTGGGGCTGACCAATATCAGGCGAGAATTTTTCGGTGATTTCGAGGATGTCTTCATCATCCAGAAAGGGGCAGCAGGTGATGAGATGGACGAATTTCTCCGCCAAGCCATTGATCAGCTGGCTGCCACTGGCAAACTGGCCGAGATCTACGAGAAGATCCACCGCCCCTATGCAGAGTGGCAACCCTCCCCACCCGCCAAGGCTGAACCGGCGACCACCCCGCCAGCTACGCCCTGAATGGACAATTCCCGCATAAAAAATCCCGCCGAAGCGGGATTTTTTATGGCTTGCAGCCTTACAGCACGGCCAGCGCCGCAGCGTAGTTCGGCTCGTCGGCCACTTCGGTGACCAGCTCGCTGTGCAGCACCTTGTTGTCACCATCCAGCACCACGATGGCGCGAGCGGTCAGACCGACCAGCGGGCCGGAAGAGAAGGCAACGCCGTAATCTTCCATGAAGGCCGCACCGCGCAGGGTAGAGAGGGTTACTACCTTGTCCAGACCTTCGGCGCCGCAGAAGCGGGACTGGGCGAACGGCAGATCGGCGGAGATGCACAGCACAACTGTGTTCTCCAGCGCGCTGGCCTGCTCGTTGAACTTGCGCACAGAGGTCGCGCAGGTCGGAGTATCGACGCTCGGGAAAATATTCAGGATTTTGCGCTGACCGGCAAAGCTTGCCAGGGTCACGTCGGAGAGATCCTTGGCCACCAGAGAGAAGGGCTTGGCTTGCTCACCGGCGACCGGGAAGTGACCAGCGACGGAGACCGGGTTGCCTTGCAGAGTGACTGAGTTGCTCATGTGTTATGTCCTTTATTGGTGTAGTAAAAATCCGGGTGATCAGTATAGGGGCGGCGAGACCAGACAAACACCCGCGAAGACAAGGGATATAAAGGGGTTGACCTTGGACTTAACACCAAGGTTTAGACTCCTTCTCGGTAATCAGGGATCTCGCAGGGGCGGGATCCATCAAGAGGGACTCATCATGAGCAAATCCTGCTGCAATCATCAGCACGCCGCCCCCATCAAGGCCGTCAGCAAGGCGGCCCCCGGCCAGAGTGAGCATCACCACGATAGCCACTGCTGCGACAACACCACGCCCGTCAGTTGCTGTTCAACCCCGACGCCTCATGAGAACGCATCCCGTGACAGCAATGAATCCCCCGGGGATGAAGAGCCTCCCCGAGGAGGTTGCCACGATCAAGCGTGCTGCAGTGCCCCCTTATCGCCAGCTCACGATCATAAGCATGAGCATGAGCATGAGCATGAGCATGAGCATGAGCACGATATGCCCCCTGCCGACCCGCTGGTTGCGCCTGTGCAAGGCAATAGCCGCCACAGCTGGCAGGTGTTGGGGATGGATTGCCCCAGCTGCGCCCGCAAGATCGAGACCGCCGTCAGCCGGGTGAACGGCGTGCAGCAGGCGCGCGTGCTGTTTACCACCGAGAAGCTGGTAGTGGATCTGGCACCCGGCCTCTCCCCCGATCCCGTCACCGCCGCCGTGCTGGCCGCCGGTTTCCAGCTCAAGGGGGAAAGCGCTGACAAGCAAGCAGCTGGCCGTAAGCAAGCTTCACAACAGCCCCTGCAGGGCAATCTATTCGGTAACCTTTTGGGCAAATATTGGCAGCCCCTGTCACTGGCCGGCCTGATGCTGGTCGCCGCCCTGCTGCCGAAAGAGCTCGGTCAGCCACTCTTTACCCTGGCGACCCTCTGGGGGCTGTGGCCCATCTCCCGCAAGGCGTGGGCACTGACCAAAAGCGGCTCCCCCTTCGCCATCGAGACCCTGATGACGGTGGCCGCCCTGGGCGCCCTGTTCCTCGGTGAAACCGCCGAAGCGGCCATGGTGCTGCTGCTCTTTATGCTGGGTGAACATCTGGAGGCCTACGCCGCCGGTCGCGCCCGGGCTGGAGTGACCGCCCTGATGGCGCTGGTGCCTGACAAGGCGCTGCGGATCCGTATCACTGCTGAAGGCGAGGTGCGGGAAGAGGTCGGCGCCGATGAGCTGCGTCCAGGCGATATTATCGAAATCGCCCCGGGTGCCCGCTTGCCTGCCGACGCCCGCCTACTCGATGAGCTCGGTGCGTTTGACGAGAGCGCCCTGACCGGTGAATCCATTCCGGTGGAACGTCGCCAGGGGGACAAGGTGCCGGCCGGCAGTCTGGCTGCCGATCGAGTGCTGCGCCTTGAAGTCGTCTCCGAGCCTGGCAACAACGCCATCGACCGCATTCTGCACCTCATCGAGGAGGCCGAAAGCGAGCGCGCCCCCATCGAGCGCTTTATCGACCGCTTCAGCCGCTGGTATACCCCGGCCATGATGCTGATCGCCCTGCTGGTGGTGCTGGTGCCGCCCCTTGCCTTCGGCCAGAGCTGGGAAGAGTGGATCTATCGCGGACTGGCGTTGCTGCTGATCGGCTGCCCCTGCGCGCTGGTCATCTCCACCCCGGCAGCGGTTACCTCGGCGCTAGCCGCCGCCACCCGTCAGGGGGCGCTAATCAAGGGCGGGGCAGCGCTGGAGCGACTGGCCCATATCGACACTGTCGCCTTTGACAAGACCGGCACTCTGACCCTGGGCAAGCCGCAACTGACCGAACTGGTGAGCCTCAATGGCCAGCCGGAAACCGAACTGCTGGCACTGGCGGCTGCCATCGAGCAGGGCTCTCACCACCCGCTGGCCCGCGCCGTGGTCGCCAACGCGACCGAACAGGGGCTGACGCTGGCGGAGGCCCGCGACCTGCGCGCACTGCCGGGCATGGGGGTTGAGGGACGCATCAACGGTGAACTGTGGCAACTGCTGGCACCGAGCCGGGTGGCGACCCTGAATGTGGAACAGCAGACCCGGATTGCTTCGCTGGAGCGGCAGGGCAAGACCGTCGTGGTGCTCTGCCAGAGCAGCGGCGACCAAGCGCTGCCGGTCGCCCTGCTGGCGCTGCGGGATCAGATCCGGCCGGAGGCGGCAGCCGCGCTGCAAGAGCTCAACCGACTCGGGCTCAACAGCATCATGTTAACCGGGGATAACCCCCGCGCCGCCGAGGCGATCGCCACCGAGCTGGGCATGGGCTGGCGCGCCGGTCTGCTGCCGGAGGGCAAGGTCAATGAAATTGCCAAGCTCGCCAGCTCGCAGAAAGTCGCGATGATCGGCGATGGCATCAACGATGCCCCCGCCATGAAGCGGGCCAGTATCGGCATCGCCATGGGGGGCGGCACCGATGTGGCGCTGGAGACGGCCGATGCGGCGCTGACCCACAACCAGCTCGGCGGTATTGCCGCGATGATCCGGCTGTCGCGGGCGGCACTGGCCAATATTCACCAGAATATCGCGCTGGCACTGGGATTGAAGGCCATCTTTCTGGTCACCAGCCTGCTCGGCATCACCGGCCTGTGGATTGCGGTGCTGGCCGATACCGGCGCCACCGCGCTGGTGACCGCCAACGCCTTGCGGCTGCTACGCAAGGGTTAAGCCAGCCAATGGCATCCCAGCCAAAAGCCGTCCCCCAACCGGGACGGCTTTTCTTTTTCCTCTCACGGCCCCCCGTAAAAGAAAAAGCGCGCCTGCCGGTCGGCAGTCGCGCTTTGCTTACTCTCTCGGAGTTATCCCACCCTTGGCAAGGTGGAATTCAACCCGGGGGCGCCGAGCCATCCCCCGGACTCAATGGCTTGCTTACTTGACGCTGCACTCCTGAATGACGGCAGTACCCGCCTTGACGCCAGCCGGGTCAACCTTCACCAGCACACTCCACAGCCCCTGCGGCAGGGTGATGCTGTTATTGGCACTGCCACCCTTGGAGAAGGCGAACGAATAGCCGGTTTCAGCGTTCACCGCGCCGCCACCGTTGAGCAGGTACTCCTTGCTCCAGTCCTCGTTGGCGACCTTGAACTCGGTGCTGCCGGCGTAGTTGAACGCCGCCTGATAGATGGCGAGATCACCGTCCATCCCCTTGTAGCTCAGCTGGTACTGAGGTTGGGCTCCCCAGCTGGAGAGCTCACCCTTGACGAACAGGTTGTAGCCGAGCGGATTGCCCGCCACCGTATCCAGCACCTTGCAGCTCTGCACCGGCTCGGTGAAGCTGACGCTCAGGGTCGGTTTGTCCTTGTTCATGGCGGTGAAGACGAACTTGTAGCTGCCTGCCTTGGCCAGATCGACACCGATATTGCCGGTTTCTCCCCCCTTGCAAAGGGTCAGCGGAGTGCCGACCACCAGCTTGTCACCGGCGTTGCAGCTGCCGTAGTTGACCGGCCCCCAGCTGGCGTCAGCGATCTTGACGTTGGTGGTACCCAGCTTGTCGGTGCTCACCTCGGTAGTGAACTCGTACATAAAGTTGCCGCTGAAGGTCATCTGGTTGGTGTTGCCCCACTCATCGAGGAACCCCTTCAGATAAACATCGGTGTTGCCAAACGGTGGCAGGGTGCTCAGGTCGGTCTTCTTGCTGACCGGCAGGCCCGCGCCTTGGGCGCCATTCTGTAGCTTGACGAACACAGCGGCAGACCAGGCCCCCAGCGTCAGCTGGCCGTTATCATAGGCGGCGCCGCTGGCGATGCTGTCGACTGCGCGATGCTTGCTGCTAAGCAGCATACCGCTCAGATCGATCGGCTGATCGTTACCGTCACGGAAGTCGCCGATGCTTTGGCTCTGGTTGCTAGCGTTGATCATCACCACCAAACCGTCGATGGCCGGATCCAGATCCCCCCCGGAACTGACGCCATCATCCACCGTCATGACGATAAGGCCGGGCACCTGATCCGGGCCGGTATTGCGAAAATCAACCCGCTTGATCACCTCGGCGCCGCTGCCCAGACGCAGCAGACGGGAAGAGTTGCGTAGCTCCACCAGCTCCTGATAGAAGCTCACCATCTGCGCCATCTCGGCCGAGCCCGGCTTGGCATACTTGCCAAGCACCTGCTCGATCAGCGGATAGTTGTCGCCATCCTTGTCTTTGCGCGGCAACCCCTTGTCGAAGTTGTTGTCGCCCAGGGTGTAGTCGACTTTGTTGTACCAGTCGCCCGAGTCATAGCTGTCCCGCTCCATGGATTTGGAACGCAGCAGCTCGACACCGGCGTGGGTGAAGGGAATGCCCTGACCCAGCATGGCTGTCGCCAGCGAGACCCCCTGCATCCGCACCAGATAGGCTCCGGCAGGCGCCTTGTAGATCAGGTTGTCGAACAGGGTCTGGTTGTCGTGCTTGTCGACGTAGTTCTGCACTTCCACCGGATCCTGGGCATAACCGGCGCTCTGACCGTTGTAGTCGATCTCGGCGCCTTTCTTTGGCATGCCATCCTTGTCGGTCAGCACGAACTCCTTGAGGTTGCCCGCCATGCCGAGCCGCACCAGATCGGACTGGTGCAAGGCCGTAGCCAGATCCACCTTGCTCATTTCGTTAGGATCGACGAAAGCACCGTTGCCAAAGCCCTGGGTCTTGCGAATGGTATCGCCGCCGTCGAACGGACTACCGCCGCGCACCGCATCGCGCAAGCGATCGGAGAAAGAGCCGATACCGGTACCGCCCAGATGCTTCTGGGTCGCCTGCACGAAGCGCTTGTCATCCTGCACTTCGCCGAAGTTCCACCCCTCGCCGTAGAAGTACATCTCGGGATTGACCTTCTTCACCGCGGCCAGCGCCTGCACCATCTGATCTTTCGGATGGTGGCCCATCAGGTCGAAGCGGAAGGCGTCGATCTTGTAGTCGCGCGCCCAGGTGACCAGAGAGTCATCCATCAGCTTGGCAAACATGGCGTGTTCCGGCGCCGTGTTGGAGCAGCAAGTGGAGTTCTCCACCGAGCCGGTCTCCGGATTGAGGCGCTGATAGTACCAGGGCACTATCTTGTCGAGCACCGACTTGGGGCCGAGCCCGGATTCGTTGGTGTGGTTGTAGACCACGTCCATCACCACGTTCATGCCGATGTTCTGCTTGATGGCCTTGACCATCTCGCGGAACTCCAGAATACGTTTGGTGCCCTCGGCATTGGTGGCGTAGGAGCCTTCCGGCGTGGTGTAGTGGTAGGGGTCATAACCCCAGTTGAAGGAGTCGACCCCGCGCAGGTAACCGGAGAGCTCCTGCACCTGCGGATTATCCTTGCTGTCGCCCCCTTGCAGGTCGGCCAGCACATCTCCCACGGTCTGACCGCCACCGCAATAGCCACCAAATCTGGATGTTTTCACATCCGGATTGACCTGACAGAGCTTGCTGAAGTCATCGCCGAGATTGGCTACCTTGGCCGGATCCTCGTTGACGGTAGCGATATCGAACACCGGCAGCAGGTGCAGGTGGCTGACGCCGCTTTTTGCCAGCGCTTTCAGATGGTTGACCGGTACAGAGTCGGGCTGGGTCAGACCGACAAACTTGCCGCGCTTCTCTTCATCGGTGGAGGCATCGTTACCGGTCAGGTCGCGAATATGGGCCTCATAGATGGTGATGTCGGCGGGGTTCTGCTGGCTGTGGGGCGCCTTGAGGCTGTCCCATCCTTCCGGTTTCAGGGCCGGATCGTCGAGATCCACTACCTGACTGAACTCGGAGTTCATCGCGAGGCTCAGGGAGTAGGGATCGGTCACCTCGTAGTGCTCGACCTTGCGGCTCAGCGGATGGTAGACCTCCATGTCGTAGCGGTAGAATTGGCCGATCAGCTCGCTGCCCCCTTCGTAACTCCAGCTGCCGCTGGCGCTGTCGAAGGTCATGGCCACTTCACCACTCTTCTGGTGGCTGGCGTTGTAGAGGGCCAGCTTGACCGACTTGGCGGTCGGTGCCCAGAGACGGAAGGTCACCCGGTTGCCCTCTACCACGGCGCCATAGCTCAGCTTGGTCGCCTCTGTCGCATAGAGTGCATCGAGAGCACCGGCACTCTGCACCAGGGTCGCCCCCTGCAGGATACCATCGGCATCGGTGCCGATAGCCACCAGTTCCCCCTTGAGCAGGGGCTTGAGATCTTTACCGGCAGGCAGGGCAAAGGCGGCGGCATCCTTGAGATGCGGATATTTGGCCTGCAGCTCGGCAGTCAGACTGGTCGCGGTCAGGCTGATATAGGGGAAATCGAACACCCCATCGGCATTGGCCTTGATGGTGCCCGAGTCGCTGTAATAGAGGCGAACGTGGGGCTTGTCCTTGCCCCCTTGCCAGATAAGAGTATTGCCATCGATAAGATGAGCGCTGGCCCCCGCCACGCCAAAGGCGGCGGTAAAGGCTTCGGCACGGCTGCCAAACAGATCTTTCTTGCCCGCGACGATGGCCACGGTGCGATCCGGGTGCTCACTGAAGCTCACCTTCATATCACTGCCGGTCAGGTTGGCCAGATCGCCGTTGCGAGCGATAAAGTTGATGCACCCTTCCACATTTTTGAGCGGAACGACCCAGGCCGGACCAAAGCTGTCGACGGTGGCAGGAGTCTTGCTCTTGTCATCCCACCCGGTATTCAGGCCACTATCAGCGGTGGCGTTACAGGCATCGTTGTTCCACAGATGCAGGCTGTGGCTGTCAAACGGTGCCTTGGCCCCCTTGGCTGCCGACTGGGTATCCACCAGCGCAATGACCACTTGATTCTCCCCGGCAACCAGCAACTCTTTCGGGGGATCCATCTTGGGCAGACGGGCGACAGGCCCATCGGTGACTTCAGGTGTAGGCGGTGTAGGGGGGACGGGGTTCACACCGGAGGCATCAGAGCTGTTGTCATTACAGCCAGACAAAAGCGCGAGCAGTGAGGCTGTTACCAGCGCCACTTTGGTCTTTTTCATATCCATATTTTTATAATTCCCGCTGTAGTTAGTCTCGATAGTCGAGCACCCGGTCATTGCCAGGCGGTGCCATATTAATCAGCGGCAATCGATTCAAATGTGAGCGGAAGGGCAAAAAAACCATCCAGTTTCAACAAGATAACGTTTTCAGACTGAAACTTCGATCCGGCTCACAGACCTCGCGGCCATTTGGCCTCATATCTGGAAAACGGCAGTCACGGGGTCAGAAAAGCAATATCTGATCAAGTGGATAGACAAGGAGTAAACAATGAAACGGATTGAAGAACAGGCAAGACGACTCGATCAGGAGTATCAGGCGATCGGGCAGCTGTTCGACCAGTTTTGCCAGCAGGCTGGCACCCTGGCCGAGCAGTATCACTTCTTCAACTGGCCAGATTATGAAGACTCGCCCCCGCTGAGCCGCGCCTTCACCCTGCTGGGGGAACCCCGCGAGCTGCGGCTGCGCTGTCAGCCCGGCGAGCGCTCCGCCCTCCATGGCCTGATCCAGGTGGTCTCGGAGGATGGCACCATAGATGCCAGCCTCGGGTTTCGCGCCGATGGTCAGCTGCTGCTGGAGTCCGGCAAGCTGCTGGACAACCCGCCCGGACTGCTGCTCAAGCTGCTTCTCGGCGCTGTGTGGCAACACAAGCCCCAGGATGAAATCACCGGACAGCCGCACTGACATCAGGGAACCAACGGCACTGAAACCAAGGGGGCCAAGACCCCCTGTTTGCTTTTATTCGGTCGCGATCTCGATGGTCACATGCACCAGCTCTTCATGGATCGCCAACCGTTCGCGGATCTGCTGCGCCGGTAGCGGATTGACCATCAGCAAAGAGAGCACGCAGGCATACTGCTGCTGCCCTACCCGCCAGACATGCAGATCGCGAATATCAGTGCCCGGCAGCTCGGCAATCACCTCACGCACCTCCGCCACCACAGGGGCGTCCATCTCGGCATCCAGCAGCACCCGACCAGAGTCGCGCAACAGCCCCCAGGCCCATACCGCAACCAGTCCGGCACCGACTATGCCCATCAGCGGATCGAGCCAGTCGGCCCCCCACAACATACCCCCAGTCAGCGCCAGAATCGCCAGCACGGAAGTGGCCGCATCCGCCAGCACGTGGATATAGGCGGCGCGCAGGTTGAGATCCTGATGGCCGTGGTGATCGCCATGGTCATGATGGTGGTCATGCCCATGGTGATGGTGGCCGTGATCATCCTTGAGCAGCCAGGCACAGGCGAGGTTCACCAGCAGCCCCACCAGCGCGATAGCGATCGCCTGTTGATAGTGGATCGGGCTGGGATCGAGCAGCCGGAACACCGACTCGAACAGCATCACCCCGGCCACTCCCACCAGTAACAGGGCGCTGGTGAAGCCACCCAGCACCTCGATCTTCCAGGTGCCGAAGCTGAATCTGTGGTCGCGGGCGAAGTGGCGGGCGGCGCGGTAGGCCAGCACCGAGAGACCGAGCGCCAGTGCGTGGGAGCTCATGTGCCAGCCGTCGGCCAACAGCGCCATGGAGTTGTAGAACCAGCCGCCGCCAATCTCCGCCACCATCATGATGACGGTCAGCAATACGGCCCAGCGGGTCTTCTGTTCGGCCAGCGGATTGCCCTCGTGGATGACGGGTTGATGGCAGTGGGATTGAGCGAGGGATGACATGGATTTCTCCTGAGAGCGACGATGCAATATACTATACCCCAGTATAGTTTTATTGATCGAGAGGATCCGTCATGTCCCACACCATTCACGACAAAAAGAAGTTGCTGGCACGGGTGCGCCGCATCAAGGGACAGGCCGGTGCGCTGGAGAGCGCGCTGGAGCAGGAGAGCGACTGCACCGCCATTTTGCAGCAGATTGCTGCCATCCGCGGCGCCGTCAACGGCCTGATGCTGGAGGTGCTGGAGGGACATATGCGCGAGCATCTCGGCGCCCCCGATGCCACCCCTTCCGAGCGATTGGAGGATCTGGATCAGGTAGTCAGCGTCCTGCGATCCTATCTGAAGTGACGCCATGCAAAGATGCCCGGTGGCAAACCAGGCATCTCGTCAATCAAACTCCGCATACGGGGTCAGAGGCAGTGGCGGCATATCGAGATCTCCCCGCCACGGCTTGAAGGTGTAACGCAGGAACAGAGTGGCATGGCTGGGGGCATAGTCATCCGCCTGCTGAATATCGATGCGACCACCGATACGCCAATGATCGGTCAGGCGGTGCTCGACCATCCCATTGAGGGTATAACCCATGCCACTGCTGCTGCCCCCCGCCACGGGGGCATCCTTATCCGGCAAGCCATCCGGCAACAGACCGGGCAGAGGATAACGGCGACTGTCATCGGTTCTGGCCTGTGACCAGGAGACAGAGCCACCAAGCTCCCAGGACCAGTCCTGCACACGCTGGCGATAGCTGACCGGCAGCGATACCGAGAGATAATGCTGGGGACTGTAATACCCCCCTTGCCCCAGGGTGTAACCACTCAAATCCTGCTGATAGTGCCACCACATGGCGTTCAGTCCGACACTGACCCGACGGTGATCCTCATTGATCAGCTTGTAATAACTGCCGCCCATCAGCCGGGTACGCCAGTTGTCAGGCACATTCTTGCCCGTCAGGAGATGCTGCTGAACGCTACCCCAGAGACCTGTGTCCCCACCTTGGTCATGGCTCAGATCCAGGCGTATGCCATTGGCTCGCACACCGCCCCAACGAATACCACTGCCGGGATCGCTGACACCGGCATAGGAGAGCAGAGAGCTATTGAGCGGCCGGCGTGACGCGGTGGCCCGCCACCCCAGGCTCTGCCAATCCCCTCTCACACTTGCACCGCCGACCCAGTCCACCACCTCGAACCCGACCGGTGTTGTCCCCAAATCAAACGACCAACGCTCATCGTGCCAACCGGTGGCGACCGCAGTACCCTGCTGTCGCTGTCGCTCCATGCCACTGCAACTTGTCTCGGCACAGGTGCCCAGTTGCTCCTTGTAGGGCGAAGCAGGCAGAGTTCCCGCATCCATCTCGACCAGCTCGAGTCGGTTGAACCAGGTTCCGCCTGCCAAAGGCATATCCAGCTGCAGCATCTGGGTCAGGGCGCGAAGATTGGACAAGCCTGGCGTACCACTGGAGCCCCAGTAGTCACTGTCAAACGAGAAGGTGGTTTGCTCCTGACGATAGTGCCGATCAAGATCGCTGCGCAGGCCTGAGAGCAGCCAGTCGTCACCACGCTGGCGACGCGCCTGCTCGCTCAGATCGCCATCAGATATATCTTCCCGGGGGACAATACCGCCGGCCAACAGGGCCTTTCTATCCAGGGCCAGGGCCCCCTTGTTGTCTCCGCTGGCAAAACGCTGGCGTGCAGCGTCACGCCAAAACAGGGTGGTCTCTTGAGAGGAGGGCAGCCCGGACACCAGCGGGGTATAGGTGGCAAAAATCGCCTGTGCAATATCAGGCTCCCCCAGCTGCTGGTAAAGATTGGCAGCCTGACGATAGAGATTCACCTTGTCGGGCGATGGGCTATCTGGCCATGCAGGCAGCCAGCGATAAGCCGCTTGGCGATCCCCTCTGGCCAACGCGATTTCAGCAATGCCAAGCCGCGCATCGGGATGCAGCGGATGTTCAGCCAGAATACTCTGATAGAGCTGCGCGGCACGTACCCTGTCACTTAGCACCATCGCCCATTGCGCCAACCGCAAAGCGATATCCTCATCAGGCAACAGGGGTTGCAGCAACCGCTCGGCCGCAGCCTCATCGCCCTGCTCACGAAGTCGGGTCGCTTGTGCCACCAGTTCCCGGCGAGCAAGTCGGCTATCCAGCTCACGCATATCGTCGCTCCAGCGTGCAGCGGGATCTTCGGCCAGCAGAGTGCGGGCTTGCGCTAGGTGGCCCTGTCCGGAAAGAAAGAGTGCGGTGGCATAACGCAACGAGAGATCACGAGGCGTGGCAGCAAGGCGTTGCCGCAGCAGATGCTCACCCGCAGCAGAGCCATCGACATGAGCCAAATCTTCAGCCAGCCGATACGCCAGCCAGACATCATCAGGTCGCAAGCGCAATGCCTCCTGACGCCGCGCTACTGCCTGCGGCCATTTGCCCGCCTGAACAAGCGTGTCGGCCTCCTCCTCCAGCTGCTTTGCCTTGAGCTGCGCAGCTTGTGCCTGCAAGCGAGGAGATCGACTCTGTTTGGCCAGCGCTACTGCTTTGGCAGGGTCCTGCTTTACATAAAGATCAAACAGACGCCCCAGCGCCCGCTCGTTGCCGGGAGCAAAGGCAAGCACCTTGCGATAGGCCTGCTCTGCCTCCCGCTCTTGTTGACGAGCGAGTTCGCTGTCACCGACCCCAAGCCACCCCTCAGGTTCCTGCGGATCAAGCAGGGTGGCTTGCCGGTAAAGAGTCGCAGCCTCTTCCCACTGCCGGGTGGCGGCAGCTTTGTCGGCACGTTCAAGCAATAACCAGTAACGGTTGGTCGCCAGCAAGCTCTCCCACTTTGCGCGCTGGGCTACGTCAGGCTGCCGCAACAGCTGCTCCAGCTGGGCTACCGCTTCCGCACGCCGGTTGTTGCGTGAGTAGGCTTCGGCCAGGGCGCCTCTCAGCCCCTGATCATCAGGGTTGGCAACCAGCGCAGCGCTGATCTCCCGCACCGATGCCTTGCCGGCACGGTTGCGTGCCAGTGCTTCCTGACGCTGACGAAAGGCCGGAGATGCCCACTGCTGCTCCTGGGTATCAAGCAGCTTCAAGGCCTCATCCACCTCGCTGTCAGAGCCAAACGTCACAACGAACTGGCGCAGCGCATCCATGCTCTCAGTACCGACCGGCATATCGCGGATCGAAGCGAGCCAGAGAGAGGCGGCAGCATCTCGGCTACCGGGATGAAGTGCCATGCGCTTGAGCAACACCATGGCCTCCTGATAGCGACCATCCTGCTGCAGGTTGCTCACCAGACCGGCCCGCAACCCGGCATGACCGGGATAGCGCAGCTCAAGATCCTGCAAGGTGGCCATCGCAGCCTTGTGGCTAGCGGGAATGCGGGCCTCAAGCAGCGCATATTCCACCGCCAGATCCAGCGTCGGCGGCCCATCAGAACCAAACAGCTTGCGGTATTCGGCTTGCGCCTCCTGCAAGCGCCCTGCGCTGGCAAGCACGCGAGCCTGCTGCAACTGCTGGCGCACAGCGGGAGCTTCCAGCGCCAGTGCGGCCATGATCTGCCGGTACTGGCTCGAATCCGGCGCCACGCTGGCCAACTTTGTCAGCGCTTGCCGGACATCGACCAGCTTGCCAAGACGCAGCGCCTGACGAGCCCTGGCAGCCAGCAGCTCGGGGTGGTTCGGCTCAACCAGAGAGAGGGAGTAGAGCGAATTGCTGATCAGCGCCTCGTTATGGGTCGCCTCCCCGACGCGCACCTGCTCCAGCAACCAGCTGACGGGCTCAACCGCACTCTGGGCCTGACCGCTCATCAGTAACCCGAGCGCCAGGCAGAGGGATGTCACTCTGGTTGATGACATTGCTCGCTCCAGCGGGGGATCAGATTGCCATTTGCCGCAAAACGATAACGCTGCTGATCCCAGCCTGAGCCGAACAGCGTCAGCACGCTGCCATAGTAGGCATGGGCAT
The DNA here is from genome assembly GCF_027705925.1 of Aeromonas sp. Y289-2. Taxonomy (NCBI): domain Bacteria; kingdom Pseudomonadati; phylum Pseudomonadota; class Gammaproteobacteria; order Aeromonadales; family Aeromonadaceae; genus Aeromonas; species Aeromonas sp. Y289-2. The sequence goes on from NZ_JAPDCH010000007.1 coordinate 159,778, forward strand.
CCCAGCCGCGCTGGCCGACTTGTTCGCGCAGCGCCTCAAGTGCAGGCTCTCCTTGCATCAGGGGGAGCAGGGCCGCGGCAAAACCGCCCGCACCACTTCCCTCAACCTTGCCGGTGGCGGTATCGATGCGCTCCGGAACCTGGCCGGTTCGATTGATATAGGCCTGCATGGGCGAGAAGTGGGCCACCAGTTGCTGTTTCGCCGGATCGTCAGCGCTGAGCATACCGACCCAGAGATAGACCCGGATCGCATCATAGCTGCCGCGATCACCATGCTTGGCGTTGCTCACCCAGCCTGTCGGCTGCTGCCAGTCGACCCAGTCAGGGGCAAATCCCCCGGGGGCACTTGCCATCAACATGGCGGGCCACTGCTTGTGCATCTCTTGCCACGGCCCCTGCATGCCGGCGACTCGCGCCAGCAACTGGGGCGGCAAATAGGCGGGGTTGATCGTCCAGCGATTTTCCGCAACAAATCCTTTGGGCCCCGGCAGCAGCACCGGCCCCAAGCCCGGCACTCGTGCCACCTCTTCCCGGGCGATACGACGCAGCAGCATGGTGCCGATGGATTCGTAGCTGTGGTTCTGCCACAAACGCCCGGCCTCCAGCAGGCTGTAGGCGATCCAGAGATCCGAATCTGCCGCGCTATTGGCATCCAGCACACCCCACTTATCTCCCTGCTGCCCCCATAGCCATGTAGGCAGGAAGCCGGTCAGATCCCCTTTTGCCAGCTCGCGTTCGGTCCAGTTCAGCACCAGCTCGAACGTCTCCCGATCATCGTTGACCAGCGCAAAAAAGAGCGCATAGCTCTGCCCTTCCGAGGTGGTGATGCGGCGCGCGTCTGACGGGTCAACCACCCGTCCCTCGGCAGTCATGTAATCCCGCTTGAACTGCTGCCACTCGGGCCAGTCACACGCTGCTCGTGCCGGGAGTACGCTGGCACACCAGAGCAGCAGTAACGCGATCTGTCGGATCATCTTTCTCATCTCTTACTCTTCCTTCAAACGACGACGACTGACCTGAGCCAGCAACAACCTGAGACCCCATCCCAGCAGCAGCATGCTGATCAGCGTGACCCCGGCCAGACGCACCGGATGGTTGGCCAGCAGATGCCACACGCGCTCCCACCAGGGGAGATAACCCACCTCGTAGCGATCGCCAACATCCAGCGCGGTGACCCCGGCCTCCCGGATAATCGCCACCGAGCCCTCAACCTGAGCCCGCAGCGAAGGCGCTTGCATCGTCTCGTTCAGCAATCGGATACCGGCGTTACCATCTGCCAGCAGGGCCACCACGCTGCGCTGCGGGTGAGCAGGCGATTGCAGACCAAGTACCACGGCTATCGCATCATTCCCGCTGATCCCGACCCTTGCCTCTGGCTGGCGGTCGCTGGCTGACGAGTGCTCGACCGACCTGAACTCGCGCCTCGGCTGATTTATCCAGCTCTGCAGCGAGGCGAGCTGCGCATCCGGTTCGGCATCATGGCGAAATTCGGCGGGCAGATCGCCGATCAGCAGGGTATCAAGGTCGGCATCCCGCACCTTCTGCCAATCATTGGTCAGGGTCACCGCCAGGGCCGGATAACCGGTTTCTGCACCGATCGCCCCCAGGGTATCGAGCAGGGTAGATATCTGCTCTGAAGATGGTTTAAGCGGCATAACTATCTGTGTTTCAGATAGATCAGCCAGCTTGCTGAACGGGAAACCCGATCCGGAGAAGGCCTTCAGGTTCGGCATCTCGATCAGATGGCGGTAGCCGGTAAAGTCGAGGGTCGAATTCTCATCAATCCGAACCTGATGGGCCGGTGGCAACAGCAGATCGCAGCGACCATCCTCATGCCCGCCCATGAGCTGCTGACCATATTGGAACGCGAAACTGAGACGATTGGGTTGCCCGCTCTTGAGCCCGGGCATCCGCAACGCTCTGGACTCATCGTCGCCAGTCAACCAGAGGGGCAGCGTCAGCAACTGCTTGCCCTTGATCTCGTCGGGCTCCAGGGGATACGACTTCATCAGCTGATCGTTCACCTTCACATCCAGCCGGGAGCCGTCATGCAGCACCGGTGATGTGTAGTGATATCCCAGCTGCAGCTTGATCCCGTTCGCCCCCGGCTGATAGAGGTCAGGTGGCAACTTGACGGTGAGATCCAGCGGCCAGATCGCTCGCCCGCTGGCTTGCAACTGACCCGGATAGTCGAGCAACTCGGCAAAACGCACCGGCCGATCCAGCCTAACCCAGTTGGGTGCGTCATAGGGCACTCTTGGAGCCAGAGGCTTGAGCTCTTCAACCCGTACGCTCTGACCACGCAACAAGACATTCCCCTGCGCGATCCCTTTGCTGGCAAGCAGCAGGTCATCCTCATTTCGCCCCGATATCACCAACAATTTCACATAGGGGTTATCAGGCGCACTCACCATATCGATGGTGGGCCCCGTCACCTTGGGGTAATCGACCAGAAAGTCGGGGCGACTATCGTTGGTGATAAAAATGATGGCATTGCGTGTCGGGATCTCATTGATCAGCACCGGAAAATGCTGGCCGCGCCATTGCGCCTTGGCCCCAAACCAGGACGCCAGCACCGCTGCCGCCTGTTGCTGCTCCAGCGAAACCGCCCCGGCAAATACCATGGGCAGCACCAGCTGCGCATCATCACGCGTGTCGAGAAACGGCATCGGGAAGAAGGAGAGCTCATTGCGTACCGGCAGGGTCTGCAACTGCAGATTGAGGCGGGTATCCCGATTGATATTGAGCCACAGGGTATCGCTGGCCGGGTTTTCACAGACCTTCTGATAGTGGCCGATGAAGTTCAGTTTGAGCCGGTTGAAATCTTTGCTGTAACGGGGATCAAGCACCATAGAGGCGTAGCTCCGCTGCCCCATCTGCTTGTCAACAAAGGGCTGCACGCCCATCAGCTCGTCATTGAGATAGACCTTGAGCTGCGAAACCAGCGGCAGCAGGGAAGGCGAAGGGGTGAAATCCAGATCCAGTGTGGCCTGGGTCACCACCTCGTCACGCCGTACGGTGAAATCGGCGAGCCCATCTGGCAAGTTGCCGCGCAGGGAGAAAGTGCCTGGCTGTGCAGCCATCTGCTCCAGCGTCATGGAACGAGTGCGAACCGGGGCATCTACCGCGGGCAGCGGTCCCGTCATCTCTGTCGCCGATACCGTGGAAGCCGCCAGTATCAATGTAAGCAAGTAAGGTTTTGGTTTCATGATGCTTTTACTGTCTGTGCTGTCGGGGTTCCGGAACGAAAATCCGAAGAGACGCGACGTGGAACAAAAGAGAGCAGCCAGAACACCAGCTTCTCACTGAGGATGCAGAGCGAAGCCAGCGGCGTGGAGCGCAGCAGACGCCAGTAAGCCCCCCAGCCCAGCTGAACTATCTGGAAAAAACTGTGCAACGGACGATCGCTGCCCAGCCGTTTTTGCCACAAAGACCAGGTATCGGCGCGGGCAAAGGTGCACTGGATAAACGCAATATGTTGCGCCTTGTCCATTGGCTCCAGCTCCAGCCCGAGGCGACTGCCAAATATGCGCTGAACCCGGGCGGGGAATGCCGCTTCCCGGTGTCCATAGCGCAGCAACAGCCAGACCCGCTCCTTGCCAGCCAGAGGCAGAGGCGCATCGAGACGAATGCCCACACCGCCGTTCGAGTAGTCGCTGAGGGTACAGGGATAAAGATGTCCATTGGCCAGTTTGATGGCGGCAGGCATCGCCATCTCCACCCGTGGATTGCTGCGCATCTGGCGAGATTCGAAGGCAACGGCCAATGCTCCACCCAGAATGGTCATGTTGTAGAGGGCCCACAACATGCTGAGGATCAGGGTCGGGATCTCGTCGGACGGCCCGACCAGAATGCGCCAGATACCGAATCCAAGACCGCAGATATTGAGCAGCACCAGGATCAGATAGGGACGTGATACTTCCAGATCGAGATAGACCTCCTCCGTCAATCCCCCTTTGCTTGTCACGTTGAACTGGCCTTTGTGCGGGGCAAAGAGGGCCACAGTGGTAGGCCGCGCGATATACCAGGCCAGCACTGTCTCGTAGACCTCACCCCAGAAGGAGTGACGTACCTTGCCCTGGATCCGGGAGTTGGTCATCGCGCTATGGAACAGGTGCGGCAACATGTAGAGGGCGATCGCCGCCGCGGGGGCGTAGATGACATAGGCATGAAGGATCAGAAAGGCCAGCGGAGCTGTCAGAAAGATCAACCGCGGAACCCCGGCCAGGAAATGGAGCATGGCGTTGAAGTAGCAGAGTCGTTGCCCCAGGCTGATCCCTTTGCCAAACAGCGGGTTGTCCAGCCGCAGGATCTGCACCATACCGCGGGCCCAGCGAATACGCTGGCCGATATGAGCCGACAGGCTCTCGGTTGCCAACCCCGCCGCCTGGGGGATCCGCATATAGGCAGAGGTGTACCCCTGACGATGCAACCGCAACGAGGTATGGGCATCCTCGGTCACCGTTTCGACCGCCAGCCCGCCAATCTCATTCAGTGCCGAACGCTTGATGACGGCACAGGAGCCGCAGAAAAAGGTGGCATCCCACATGTCGTTGCCATCTTGCACTAACCCGTAGAAGAGGGCCCCCTCGTTGGGCATTTTGCGAAAGCGATGCAGGTTGCGCTCAAAGGGATCGGCCGAGAAGAAGTGGTGGGGAGTCTGCACCAGACCCAGTGCGGGATCCTTGAAAAACCACCCCACCGTCATCTGCAGGAAGGAGCGGGTCGGCAGGTGATCGCAGTCGAAGATCGCCACCAGCTCCCCACTCGCCAACTTGAGGGCATGGTTGATATTGCCCGCCTTGGCATGCTCGTGAGTAGGACGCGCCACATAGCGGATCCCGACCTCCTCGGCGAACAGTCTGAACTCCTCGCGCCCGCCATCGTCGAGCAGCCAGATGGTCAGTCTGTCTTTTGGCCAGTCCAGCGCCAGCGAGGCATAGACAGTCCCTTTGACGATGGCCAGATCCTCGTTGTAAGTGGGGATCATCAAATCCACCGAAGGCCAGCTGGCAATATCAGCCGGCATAGGTACGGGCGGGCGATTGAGTGGCCATGCGGTCTGCCAGTACCCCAGGATCAGGACAACCCAGGCATAGGTCTCCGCCGCCAGCAGTAACAAACCGCAGAACAAGCTTATGGGGTCAAGCCAGTCCAGGGTAGAGGTATAGCGCCACCAGATATAGCGACATGAGACGGTCAGGGAGAGCACCATCATCATCAGCATGGGATAACGCCCCGGTACGGCGCGCAGCACGAATGCCATCACGGCCAGCATGAGGACAAAGACCAGCTGGGCATAAAGATCAAAAGGCTGAGTAATACAGAGCAGGCTAAACAGCCCCGCCACGGTACAGAGCAACACGCTCTTCCATCTGGCAACAGCCACGGCATTGCGTGACCGCTGCAACTGGTTGCGCTCGAAGTGTGCCAGCCGCCCCTCCAGCCACAAGGTACCTTTCTGCCACAGCCGCAGGCACCATGCCGGCCAGCGGAACGGTCTGGGTTCTGGCCTGCAGATAAGTAGCCAGAGTGACTGCAGTAGCCAGCGAAGCGGGTCCCCGGGGCGGGTATGCGTCACATGTGGATAAAGGGTATCGCTCCGGGCAAGCAAGCGTTGCCAAGCAGGTTTCTCAAGTGGAAACAGTGCCCACGCCAGCAACCGCAACAGCGTCACTGACGCAGCGGCCCAGCGGGATGAGCCAGAGCCCCGCAACTCCCGGTAACGGTCACGTAACCAGCACATGGCGGCAGGTGTCAGCAAGGCAGTTAGCATGAAACGTCTCTATCGTGACTGAGGCACCAGCGCGCCAACGCATCCAGCTCATGGGCAATCAAGCTGTCGGGCGCATAGTCACCGACCGGCAATTTGGCTGCCATCGCCTCCGCCATCGATTCATCCCGATGCAGGCGAATAGTGAGCAGAGGGACCCCCCCCTCCATCCAGAGGTCGAGCAGATCCTGCTGCAGTGCACGCCGACTAGTAAATTGAGTGACCACTACCTGTTCTTGGGGAAGAAATGAATGGCGATAGAGCCGCGTATGGGCGTTAGCGTCGGCATTGACCACGGTGAGCAATCGGGTTGATGCCACCGGCGTCACGCCAGCAGGCAGGTCCAGCAGCACCAGATCATACCCCTCAACCGCAGATAACCACTCAGTAGACAACAGTCCCGTAACACCGCCCTGAGCCAACAGATCCAGATCGGGTTGCCAGCAATAGATGGCGGAGCGCCAATTGTTTGTCGGATCAGCCAGCAAACCCCACCCGCACACCTCATCGTGAGGTCTCCCGAAATGGAGCGGCAATTGATTGTCAGGACAGAGATCAACAGCCAGCACCCTGGCGCCCTGCCGCCTGGCAGCCAGCGCCAACCCCGCAACGATTGAGGTCGTTCCCACGCCACCTCTTATCCCTTGCAGCGCAACGGTAATCACTCTTCGTTCCTTTTTTTCAAATCCAGCTCGGCGAGCAGAGGAAAGCGCGACCGGATCTCTGTCAGATGCTCTTCCAGGGCGATATCGTGATAAAGAAAACTGACACCAAACGCCTTCTGGACAAGCTCGATATCAGTGCCCCCCCCCCCTTCTACGGATACATCAAAAGGTGCCGGTTTACTGACCTGCTCATCAGTCGTCATGCTGCTCTCCGGATCATTGGGGATAAGGAACCCAGTCGCCCTGTCCCAGTTTGATTTGGTAATCATCCTGGTAATGCACCACCACGGTTCCCTGATTCTCCGACACCATGGGGGTCTTGGGTAGGTTGTTGATCAGCCCATTCCAGTCGATGGTCGGCATGCCGAACAGGTCACTCGCCAGCGTTTTGGCCACCAGATCGGAAATGGCTAGGTAGCTGCTTTCTCCCGGGATATGGCGCGTCGGCTCATGGGGAGCCTGGGTGCCGATAAAGGCCACGCCAACAGGAATGCGGGTAATCGCAGGGCTCGGAATATCCCGCAACCCCGACATCTGCATACGGTCACCGGTCAGGGCGGCACCATGCTCCGGCACCACCACCACCATCACCTTGCGACCGGAGCGCTCCAGCTCGGAGAGGAAGTGATCCAGTTGATCCAGCAAAGTGCGCAGCCGTGCTTTGTAGGGGGCTGGCTGCCGATTTTTGGCATAACGATTGCCATCATGCAGAGCAATAAGGTTAAAGAAGGTGGCATTGCGATCAGCTTGGCTCTGGCTTCGTTTCTGCAACCAGCGAGCAAACAAGGCATCATCCCGATAGATAGGCTCACCATCAAAAGAGGCCAAATCATGCGGTAAGCCTTCCCTGCTCATAGGTTCAATATCGAGAGCGACCAGCTCTTTTAGCTCCTTGAGATAATTCCCAAACCCACCAGAGTGGTCCATTGCCACCTGCTTCTCAAATCCCAATTGAGCCAACTGTTCCATTAACAAGCACTGTTTGGGGGCGGCTAAATAGAGATCCTGATGGCTGGGCTGACCACAACTGGCACGCAGCAGACGAATCGAGGCAGGGCCGCTATAAGAGGTGGCAGAATTAAAGCTGTCGAACATCAGATCGAAATGACGCCATACAGGATGCTCCAGCAGACCGCTCGCCTCGACATCACTCCAGGCCAAAGAACAGATATTGATGACAAGCACATCGAAAGGAGTCGCTTTGGCAGGCAACTGCTGTGGAAACCGAGTCTCGCGCCCACGCTCTTCAAGATAAAAATCATTCAGATAGGTATTGAGGTTGGCACTGGTGGGCGGAGCACTTTGATCAAGCTGCTGTTCCAGTTCTCCCGTCCCCGATTCGTGTTCAGCGACCCTTTTCACCGGTTGGGTGGCCACGCTTGATGCTTGTGCATTCATTCCCGGCAGCACACTCGACAACTGAGGGGAGAACCACAGCCAGAGCAGAGCAACCAGCACCCAGGGTGTAAACCGTAACCACTGCGCCAAAAACAGGTAGGTCGTCAACATGACAAAACCAACCCCGACCATCTCCCAATTAATGAAACGCTCGAATAACTCCAACCAGTAATCAGCCGTAAAAGAGAAAACTTGCCCCCCTTGACTGACAATGCTCTCGAAACCAGGCAGCCAGGTGTCGTGATAGAAGAGCCCGATACCTATCGGCAGGGCGATCAACGACCTTGCGCGCCGCATTGGTGTAGTAGTGGAGAGTGGAAAAAGCAGAAACGCAGCAAATACCAGATTGGCCAGCGGGTGATAATTGAGATATCCCCCCCAAAGCAACGCCAGCTTCCCCAGAAAATAGAGGTTCCAGCCACCCAATCCGAGCCAGTTCCTAGTAGGGGTAGAAAAAGAGTCTGAAGATGTATGTCGCGTCATTGAAACCGATCTACCTGTAGCCACCAAACCGAACAATTGCGGCTAGGGCACAACTTCAAAATTGACAAGAACGTTATTTACCTATGCAGCGTAACATGCCATCAGTTAAATATCTTCATTCCAACCTCGAGAGCAGTATTACATACCAAATAAATGCAAGTTATTAGCTACATAATTCAATAATATTGCGTACACTTTACAATCAAAATAAGAGGGTGTCACTTAACTCCCACTCCAGACATCACAATTTCATTGCGCCACTGGCCCCAATGAACTGGGCACCGTCTGCACATGCACCACAACACGCGAACTGCTTGAGGCAAAATGGGGATTGCGCCATGATGTCCAGCCCGGCTGACCGCCGGTTTTACTGGACAGTCAATTTCAAGGATCCCCCATGTTTGAACACGTCGATGCCTATGCTGGCGACCCCATCCTGACGCTAGTCGAGACCTTCCACAAAGACACCCACGAGCAGAAGGTGAACCTGGGGATCGGCCTCTATTACGACGAGCAGGGGCGTATTCCGCTGCTGCCGTCGGTGCAGCAGGCCGAAGCCGAGCGCGCCGCCGCCCCGGCCCCGCGCCCCTACCAGCCGATGGAAGGCGCCGCCAACTACCGCACCGCAGTGCAACACCTGCTGTTGGGTGCCGACCATGAAGCGGTCAAGGCGGGACGTATCGCCACCATCCAGACCATCGGCGGCTCCGGCGCGCTGAAGATCGGGGCCGATCTGCTCAAGCGCTACTTCCCGACCTCCGAGGTGTGGGTCAGCAACCCGACTTGGGACAACCACAAGGCGATGTTCGAGGGGGCCGGCATTAAGGTGCATGACTACCCCTACTACGATGCGGCCACTGGCGGCGTGCAGTTCGATGCCATGATCGACTGCCTGAGCACTCTGCCGGCCAAGAGCATCGTGCTGCTGCACCCCTGCTGCCACAACCCGACCGGGGTGGATCTCTCCCGCGCCCAGTGGGATCGGGTGATCGCGCTGGTGGTCGAGAAGAACCTGATCCCCTTTATGGACATCGCCTACCAGGGCTTCGGTGACGGGCTGGAAGAGGATGCCTACGCCATCCGCGCCATGGTGGCCGCCGGTGTCAGCTTCTTCGTCAGCAACTCGTTTTCCAAGAACCTCTCCTTCTACGGCGAGCGCTGCGGCGGCCTGTCGGTCATCTGTCAGGATGCCGAAGAGGCAAGCCGCGTACTGGGCCAGATGAAGGCCACCGTGCGCCGCAACTACTCTAGCCCTCCCACCCATGGCGGCCAGATCACTGCGGCGGTGATGAGCCAGCCGGAGCTGCACGCCATGTGGGTCGATGAAGTGACCGAGATGCGCACCCGCATCAAGGCGATGCGCCAGAAGTTGTTCGAGGTGCTGAGCGCCAAGGTGCCGGGCCGCGATTTCAGCTACTTCATCAACCAGCGCGGCATGTTCAGCTACACCGGCTTCACCCCGGAGCAGGTGGACAGACTGCGCGAGGAGTTCGCCGTCTATCTGGTGCGATCCGGTCGCATGTGCGTGGCGGGCCTCAACAGCCGCAACGTCGACTATGTGGCTGACGCCATGGCCGCGGTGCTCAAGGGCTAATCTGCATCAGCCCCGCTTTGGCGGGGCTTTTTTTGTCTGTTGCGTTCGCAGTCACCTCTTGAGGGGTCTGCTCACCCTCCCCCTGCTGTGAGAGAATGCCAGCAGGTCACGTTGAATCTTTCTGATTCCAAGCCTGTTTATCTTCATCAATTTCAGGAGCCACTATGGATCTGATCGCTCTCTCTAGGCTGGGAGGTCGCCATCTGGTCACCCTGCACCTGTTGCTCGACAACCAGAGCGTCACCCGCACCGCCGAGCGGCTCTGCACCACACCTTCCACCGTCAGCAAAACCCTCAACCAGCTGCGGGATCTGCTGGGGGATCAACTGCTCTACCGTCAGGGAAACCAGCTGTTGCTCACCCCCATGGCCGAGCGACTGGCGCCCACCCTGCACAGGCTGTTGGGGGAGCTGAACGGCCTCACTCGCCAGAACGCCTTCAACCCGCAGCAGTGGCAGGGCACATTGCGGCTGGGATTGCGCGAGAGCGTGATGACCTGGCCGGTGGGCCCCATTCTGGGTCAGCTGATGAAAGAGGTGCCGGGCATGGTGCCGGAGATCTGGAACAAGGATGAGCAGGGGCTGGAGGCGCTGGCAGCGGGCAAACTCGACTTCGTGATCCTGCCCCATGACCAGAGCCAGCCGTTGCCGCGCCAGCCCGGGCTGGTGTGGGAGACCCTGCGGGAAGAAAAACTAGTCTGCCTGCTGCGCAAAGACCACCCCGCGCTGGCCAAACCCTGGGATCTCGATGCCTACCTGAGCTGGCGCCATATCGCCATCCGGGATCAGGAGCTGGCCAACCCCTTCTTCGAACAGAGCCTGGCCCAGCAGCAGGTGCGTCGCCAGATTGGCGCTACCCTGCCCGATTTTGCCAGCGCGGCGGCTCTGCTGCCCCAGACTGATCTGATCCTCACCGCCATCGGTGGCTGGGCGGCCTGCATGGCCAGTCAGCCGGATCTGGTGATGCGTCCGGCACCGTTCGATTACGGCAAGGTGAGTCACAGTCTGGTCTGGTATGGCCCGGCCGGTGATGGCTCGGCCCGTCACTGGTTCCGCCAGCGGATCCTGCAACTGGGTCGCGAATTGATTGAGCCCTGAGCCGGATGACAACGAGCAGAGATTGATGTTTCACCGCGGCGAAACATCAACGGCAAGTAGGGACTAGGGACGTTTGGTATAGATGGGGCTGGGGAAGGAGGCGACGTTGCTGCCCAGATCCGTGATGCGGGCAGCCCCCTGCTTTTTCACCTGATCGATGCGCAGCACCTGATGCATGGGAATAAGGGTCTGGCGCACATCGGCAAATTCACTCTTGAGCTTCTCGTGACTGGGATCGACGATAAGCGCCGTATGGTTATCCCAGACAAAATCGGCGATCTCGATAAAACCGAACAGCTGGCCCTGATTGACTTCGCGCACATAGACTTCATAGCGCTCGCTGTGGCAAATAAACTGAACCCGATATAACGCCTTGCTTTCACTCATGATTATCTGTCATTGAGGGGTAAGAAGATGGCCATTATTCTAGCCGCCGTTCTCGCCCCCTCCAATAGACAGAAATCACAGTTGCGGCCTTTCCATGCCACACCTCACACCATGACGGTCACCGGATGACGCAACCACTCAGCCCATCAAGGCAGGCAGTGAGACCGGCCCCAATCCCGCTGCACGCAAACGGCTGGCCAGCTGTTCCAGCTCGGTTTGGTGAGCCTCTGGCCATTGCGCCGCCTCCCCCCGCACCCCGTGGTGGCGAAAGCCGTTGAGGCGAATGGGCACAAGCCCAAGCTGCTGCAAGAAGGCGGCGAGATCCGCGTCAAGCTCACCACTTGCATCCAGAAAATCACTCTTGCCCGGCACATGGAGCAGCCGCAACTCGGCCAGCTTGCCGTGGCTTGCCAGCAGTTGCAGCGATGCCAGCACTCGCTCGCGGCCATAGCCGGTCAGGGTGTGATGCACCGAGTCACGCCATCCCTTGAGATCGAGCATGGCGCCATCGAGCACCGGCAATAGCCGCTGCCAGCCGGTTTCGGCCAGCGAGCCGTTGCTGTCGAGCAGGCAAGTGAGATGGGCCAGATCCGGCGCGCCCTTGATGGCGGCAAACAGCGCAACCACGAAGGGGAGCCGGGTGGTCGCCTCACCACCGGAGACGGTAATTCCGCTCAGCATTGGGCCGTAGCGGCGCAACAGGGCCAGCACCTCGTCCACCGTCATGGTTGTGGTCTTGGGATTGGCACTGCGCGGACAGACATCCAGACAGGCGTCGCAATCGGTACAGCGCGCCGCCTGCCAGCGCACGCTGCGTTTGCCAAGGGCCCCCTCGGCAAGGGTGAGGGCGCCGCTCGGACAGACCGCAAGGCAGTCGCCACAATCGTCGCACAGCCCGATGGTGTGCGGATTGTGGCAGCCGGGGCAGCGAAAGTTGCACCCTTGCAGAAACAGCACCAGCCGGTTGCCCGGCCCGTCGACACAGGAGAACGGCAGCACCCTGCTTACCAGGGCGCTGCGTGTTGGCAAGACATCAGCCATCGGTGCGAACTCAATACTCGCCGATAGTCGATTCGTGGGCGACCACTCGCGGAGCCCGCTGACGAATGGCGGTCACTTCACTCGCCTCGGCACCGAGACAGGTGGTCTGCAAGCGTGACCCCTCCTCTGCGAAGCGGGCCACGTCGCTCTTGCGGATCATGTAGCCGGTCACCCGCACCAGATCGCTGTCGGCCACGTTGGCGGTGAACTCGCGCATGCCGATGGCGAGCGCCCCTTTGCAGAGCTGCAACAGCGCCTGCGGATTCTGACGGATGGTGGGATCCAGGGTCAGGATCTCGCTGATCCCCGAATGGTAATAAGTGTGGTGCGGCGCCAGCGCCAGCACATGACTGGCGGGATTCGGCTCCTGCCCGTAGGGAATGCGCACCCCGGGGGTGACAGCCACATCGATGCTGAGGCCACCTTGCGAGTGCAGCAGCGCACGACCACCCCAGGCATGGGTTTGCGGCGTCGCAGTGACATATTCCGAGAGCTGAGCCGAGATGCGATAGCCAAGCTGGTTCGCCTCCTCGCCATGGCCGTAACGATCCGGCAGATTCTCTTTATCCATCAGGATATTGACCGCTTCCGCCATGCCGTAGATGCCGAACATGGGGACAAAGCGATCCTCATCCAGCAGCCCCTCTTTCACCAGAAAGCTGTCGAAGAAACCGGACTCATCGTGGAGGAAGGCGGCCCGCGCTTCGATCAGCTGAGAGGCCAAGCGGCAGTAATGGGGCAGCAGGCAACCGAGGAAGTCATCGATCCCCTGACACTGCTCGGCGACCCGCTTGAGGGAGATGCGCACCAGGGTATTGGCGCCACCCGCCTGCGGCAGGGCGTTGTAGCAGCTGACTATGCCAAAACCACGCTGGTCAAAGGTATCGCGATGGATAGGGTAGTTGGCGATGTGCGGCTTGCTGCACTCGGCGATATTCTTCACCGCCAGCAGCAGCAGATCGTCGGGAGTCTGCTCCGGATCGTGGAAAAAGGTGAGGTTCGGCGCCACCTGCTTGAGCTCGTTGTCGATGCGCAGGATCAGACGGCAGATGCGGTTGTCATCCGGCCCGATGTTGACGTGCATGAAGGCGTCCGGCAGCACCCGATCCAGATAGACCCAGAACCCCTTCAGCTTGCGATAGAGGGTCTCGTCATCCAGTTCGCCGACGAAGGGCAGCAGCAGGTGGTCGAGCCGCCCCAGCCAGACCGGCATGCCTGTGACTGAGGGGACATGGTGATAGAGGATGCGCAGGGCGTTGAGCGCCTCGTCGAAATCCTGCGGCGCCGCCAGCTCCAGCCAGGAAGAGCCCTGACTCAGGAATTTTTCATAGTCCGGCAGCACATAACGCGGCTTGTAGGGGGCGTGCCCTTCGAACATGTCGCAGATAAATCCCTGCTCCATCGCCTCGGCGACTGCGGCAGGCAGGTCGGGGTAGGGCAACGCATTCTCGGCGGCCAGCGCCAGCGCGTGGCTCTTCTGGGCAGCGGAGAGATGGGGATCGCGCACGATGCGCTGACAGGTTTCGATCAAAGACATGGGACACTCCTCCACGGATAGAACCCATATCCTCACCATTTGCAGGCTTTTTTTGAAGTGACATTCATGACATGACGGATGTCTAATAATGACATCCATTACACAAGATCACGGCTCGCGCTTCACCAAGGCAAGAGCTCGGCTATGCCTCCCAGCCAGCGCAGCAGGAAGAAGCCCCCCATTCCACCCACCACCACAACCAGAGTCGGCAGCCGCAACAGGGTCAAGAGCATCACCCACAGGGTGGCGGTCAGGTAGTCAGGATCCCAGTCAAGACCTATCCCCGGCTCGTAGCTAAAGACGATGGGCAACCAGATGGCAGTCAGCACCGACTGGGCCGAGAAGCCGAGAAACGCCCCCATCTCGGCACCCGGCTGATATCGGGTCAACCGAGAAAAGAAGGCGAAGCGGTTGAAAAAGGTGATCAGGGCCAGCAGGCCAATCATCAGCCAGCTCACGCTACCTCCTCATCCGGTGCAGCACATAGCCCACCACCATGCCAGCCAGAGCCGAGACGATGATGTGGATCTCCGCCAGCAGCGGCTTGGTAAGCAACGCTGTGCCGCCGCTCACCAGAGTGGCCGCCACCATGGGCAAGTTTTTCATGGCGGGAATGGTCATGGCGATGAAGGTAGCCGCGATGGCAAAATCCAGCCCCATGCTGTCCAGTCCATCGATGTACTGGCCGGCCGCGATGCCGAGCAGGGTCGCCAGATTCCAGAACAGATAGAAGACGAATCCCGCGATGAGCGCGTAGGCCGGATCAAAGTGGCCGCTGCGCTCCCGGTCTTTCAGCGCCACAGCGAACATCTCATCAGTCAGGAAAAAAGCAAGGCTGGCCCGCCAGCGCAGGGAGAGCGGCAATACGTCACGGCGGAAGGTGAAGCCGTATAGCAGATGCTGGGAAGTGATCACCATGGTTGAGCCCATGATGGGCAGCAGGGGCGTGCCCGCCCCGAACAGGGTCGTGGCCGAGAGCTGGGCGGCTCCGGCGTAGACCAGCAACGACATCAGCTGAGCCTGAAGCGGACTCAGCCCTGCCTGCAACGCCAAAGCGCCACACAGGATCCCCCAGGGGATCACCGAAATGGAGAGCGGGAGCATATCCAGTGTGGCACGCCACCAGAGCATCCCCGTTCGCTCGGGCACGCTCGTTACTGACATCATGTGATCTTCCTTGTCACAGCCAAAGCGAGCCGAAAAAACTAGCACGGGACAGCAAGCGCTGTCACGTCATCACTGGCGGGAAATAAAACGCCCGCGGAGTCGCGGGCGTGCACAAGGGGATCAGGGCTCGATGACGATGGGCGTGCCCGGGTCAACGGCGTCCCACACTTCATCCAGCTCGTGATTGAGCATGGCGATGCAGCCATTGGTCCAGTTGGAAGGCTGAACCCTGCGGTTGCCAATGCTGTTGCGCTGGCCGTGGATCATGATCATGCCACCCGGACGAACACCCAGCTCATTGGCGCGCTTGATGTCATCCAGGTTCGGATAGTTGATATGGATGGCTTTGTAGTAGCCGGAATTGGTCTTCTTGTAGTCGAGGGTGTAGCGCCCTTCCGGCGTACGCTGATCCCCTTCCTGCTGCTTGTGCCCCTTGGGCGCCGGGCCCAGAGCAATCCAGTAGCGCTTCAGTTCCTTGCCATCCTTCATCAGGGTCAGGCTATAGGTCGACTTCTTGACCACCACCAAATCGGCTTTTTCGGTAAAGGCAAAACTCAATGCGGGCCAAAGCCCCAACAAACACAGTAATACGGCTCTCATTCCATCCCTCGACAAGCCTCTGGTGCGGGCTTTTCTTGTTACCAGATCATCTGAACGATGCCCGCCGAGCGGCGAGCGAGCGCCATGATATTGGATCGCCATCAATACTCAATATGCCCGGCAAAACATATCTTGCCGCAGCAAGGCCATCTTCCTTGAACGCTGTCATTTTGCATTGGTAATTAACAGTTAAAACAACAAGATACCAAAAATTATCGCGCTGGCACCCGGGGCAATGATCGGCGAAGATAACACTCCACTCCCCGACAGGATCATGCAATGCGCTCTTCGTGCCGCCTCGCCACCCTGCTGTTCTCGCCACTTCTGCTCTGGCTGCCCGCCAGTGTCGCCGCCGATGCACTCTGGCTGCGCGAGCCCGCCCTCTCCCCCGATGGCAAGCAGCTTGCCTTCACCTGGCAGGGGCGCATTTTTGTCGCCAGTGCCGAGGGTGGCCCCGCCACGGCGCTCACTGGCAGCGACTACCTGAGCCAGCGGCCAATCTGGTCGCCGGATGGCAAACAGCTCGCCTTTGCCGCCAATCTCTACGGCAACGAAGATGTGTTCGTGGTGCCTGCCAGCGGCGGCGAGATGGTGCGCCTCACACGCGATTCGCGCACCGATCTGCCGCAAGCCTTCAGCGCCGATGGCAAACGACTGCTGCTGAGCAGCCAGCGGCCGGGTTCCCCCGAGGCCGACCATTTTGTCGCGGAAGGCTACCAATGGGGCGAGCTCTACTGGACCCCGATCACCGGCGGCACCTTGCAGGCCAATCTGCCGCTGCCTGCGACCCTCGCACGTCCCCACGGGGAGCGGCTCGTCTACCAGATGCCCGCGGCGGATCAACCCTTTCGCAAGCATCAGCACTCGTTCGCGGTGCCCCGTCTCTGGTTGTTTGATGGCAAGCAGCACAAGCAGCTGACCGAAGATCGGGTGGCGGCCACCGATCCGGTCTGGAGCGACAAGGGAGATACCCTCTTTTACCTGAGCGAGCGCAGCGGCGATTTCAACGTCTGGCGCCGGGATCTCGCCAGCGGCAAGGAGCAACAGCTGACCCACTATCAGGGCCATCCGGTGCGGGGGCTCAGCGCCTCTCGCAATGGCGATCTGGTCTGGTCATGGCTCGGTGAACTCTATCGCCTCGATGCCGGTAGCAGCGAGTCACGCAAGCTGACCCTCACCCCGCAAGTGGCAAGCACGCCGGATGAGGCGAGCGAGGCCCTGACCCTAGCAGACGAAGCGCTGGTCAGCGAAGAGGCGGATGAGCTGATCCTGGTGAGCGAGGGCAACCTGTTTGCCGTCGACCCCGAGCGGGAGCGGGTGCGTCAGCTGACCCGCGATCCGAGCGAGCAATCCAGCCCTCTCTTTGCCGAGCAGGGGCGCGCCCTCATCTATCTGTCGGAGCAGCAGGGGCACGCCGCCCTCTATCGCCTACGCAAGGGGGATCCGGATCTGCTGTTCAGCGATCCCGGCACCCTGACCGAGAGCCTGCTGCTGGCGATTCCCGACAAAGGAATCAGCCGTCCGGTACTCTCCCCCGATGGCAAACAGCTCGCCTTCGTGGTGGATGGCCAGGCAATCCACCTGCTGGATCTGGCGAGCAACAAGCAGCGGGAGCTGGTGCCTGCCAGCTTCAACCCGTCGCGCCACGAGGTGCATCTCGCCTTTGCCCCCGACTCCCGCCATCTGGCGCTCACCTTCCGCCCCGATGCGGCAGAGCAGGAGATCGCGGTGATCGACATGGCCAATCCCAAGGCCAAACCGGTCAATGTCAGCCTCAACGGCTATCAGGATGGGCAACCGGGCTGGAGTCAGGATGGCGCCATCCTCTACTGGCAATCGACCCGGTTTGGCGCACTGGGGCCCGATGGCGAGCCCCTCGTCACCAACCTGCTCGGCATTTACAGCAGCCGCGCCGCCAGAGCCGATGCGATTGCCGAGCTGGAGCCGCCGAAAGGGGGATACGGCTTTGAGAGCGATCGTCTCAACCATCGCGAAGCGCTGCTGCTGCAACCCACCGGTACCCTGCTCGCCAGCCGCATCATCGGCGACCAAGTGATCTATCTGGTGGAAGAGATGGGGGTCAACAGCGAGAGCGAGATCAAGGGCTACAGCCAGGATCTGCGCAAGGGCAAAACCAGCGAACTGTTTGGCGAGCAGCCCGGCCCAGCGCTGGCAAGCCTCAACCAGCAGGGCACCCTGGCTACCCTGGTGCGGGATGGGGAGATCACCCGGATCCACCTCGACTCCGGCGAAGCCACCAGCGCCCCCTTCGCCTTGCAACCCACCAGCCGCTGGCAGGCACGCATGACTGCCGCCTTCGATCAGATCGCCCGGCTCACCCGGGACGAGTTCTATCTGGACGACATGAACGGGGTGAACTGGGATAGCTATGTCGCCACTTACCGCCGCCTGCTGCCGGGCATCGGCAACCCGCGGGACTTTGGCAACCTGTTGGCGGAGCTGGCTGGCGAGCTCAATGTCTCCCACACCTGGGGCAGCGGCCCCGCCCCCTTCCCACGCATGGCGGACGAGACCGCCAGCCTGGGTGGCTACTGGCAGGATGGCGAGCAAGGGGTCGAGCTCACCGCCCTGCTCTCTGGCGGCCCGCTGGCTCAGGAGAGCGATATCGCCCCGGGCGCCCGCCTGCTCGCCATCAACGGCGTCCCGATTGCCAATCTGGCCGAGCTGGATCAAGCCCTCAACCATCAGGCTGGCGCCCGGCTTGCCCTCACCTTCCAGCAGGAGGGCAACAAGCAAACTGACGAGGTGGTGATCACCGCCATCGACAAGCAGCAGGAGTACCAGCTGCAACAGGATCGCTGGATTGAGAAACGGCGGGAGCTGGTGGCCAGCCTGAGCGGAGGACGGGTCGGCTATGTCTATCTGCCGGCAATGAATAGCGAGGTCTACGATGCAGTGGTGGCGGATGCCCTCGGCAGACAGCGCAATCGCGATGCGCTGATTGTCGATGTCCGCTTCAACAGCGGCGGCTATCTCGCCAATACCCTGGTGGAGTTTCTGACCGGCAGCGGCAGCGCCAAGGGGATGGCCAGCAGCTGGCCCCGTCAGGGCAAGGGTGAAACCGACGCCGCCACTCGCCAGTGGACCAAGCCTTCTGTGGTGCTGGTCAACGCCGCCAGCTACTCGGAGGGCTCCGCCTTCCCCGAGTACTACCGCGCCCTCAAGGTCGGCCCCATCGTCGGCGATCCGGTGCCTGGCACCGGCACCATGGTCTACAACCATGACTCTAGGCTAATCCCGGGACTCTCCTACGGCATTCCGACCCTGGGGCTGCGCAAACCGGACGGTACCTTCTACGAGAATCAGGAGCTGATCCCGGACCTGCAGGTGCCCCTCACTCCGGCTGACATGGTGGCCGGACGCGACCCGCAGCTGGAGGCGGCGGTACAAGCCGCCCTCAAGCAGTTGCCAGCCAGCACCCAATAACTGCGCTCAACGAAAGCGAAACAGCTCGCGATGCAGATGCCCGTCCGGCAACAGCCGGGTCAGGGCATCTGCCATCCCCTCCGGCCCGCAAAACCACACTTGCTCGGGCGCATCCTGCGCGATGCGGGCCAGATCCAGCCGCTCCATGGGCATACGGCGACGGCGCAGGGTAGCAACGCCCTCTTCGTCGAGCAGAGTGGTGATGAGCTTGTTGGGAATGAGGTCTGAGAGTGACTCAAACTGAGCGGCCTTACTGGTGTGGAGGAAGTCGAGAGCTTGAGCGATACGCATAAAAAATCCGAAACCAATCAACAGGTTTCGGATTTTCACACATCAGAAGGATTGGTCAATGAATCCTTAACTGATCGGCATTAGGCCGACTGGCCCCTCACGATCACGTTTGTTGGCTCGCCCCTCTTCATAGGAGATGGCGCAAAATCCACCTCTGCCGTGATTGACGAGCCGCCTGCAAAGGAATCAAATGGGGACGGTATATATCTGCGGCGAACAACCTGCTGCCCACTCTTCTGGACAAGGAGTCCCCCCTTGCTTTCATCCACCGAACAACGCGTCTGCCCGAGTTGTCAGCGCGAAACCAACCATGTCGTGGTGCTGGTCGACAAATCCTATGGAAAAGAGGTGAAACCAGAGCAAAAGCGCACTGCATTTATCAAAGACTTCATTACCGGCTGGGCCGCAGGCCCCTTTCTGGCCAACATGGATCGCTTTGAACGCCACGCCATCTGTGAAAATTGCGGAAATAAAGTTATTGATGAATGAAAAATTAGGGGCAAAACGACTGGTTTTGGGAGTGTCGGCGACATCACGATGGCAAACCGGCCCGGAAAAAACGCTCCGGGTACCCCGCCCGCTTCGCAGTGCTTGATCGGTGATAAAAAGTGAGGGGCCGACCGGCCCCTCATGATTACGGCGCTTTTGAGGCCGTTCGCTTGCCCACCAACCGGTGCAGCAGCCTGTTGTATTTTGCCCAGGAGTGGATCAGCAGGAAGATGCCGAACAGCAGGGCCAGAAACAGTTGCCCCACTTCGATGGCATCCAGCGAGCCGATAAAGCTCTCATCCTCCTCCGCCTCCAGATAGTTGAGCCAGGGTTGCAGGGCCAGAAAAATCCAGCCGACCCAGGTCACCAGCAGGATCAGCAGATCCCGCAGCCGATACTTCCAGCTGCGCCGGGTACCGTTGCTGATGATCATCTCGTTCGCCAACTTATGTTTTGTCACGGAACGACTCCCCCCTGTCAGGACTCTCCCACACCGCCAACTGGCCACGACGACGCAGGATCGCCTTGGGCACCGCCACCACCACGGTCACCAGATTGAGCAGCCAGTAGATGAGCGGATACCAGACGCACCAGATAAAGCTGCGGGCCATGCTCTTGTCGTAGTGGTTGTCGATAAAGATGCTGACCCCGAACTGCACCAGACAAATCGCGGTCATCATCACCCCAGTCCACTGGAACAGATGACCCACTGCCAGTCCGCTCAAGTCAGGCTCAATCAGCCAGATCAGCGCCAGCAGCAACATGCTGTAGCACCAGGCCACGCTGGAGAGATACTCCAGCAGCAGCAACCAGAAGCGGCGGTTGCGCCAGCGCATCGCCTGCAACCCGTAGCGCAGAAACACCTCGGCGCCCCCCTGCGCCCAGCGCAGCCGCTGCTTGTAAAGACCGCGTACCGTCTCCGGCATCAGCACCCAGCAGAGCGCTTGGGGCTGATAGTGGATGAGCCAGCCGGCCAGCTGCAGCTTCCAGCTGATGTCGATATCCTCAGTCACCATGTCATTGCTCCAGCCACCGACCGCCTCGACCGCCTGCTTGCGAAAGGCCACCACCACCCCGGAGACGGTAAAGACAGTGCCGTAGATCCGCTGGGCCCGCTTGATGAGGCCGATGATGGAGCTGAACTCGCCGGTCTGAATCTTGCCGATGATGGTGGAGCGGGTGCGTACCCGCGGATTGCCGGTGACCGCTCCGACCCTCGGGCTCTCGATGAAGTGCTTCACCATCCAGCGCACCGCGTCATAGTCGAGCACCGCATCGCCGTCGATGCCGACCAGGATCTCCCCGCTGGCCACAGCCAGCCCGTTGTTGAGCGCCATCGCCTTGCCCTGATTGTGCTGGTGGAGCACGATCAGGCGCGGATCCTGCTGTGCCAGCCGATCCAGCCGCGCGCCTGTGTCGTCCTTGCTGCCGTCGTTGATGGCCAGCACCTCGAAATCGGGATAGCGCTGGCGCAGCAGGTGGCCGATGGTCTCCTCGACGTTGGCCCCCTCGTTGTAGCAGGGCACCATCAAGGTCACTCTGGGGTAATAGGGGAGCTCCAGCCCCCGCTTGGCCAGCGCGATATCCCTTCGCTCCCACTGGAAGTAGTAATAGAGACCACCACAAACCCACACCATGGCCATCAGACTGGGATAGACCAACGTAAAGATGGCTATCCCTTCCAGAAGATCCTTCACCGCATCGCCTCCCCTTGGGTGGCTTTAGCGGCACTGACTGCGACCGGTGTCACCGGCAGCTGGGTCGGCTGAGGCTGGGTCTGCACCGAGAAGACCGGCTTGAGCACCGCCGGATCCGGCTGGTTGTTGTGAAAATCATCCGGGTAGTAGCCAAAGTTGGTCACCCCCTTGCGCTGGATGATCTCCATCCAGCGCACCAGCTCGGCATCGGGGATAGGCTGGTCGGTGCGCCAGTTGCGGCTCTGCAGTTCGAACACCAGCCGATTGGCCGGCACCTGTGCCAGCGAATCTTCCGCCAGCCTGGCCAGCCACTCATCGGGGTTTTCTGCCTGCTCCATATAGGGCATGGCCATTACGGCGGTGTAGTCATAGGCCTTGGCAAACGCCGCCATGCTCTGGGCAAACCACTGTTGGGATTGCGGCTCGGTCACCAGCGCCGCATAGATGTTGCGGGCAGTCTTGAGACCATCGGCGCCCCCTTGCCGGTAACGAGCGGCGGCATCACGCAGCGCCATGGTGAAGTCGATCAGCAGATCGGTCTTCTGCTCCCCCTGTGCCTGCAGCGCATTCGGGGTGCGAGCCAGCGGCATCGGCCCCTCGTAGTCGCTGAGGAAGGCGTCGTCATGGAACAGCAGGCCATCGAACTTGGTGTAAAAACCGAGATCCTCATAGATATCCAGCAGCAGCTGACGGCTGGCAGGATCCCAGGGCGAGAGGCGCAGATACTGCCCCTTGGCGGGGGCGCCGGTACGGCTGTCGGTGACATAGGCGTGGTTCGGCCCCATGTCGTAGGCCATCACCGGCATCCAGGCGAACACCTTGACCCCGGCACGGGTCTTGAGCTGCCAGGACACCCGATTGAAGAGATCCGCCTTGACCGGCATATGACGGTTGGGGAAATAGAGCGCCTCCGCTACTCCATCGCCGTTGTCATCGGCATAGGCCTGCAGATAGACGGTGGTGATACCGTAACCCTTGATCCGGTCCAGCAGCATGTCGATGTTCTTGTTCATCTGCTGCGGATCCTTGTCGTAGACATAGTCCAGATCCACGTGCACCAAGCGCTCCACCTGCCGCTCCCAGGTGTTGCCCCCCATGATCTCGTCCAGAGTTTCGAGGCTGGTGTCCTCCTCCAGCAGATAGCGGCGCACCGTGCTGCCCGAGTCACTCAGCTTGTTGAGCCCTTCCGCCAGGGTGAAGGTGTATGGCATCCCCGCCGCACGGGCCAGCTCCAGCGCCGTCTGGTTGAAGGCGCCGTAGGGCCAGACCAGGATCCGTGGTGCCCGACCGGTCTGCTCCCTGAGCTGGCTGGCTGATGCGTCGAAGTCCGCTTTTATCCGGGCCCGATAGTCGGCCATGCTCTCATAGCCATTCTGGCTCCAGCCTGCGGTGGTCACCGCCGGCTGCACGTTGCCCTGCGGGTTGGCGAGCAGCCCGTAGTGGGAGGTGAAAGTGTGGGAGGCCAGCTCCACCAGTCCGGAGTCCTGCATCTCGCGGATCTGCGGCCAGCCGACGAAGTAGCTGCGTGGCAGCTTGTCATTGCCGTACGGGACCATCTTGTCATCGGCCACATCCAACCAACTGCCCACCAGCGCAAAGACCGCCGGATAGTTGTAGAGCTTGAGCAGCGGATAGACCAGCCGGTAGAAGCTCTCGTAGCCGTCGTCGAAGCTGAGCAGGATCGCCTTCTCCGGCAGCTGTGCTTTGCCTGCTTTGGCATCCAGGATCTGCTGGAAGCTGACCGGGTGATAACCCTGCTGCTTGATCCAGTTGAAGTGGCGGATCAGGGTGTCGCGCCGGATGGTCTGGGGATAGAGCTTGAGGTTGGGGGTCAATTTCAGATCAACGATATCGTGGTAGCAGAGCACCACATAGTCATCGGGTTGCCGGGCCGCCTGCGTCAGCGAAGGCAGCAGTGCAAGCAGCAAAACGAAAGGAGCAAGCCAGCGTCTCATCACATGAAACTCCATTGCAGATTGGCGAAGATGAAATTTCCGAACTCGGGGTTGCCGTCATAGATGGCCTGACGGCGGCCCAGGCCATAGCCCAGGCTGAGAGCGGGAGAGAGGATCCAGTCATGGCGATAGCTGAGCTGCCACCCCTGATCGCTGCCATAGCCCTGCTGCCAGTAGTGGTTACCACTCATGGTCAGGCTCTGCAGCAGGGAGCGACGCCCATCCAGCGGCAGCCGGTAGCGCCCCGCCAGCTCCAGCTCCAGATTGCGATCCTGCAGGGGGTTGAAGTAGTCGACCTCCACCGCCTCGTTGCGTGAGGTGGCGCCGCGCAAGGTGGTATCAAACCACCAGCGATCCCGGCGCCAGAGATCCTGACGCAGCCAGCCGGAGGCCGTCAGCCGCCGGTTGCCATCGCTGATATCCATCCGCTCCAGCCGCAGTGCCCCCTCGCGGGTCTCATCCTGACGCCAGCCCAGATCGAGCTGGTATTGATCGGCGTAGTTGCCGCGCGCCAATGCCCGCAGCGGGGTGTCGGCACTGTTGAGGTTGATGGCCGAGCCCAGCGTCCAGTGATCATCCAGCCGCCAGTCGAGGCGACTCCACAGATAGCCTTTGTGGTTGAGCTCGTTCCCCGTGCCCCCCTCAAGCGTCAGCTGCAGCGGGTAGAAAAAGATCTCGGCCCCCAGCCCGGTATAGGCAGCGCGTTCGGGCTGCTGGTCGAACTCGCCAAAGCTGCCCTGACGACGGACAAACAGCCGATCACCGCCATCGCTGCGAGCGCTGTAGAGGCGGCTGTCGTAGCTCCAGTCACGGCTGGCCTGCACCGAGCCCCCTTCGTTGCGGCCATGGGTCAAGTCGGTGACAAATTGTGGCGCCTGCTCCAGAGTCAGCCGCTGCTGCAACTCCTGACGATCCCGGGTCAGGTTGCCAAGGGTGCGCACGGCCTGCGGCGTGCCCTGCCAGTCCCCCTTGTCGAGCCGGGCATTGAGGCGACCCGGCTCGGCCAGCACGGTGCGCCCTGCTGGCAGCCAGCGCACGGCCTGCAGATACGCCTGCTCGGCCCCATCGGGATGACCCCGCCAGCGGCGAATATCCCCCAGTTGCAGCCAGAGCCAGGGGTTGGCAGGTGCGGTTTGCAGCCACGCTTCCAGCTGCTGCTCTGCCGCCCCCGCCTCACCACGCCAGGCCTGCAGCAAGGTTTTCAGCTGCAATACCTTCTCGTAGTCGTCATTGGCCATCCGCATGTTGCCGGTGAAATCCCAGCGAGTCGGTGGCTCCTGCCAACCGGCCAGCAGACCCTGTGCCGCGCCATAGCGCTCGCCATCCGAATAGGCGTAGAAGCGCTTCTCCAGCAGCCGCTTGTCTTTGGCCCGTGCCGGGGTCGCCAGTTGCTGGTAAATCACGGAAGCCTCATCCACCAGTCCCAGCCCGGCCAGAGCATCGGCGCGCGCCTCCAGCACATAGTCGGGTAGCGGCCCTTCGGCCTGCAGCGTAGCGGACTCCCGTTCGGCCCGGGCAAAATCGCCGAGGGCCACCAGGGTCACCACTACATCGCGACGGGCACTGATATAGAGCACATGATCGTGGGGGGCGCGGGCCAGGATCCGCTCTTGCAGCGCCAGCGTGCGGGTAAGGGAGCGACGGGCCAGCGCCGGATCTTCGGTCTGGGCCGAAATCCGCAGCAAATTGACCGCCTGGTAATAGTCGAGCCAGAGCCGGTCGACCGGTTTGAACAACTTGGGGTAACGGCCCATCAGATCTGCAGCGGCAGGCCCCGCCCCCAGGCTCACGGCTACCCGATAGAGTGCCAGCACCTGTTCGTGATTATCCGGTTCCAGCTCCAGCCACTGCTGGCGAGCCAGCAGCTCGCCCATGGGATCCTCACCCTGACGGGCTGCATAGATGCTGGCTTCGAGGATCGCCTGATCGCGGCCAAAGTTGGCCTCATATTCACCCGCAGCGTGGCGGGCCAGCTTGCGGTTGCCCTGATCACTGGCAGTGAGAAACAGCCCGAGCCAGCCATTGCGGTTGGCGGGATCGCGTCCCTGCAGGATGCGGTAATAGCTGATCGCCTCGGAGTAGCGCTTCTCGTCGCGGGCGGCACGGGCCACCCCTTCCAGCGTACTGTTGCTGATGGGGCTGAGCTCGCACGGTTCACAGGCGGCCAACGCCCCCTTGCGATCACCCCTCCACAACTGCACGGCGATCAGGTCATCGAGCACCTTGCCATCACCACTTTGTCGATAGAGAGCATCCAGCCCGTGCGCTGCCGCATCCAGCTCTCCCGCTCGGGCCTTGATCACCCAGGCTTCACGCACTCTGTCCACCTCACTGGCACACACCAGCAGGGGCAACAGCGCCAACATCAAAAAGATGCGATTCATTCGCAACATACCACCCATAACAAACGCTGGTCGTATCGTCCCTGCACGGCCATACGGATATACACACCCGTCCGCTCCTGCCTGATGAGCAAGAGGGCTTCCTGACTTGTGTGCTGATTTCGAGGGTGAAAGGCGGGCAACGGCCACACCTTTCCTATGTGCGGCCCAGCCATCTCCGGGCGGAGATCTGAGGCTTTCCGAACCCGATTCACATCGGGAGTGGCAAGGTGGGCGATTTTGCAGCTGTGGACAATTTAGTCAATCCGACAAGATGGGAATGGTTCTCAAAAAGATGAATAGATCAATCTTTATGCACAAAGGTGAGTGCAAAAAACACTATTAACAAAATAAACAAAGATATGAGGCGATAAGGTTCTAAGAGCTTATGGCCTGCTCTGTAGAGACTTGTTCATATGAATACATATTTAATCTGAAATCCGCATACCAAAACCATCATGCGACAGCCTGTGTCATCAGCATTTCTAAAGTCGCACCAGCCAGTCATCGCCGCGAACAGACATCAGAACCACGCCAAGAGTGCCCCCGGCTCAAGAACCGGGAGCATTCCAGCTTACGCAACTGAGGCTCGTGCGCTGTGGCTCAGGATCCACGCTTCGAAGTCGGCCAGCATGCGGGTTTCCGACTCGCTGTTGTCGGCGATAAGCTCGGCGCCATGTACCACCCGGATATGGGCATCGAGCGGGCTTCCCTCGCCAGCCACGGGGCGCTGCTGGGCGGCAGCCATGCAGGCCTGCGCCTGTTGCCACGCTTCGTCTGCGCTCAGGTTGCATGCCTCGGCCAGCGGCACCGCGCTGAATCCCTCGCCGGTCAGGCTGCGCAGGGTCTCATCGTGACTCATGCCGTTGCCCGGCCCCCAGTAGTGGGCGGCCAGATCCGGCCCGATACGCGGGTTGTCGGTGAGGTAGCCATCACGTTTGAGGAAAAAGGCGCGGGTCTGCTCCACCGCCATCAGCGCCAGCAGGTAGCCGTGATAGGCGCAGGCCGACTCCTGATTAAGAAGGTGCGGAATAGCCAGCAGCGGACGCGGGCTCTCGACCCCGACAATCTTGCGCTCCCATTGGCGGGCCAGCGCCAGCACCACCTCGGGGCTACGTTCGGCCTCATCCATGGCGTAGAGATCCCGCTCGAAGTAGGCCACCAGCGCGATCTGGCGTTCGTTAAACGCGCGAAACGGCTGACGCGCTTCAATCATCTCCTTGATGAGGGCATCGGGAACTGACTCTCCCACCGCATTTCTGGCGTAGCGTTTGAGCCAGTCGGCATCGTCCAGCAGGCTGTCGCAGAACATCGACTGGGTCTCGGCATAGGCCATTGAGGTGGGCGGAAACTCCTGTGAGAAGCAGGGGGCATTGCCGGTGACATTGGCAAAGTGCGCGGCGTGGCCTCCCTCGTGGAACAGGGTGTTGAGGCCACTCCAGCCGCTGCCCACCTGCGCCGGATCGGCCAGGCTGGTGAAATTGACCACAGCTGGCACCCACTCCCCCTGTTGGAAGAAGCTCGGTACCGGGCCGTGGCAGAAGCCGTTCTCGTATTTCCCCTCCCGGGTCAGCAAATCCAGCGTCAGGGTCGCCCCGCGATACTGGATGCCGAGCCGGCGGAAGCTCTCGACCCAATCCCGCAGCGCCCGCGAGAAGGGCACGTAAGGATCGAGCTGGCGGGTCACGTCGCCGCTCACGCTGTAACGCAGATTGTGAGGCAGCAGGGCCGCCTCGCCCTTGGCGGCCTTCAGCTCGGCCAGGCTCTGCTGCAACCGGGCGTCGGTGCGGGCAATAAAGTCGTCGAGGATGGCGAACAGCTGCTCCGGGCTCATCTGCTCGTTCTTGCGCACCTTGTAGTCGAAGTAGTCGCGATAGCCCATGGCGCGGGCAAAGCGGTTGCGGATCGCCACCACCTCGAGAAAACCGTTGCCGACCACCCACTGCTCCAGGGTGTGGAACATGGCGAGCGCGCTCTGGCGCACAGCCTCGTTCGGGCTGGCGGCAAGGGAGGTACTGGCGGCAGGCAGGCTGCCTGCGACCTGCTGACCCTGCTCATCCAGCAGGGTCAGTTTCAACCCCTTGCGGCGGGCAAACAGCGCCGCCTCGGCAGCCACCAGCTCATCCATCAGGGCGGCAGCGGCGGGATCTTCTATCACATTGCACTCGAAGAAGGCGATCCAGCCTTGCAGACCGCGCTTGAGGTCATCCTCGTCGGCCTGCGCCAACATCTCACGCAATTCGGGCAGACGGGCTGGATTGGCACAAAAGGCCTTGTAGGCCTGCTCGGCCGTGGTGAAACCGGCCTGATCATCGCTGGTGCCCATATAGGTGGACCAGAAGAGATCCTCCTTGCGCCTGTGCACCTGCAGGTAGTCGGCGTTGAGCTGGTTGAAGTAATTCCTGGCAATGGAACTCATAAATTCCCTCTTGTTATGGGGTCACCCGCAGCGGGGCCCACTCCTTTTTTTGAAGAAATGCCAAACCATTCACACTCTTTGGCAAAAATTGCGCAGGGATGCGCATCAACACGCTACCAAAAAGTGGGGGTTGCTGTCTGCTGACTATACTGATGTTAAAACGCTCATTTGAGAAAGCTCGGCAAGAGACTGAAAGTAAATGAGTTGTTAACTTTTACAAACTGGCTGCCGCAGTACAGAGCCACATAAAATCAACAGGGAAATGAGGGTTTAGTCATGTTCAAGCTCGGTGATATCACCGTGAGCCGCAAATTGATCTTGCTGCTCGCACTGGCGTTTGTCGGTTTTGTCTCGCTGCTGCTTATCTCGGCCAACGCGCTCCAGCGCAATCTGATGAGCGAGCGAGAGGCGCGGCTCAATGCGGTACTGGAGCAGGCCATGAGCCAGATCCAGTTTCTGGCCAACACCCTGCCAGCAGAGCAGGCTCAGCAGGAGGCGCGCAAGCTGCTGACCAACACCCGTTTTGATGGCAACAACTACCTGTTCGTCATCGACGAGAACCGCACTATGGTGGTTCACCCCATCCGCCCCGAACTGGTCGGCCAGAAGATGGGCGAAGGTGGTGCCGCCACCACCGGACAGTTCTGGTATCAGATGGTGGATATCGCCAAAGGGGGCAAACAGGGCACCCTGCAATATGTCTGGACAGGCCCATCGGGCGAAACCGCCGACAAGCTCTCCATGGTATCCGGCTATCAGCCCTGGGGCTGGATCCTCGGTTCCGGCATGCTGCTGCAAGATATTCAGCAGACCATCTGGGCCCAGTACATGAAGATGGGGACCGCCACCGCCATCGTGATCCTGCTGATGGGGCTGCTGGGCTGGCGCATCACCCACTCCATCGTCTCCCCCCTCAGCCAGATCAACAACGCCATGCAACGGGTCGCCAAGGGGGATCTGGTGGTGAGCATCCCGGTACAGGGCAAGGATGAGCTGGGAGTGGTCGCCCACTGTACCAACCAGAGTCTCGATGCCATCCGTCACGCCCTGCTGGAAGCCAGTCAGGGCGCTCGCAACGTGGCGGATGCAGCCCTGCGCATCGCCTCCTCTGCCGAGCAGACCAATCAGGCAGTCACCAGCCAGCGGGATCAGCTGGCCCAGCTCGCTACCGCCATGAACGAGATGAGCGCCACCATCTCCGATGTGGCCGGACACGCCGAAAATACCGCGCGGGATACCCAGGAAGCGACCGGTGAAGCGGGCCTAGGCAACCGTGACGTTCATGCCAGCGTGCACGGCATCAAGGCGCTGGCCACCGAAGTGGAGCAGGCCACCCAGCAGGTCAACCAGCTCAAAGAGGGGGTAATGCAGATCAGCGAAGTGACCGCCGTCATCAGCGCCATTTCGGAGCAGACCAACCTGCTGGCCCTCAACGCTGCCATCGAAGCAGCCCGTGCCGGCGAGCAGGGCCGCGGCTTTGCCGTGGTAGCCGACGAGGTGCGCCAACTGGCCAGCCGGACTCGCCAATCCACCGAGGAGATCCAGAGCACCATTGCCCAGTTGCAGCAACGGGCTGTCACCGCCGCCAACGCCATGGATACCAGCCGCAAACTGGCGGAGAGCAGCGTCAACCAGTCCCAGCAGGCGGGGCAGGATCTCACCCTGATCGTCAACCACATCCAGCATGTAAGCGACATGGCAACCCAGATCGCGACCGCCGCCGAGCAGCAGAGCATGGTGGCCGAGGATATGAACCGCAATGTCAGCGGCATCAACGACTCGGCGCTGGAGATGTCCCAGTCCGCCTCGCAACTGGCGCAGGAGAGCGAGCTGCTGGCCGGTCTCTCCCGCAGCCTGGATGAGCGGCTTGCGGTGTTCAAACTGGGCAAGGAGTCCGCCGCGGCGCCGATGATGGCGCCCCAATCTCCCCCCTCCGGCGAGCAGCACGCCCGTCATTGATGGCGTCAACCTGTGTCGCCTTGTCACCCGACCTGCCAGCCAAGCTGGCAGGTTTTTTTACGCCGCTAACACGCAGTCAGCATGCATCTTATCGGCATCTTCAACGTTAATCGGCGCCATTCACAGATAAGAGAACAATTTAAAAACAGCCAGTTAGAATGATTTGCGCGCCATTTGATGATGCGTTTAAACATTTAACTTCAAATAATTAATCAATGCGGTGCACAATGCTGATGGCCGAACATTTGGCCCATCACTAACCATCTAGTCATTTGGCAAACTGACCGAAAGGTCGGGACGCAAAGCCTCCGGTCTACAGACGTTTTGTCCAGGATAGCGGGGTTGCCACACGCAAGTGTGCATCGGGGAACTCCCCGGCCAACTGACTGCCCACATCTATCGAACAGAGGAATGTATGGCAGCAAAAATCCAACTCCATCACATCGCAGCGGTGCTGGCTCTGCTGGCCAGCGGCAGCGCCCTGGCTCATGGCTACATCAGCCAGCCAGAGAGCCGCAACTATCTGTGCAAAACCGGCGGCAACAGCCAGTGTGGCGGCGTGCAGTGGGAACCCCAGAGCGTGGAGGGCCCATCAGGCTTCCCGCAAACCGGCCCGCAGGATGGTCAAATCGCCTCGGCGGGCAGCCCGCGCTGGAGCGAGCTGAACATCCAGACCAGCGACCGCTGGACCAAGCGTGAAGTACAGCCCGGCCCCTTCGCCATCAGCTGGACCTTCACCGCAAACCACGTCACCCGCAACTGGCGCTACTACCTCACCAAGCAGGACTGGAACCCCAACCAGCCGCTCACCCGCGCCTCGTTCGATCTGACCCCCTTCTGCGTCATCGACGGCAACATGGTGCAGCCGCCCAAGCAGGTGACCCACAACTGCATCCTGCCGGAGCGCACCGGTTATCAGTTGATCCTCGGCGTGTGGGAAGTCGGCGACACCAGCAACAGCTTCTACAACATCATCGATGCCAAGTTCAAAGATGGCAGCCAGCCGCCGCTGGAGTGGAGTCAGGCCGGCACCATCTACCCCTCCATCGACCTCGCGGCAGGCGACAAGGCGATGACCCGGGTATTCGATGCCAACGGCGAGCGCCCCGATCTGCAAACCGTGCTGACCATCACCACTGCCGAACAGGGCCAGAAGAACAACTGGGCCCATGCCCTCGCCAGCAAGATCAACGCCGAACAGAGCCTGATCCGCGCCGGTCAGCAAGGAGCCGATGGCCAGTTCAATCCGGTCTACGGTATGAACCCCATCTATCTGCATCGAGACAGCAAACTGAAGCGGGTCGAGATTGACCTGCAACAGCAGCAACCGCCGGTGGTGGACAGTATCAGCGTCAGCGGTCTGGCCAGCGACTATGTGCTGGACAACGGCAAGGCAACCCTCGATTTCACCGTCACCGCACAGGGCGATCTGGCCGTCACCAACACCCTCTATGACCACGGCGGCGTGGCCAAGGGTGAAAGCAGTGCCGACATCAAGGACAGCAGCCACACCTTCACCATGGCGCTGGAAGGGCTCAAGGCAGGTCACCACCAGCTGGTGATCAAGGCCACCCCGAAAGCGGGCGGCGAGACCATCCAGCAGACCATGGACCTGATGTTCAAGGAGCAGAGCAGCGGCGAATATGACTTCGTCTTCCCGAACAACATCAAGTCCTACACCGCCGGTACCAAGGTGCAGCAGCCGAAAAATGGCAAGGTCTATCAGTGCAAGCCCTTCCCCTACAGCGGCTACTGCGTGCAGTGGGCCACCACCGCCACCCAGTTCGAGCCGGGTGTCGGGTCCCACTGGCAAGAAGCCTGGATTGAGCTGAAGTGATCCGCAGCGGGTCATGACGCCATCAATAAAACGGGGAGCCATTGGCTCCCCTTCTTGTCTTCTATCCCCGTTCAAATCTGGACGTCGATGGCGGGCTAGCAGCCCATAACACCTCCCCGATAGCCTGTACGACTCTTGCGCAGTGCTCGCGATCCATCTCTATTGCTCATATCAGCCACTCGCATCGGGAGCCGGACGCAGACTCTGTGAGCCATGCCCCTCTGCCACCTTTAACCCTGTGCCATCATGGGATCAGGCAGCAACGACGCGAAAGGAAGCCGCCATGTGGATCAATGCCGAACCCGTCAACGGAGCCCTGGTCTCGCTGGCCATCGGCCTGATTATCGGGCTGGAGCGGGGCTGGCAGGTGCGCCAGCTGGGGGATAACCAGCGCATCGCCGGGATGCGGACCTACGGCCTCATCGGCCTGCTTGGCGGGGTGTGCGGCTTGCTGCTGCCGATCCTGGGCCCCTGGCTGCCGCTGCTCGGCCTGCTGGCGGTGGTGATCGGCTGCGGCCTCTCGGTCTGGCTGGCCCAGCGCTGGCAGGGAGAGTTCGGCCTCACCAGCTCGGTAGCCATGCTGCTCACCTATCTGCTGGGGCTGATGTCGGTACTGCTGAGCCCGAGCGAGGCGGTGGCCTGCGCCGTGCTGGCGGCCCTGCTGATGGGGCTCAAGGGCAAGATCCAGCAGGGGATGCTGTTTCTCAGCGAGACCGAGTTTCACGCCACCCTGCGCTTTCTGCTCATCTCGCTGGTGCTGCTGCCGGTGCTGCCCAACGAGGAGATGGGGCCCCTCGATGCCTTTAACCCCTTCAAGATCTGGCTGATGGTGGTGGTGATCGCCGGCATCTCGTTTTGTGGCCACTTCGCGGTGCGGCTGCTCGGCACCCGCGCCGGGCTGGTGCTCACCAGCATACTGGCGGGATTGGCCTCCTCCACCGCCCTTACCCTGCAGTTCGCCCGTCTCAACAAGGAGCAGGGCGGGCTGGAGCGACTGCTGGCTACCGGCATCCTGCTGGCAGGGGCCACCATGTGGCTGCGGCTGCTGGTGCTGGTGCTGCTCATTCACAGCGAGCTGGCGATGCGCCTCATCGCCCCGCTCGTATTGCTGGCGGCCACGGTCTACGGCTTTGCCTTCTGGTTCTGGCGCCAGCGCGAGGAGCTGACAGACGGCCCGGTACAGCCGGAAACCAGCAACCCGCTCGATCTGGCCACCGCCATCAAGTTCGGCCTGCTGCTGGCGCTGATCGGCTTTATGGCAACTCTGCTGCAAGACAAGGTAGGCAACTCGGGGGTCTATCTGCTGGCGCTGGTGTCGGGGATCACCGACGTGGATGCCATCACCTTGTCGCTCTCCCAGCTCTCCCACAAGGAGCTGGCGCTGGAGGTGGCTGCCCGCGGCATCCTGCTCGCCGGTTTGATCAACTCGCTGGTGAAGGGGTTGCTGGCCCTCGGCATCGGCGGTCGCAGTCTGGGGCTGCGGGTGCTGCTCCCCTACTTCGTCTCGGCCCTGCTGATCCTCCCCCTCGTCTGGCCCGCAGGTTGACGGAGATCACCTGCAACAAGTGACAGACTGACGGCGCCCCTGACAGTCACGTATACTGCCTGCTCTTGCAGCATTAGGAGGTAGCAATGGCGAGCGACTGGGACAAGGTACTGGCAGGCGGGGCACTGGATAGCCAGAGTGAGGAGATAGCCAACGACCGGATCCGCGGTCAGGCGCTGCTGGCCCGGCTCAATGGTTCATCGGCGGGAGATGGCCCTCTGCGCCAGCAGATTTGCCGCGAGCTGTTCGGCCACTGCCCCGACTCCTGCTGGATCAGCACGCCCTTCACCTGCGAGTTTGGCCGCAACATCCACATCGGCGAGAAGACCTTCTTCAACTTCAACGTCACCATTCTCGATCTGGGTGAAGTGCATATCGGCAGCCATGTGCTGCTGGCCCCCAACGTGCAGATCTACACCGCCACCCACACCATGAACTATCTGGAACGACGCAACTGGACTGCCTACAACAAGCCGGTGCGGATCGGCGATGACTGCTGGATTGGCGGCGGCGCCATCATCTGCCCCGGCGTCACCATAGGGCCGCGCTCCATCATAGGTGCCGGCGCCGTGGTGACCCGCGACATCCCGGCCGACTCGGTGGCGGTGGGCAATCCGGCCAAGGTGATCCGCACCCTCAAGCAGGACGAGGAGCGCTGCTGGGAGCTGGCCCAATGATGGCGCTGGCGCTGCTGCCACTGGGCGCCGCCCTCTGGCTCGGCCTCGGCGAGCAGCTGTGGTGGCCGCTGGCCGTGTTGCTCTTCATGAGCCTGCTCACGGTAGCCGCCTACGCCTGGGACAAGCGGCAGGCGGTACGGGGTGAGTGGCGCATTCCCGAATCGAGGCTCCATCTGCTGGAGCTGTGCGGCGGCTGGCCGGGGGCGCTGGTTGCCCGCCAGTGGCTGCGCCACAAGACCCAGAAGCGCAGCTACCGGCTGGTCTTCTGGTTTATCGTGCTGCTGCACCTCACCCTGTGGGCGCTCTGGGTCGGTCGCCCCCTCTGGCAGCAATAGCCAACTGCATCACAAAGGCGAAACGGGACCCATTGCGGCCAATTGGCGGCTGTGAGAAAACAGAACGGATCCCATCAGCGTTTTCGCCGTTTATAGACGACAAGGAGTCGTGACATGACCATGTGGACAGGCATAGTCCTGATCGTATTTATCAGCGTATTGTTCGGATACCTCGGCAAGCGGGCCCGCTACCAGATGGGGGATGCCCGCATCACCGACCGCCTCGGCAAGCAGGATCTGGTCATTCGGGAGCTGCAGGAGCGGGTCGCCAATCTGGAGGCGATCGTCATCGAAGAGGAGAAGCGGCGCCCGTTTCGGGAGCTGTGATTTTTCGCCATCAGGCGTCAGATAACCAAAATTCAAATCAAAGAAAGAGGGCTGCATGATGCAGCCCTCTGTCGTTTTAGCAGATTCAGATCGCCAGCGGCAGCAACTCGGCATAGTCGCGGATCGCCGGAAAAGCGGTGATGCTCTGCTCCGGCTTGCAGCTATCCGGATTCTGGATCGCCAGCTGATAGCCGATACCGTAGTCGGCGGCAGCCTGCAGGATCCGCTCGCTATCATCCACAAACAGGGTGCGGGCCGGATCGAACGCCAGCCGCTCGGCCAGCGCCTGCCAGCAGTGCTGGCTCTCCTTCGACCAGCCCAGCTCGTGGGTGCTCACCATCAGATCCAGATGGTCGGCAAGGCCGAGCTGCGCATCCTTCACCGACAGACTGGCGGGGTGGGCGTTGGTAAAGAGCACCAGCTGTTTGCCCGCGGCACGTAGCTCGGCCAGAAAGGGGATGGCGTGGGGGCGCCACTGGATCTTGGCAAGCAACTCCTGCTTGAGGGCGCGAATATCGAGCCCTAGGGTCTCGCTCCAGTAATCCACGCAGTACCAGTTGAGGGTGCCGTTGACGGCGTGATAGTGGACGTCGATCTGTACTTTGGCTTCATCCAGCGGCAGACCGAGCCGCTCGGCGTAACGCTCCGGCACCAGCTGCTGCCAGAGGTGGTTGTCAAAATGCAGATCGATCAGGGTGCCATCCATATCGAGCAAGACGGTGTCTATCTGGTGCCAGGGCAAGGTGGTAGCGCGGGAGTGTGGCATCGGGCCTCTTGATCGCGGATCTCGGAAAACGGGGCGGCAGTATAACGGATTTTTCCTCCCCCTTTGCCATCCCTGGCCCGTGGTGTTCGGTGTGAGAGTCGTTTACTCTTGAAGCACGATTTTTTAACGAGCTGCCAGCGTCCGATGAGCGACCCCCACAAGAGCAAACCCGAGCACATCTCTGCCGACCAACTGGATCACCCCAAGAGCAAACCGGAGATCCTCAAAGCCGATATCGTCGCCGAGAGCCGACTGTTCAAGGTGGAATCGCTACACCTCAAGTTCTCCAATGGCGAAGAGCGTATCTACGAGCGGATGCGCGGCGGCAACCGGGGCGCCGTCATGGTGGTGCCGCTGTTCGATGCCCACACCCTGCTGCTGGTGCGCGAATATGCCGCAGGCACCCACTCCTACGAGCTGGGCTTCCCTAAAGGGCTGATCGACCCGGGCGAAGATGCCTTCGAGGCGGGCAACCGGGAGCTGATGGAGGAGGCAGGCTTTGGCGCCAACAGCCTCACCCTGCTCAAGCAGGTGTCGCTGGCGCCCGGTTACTTCTCCAGCCGGATGGACATTTTACTGGCGCGGGATCTCTTCCCCGAGCAGCGGATCGGCGACGAGCCCGAACCGCTGGAAGTGATCCCCTGGCCGCTGAACCGGATCGACGAATTGCTGGCGCGACCCGACTTCACCGAGTCGCGCAGCATCAGTGCCCTGCTCCTGGCCCAGAAGTGGCTGGCGGAGCAAGCAGAGTAGCCCGCAGACGGGCAGTTAACAGACAGAGGATAACGAGATGCAGGAGTTGTTGGCCTGGGTGCCGGGGGTCAAGGAGATTGCCCGCGAAGCCGGAAGGATCCTTCACGACATCTATCATGGCGGCCAGTTCGAGCGTCAGCTGAAGGAGGATGCGACCCCGGTCACCAGTGCCGATCTTGCTGCCGATGCCTACCTCAAACAGGCGCTCTCGGCGCTCACCCCCCATGTGCCGGTGCTGACCGAAGAGGCGGCCGACATCCCCTTCAGCCAGCGATCCAACTGGCGGCAGTACTGGCTGGTAGATCCCCTCGACGGCACCGGCGAATTTATCGCGGGCAGCGGCGATTTCGCTACCCTGATCGCCCTGGTGCGGGACAATGTGCCGGTGCTCGGGGTCATCTACGCCCCCGAGTCCAATGTGCTCTACTGGGCGGTGCGCGGCTACGGCGCCTTCAAGGAGGTGAATGGCGAAGTGTTGCCCATCAGCGCCATGCATCACGAGCATGAGCAGCCCGACTCACTGGTGGTGGCTATCAGCCGCCGCCAGAAGCTGGAGAACCTCACCCGCCGCCTCAACCCGGCCATCAACTACGAGCTGATCCCGCTTGGTTCCAGCTCCCTCAAATCCTGTCTGGTGGCGGAAGGGGCGGCCGATTGCTACGTGCGGCTCGGCCCCACCGGCGAGTGGGACACCGCCGCCGCCCAGTGCATCGTCGAGGCGGCCGGTGGCCGCATCCTCAGCCTAGCGTTGCAGCCACTCAGTTACAACGAAACCGAATCGCTGGAGAACCCTGACTTTATCGTGATGGGAGATCCGGATCTCGCCTGGGGCAACATTCTGGCCCACTAGGCGGATAGCGATATCATCACACCAGACAAGCAGGCGGCCCGATGGCCACCTGCTTTTTCAGGGAAGTTGCCCCGGGTGATGGCCGGTGTGATCCGCTGGTCAAGGCGCTCTTGAACAGCGTGATACGCTGGCAAAGCGGCAAAATGATAGTGAAACATCACAATCGGTCGGCGAGAAATGGTACGATTTTTCACGTAATTCTGAAAACACCTGATTAGCCAAAATAAAAAAATGACAGTGGATCAAATTTTGGTTTTATATTTCACAAAAATCACCAATATCAGTTTTGTTTCATTCTGCGATCCAGATTCCATTCCCAATCTCGCTGGCTAAACCCCGCAATGGCAGTGATATGTTTCAGTCTCGCTTTTTGAGAATTAAATCCCGATAAACCACAATGAACTCAGATTAAAACACTAACAAAAAGTGAATTAGTAATGAGTTTATCTGTAGAGGCTACCAAGGAGCTATCCGGTTCCGGCTCCACCACGTCCAGCACCACCCGCTGGCGCCGTCACGACACCCACTGGGTCATCAGTCTGTTTGGCACCGCCGTTGGCGCCGGCATCCTGTTCCTGCCCATCAATCTGGGCCTGGGCGGCATCTGGCCTCTCGTCATCGTCGCGGTACTGGCAGGTCCCATGACCTTCCTCGCCCACCGCGGGCTGGCGCGCTTCGTGCTTTCCTCGTCACGCCCCCACGCCGACTTCACCGAAGTGGCGGAGGAGCATTTCGGCAAAATGGCCGGTCGCCTCATCTCGGCGCTCTACTTCCTCTCCATCTTCCCGATCCTGCTCATCTACGGGGTCGGGCTGACCAACACGGTGGAGAGCTTCATGGTCAACCAGCTCGGCATGGCGACCCCGGATCGGGTGATGCTCTCCGGCGTGCTGGTGTTCGCCATGATCGCTGTGATGCTGGCGGGTGAGAAAGCGATGCTGCGCGCCTTCGCCTTTATGGTCTATCCGCTGGCGGCCATTCTGGCGGCCCTCTCCTGCTACCTGATCCCTCAGTGGCAGTGGCCGGAAGTGACCGCGTTTGAGGGAGTCAGCTTCCTCAATACCGTCTGGCTGGCGCTGCCGGTCACCGTGTTCGCCTTCAGCCACGCCGCCGCCATCTCCGGCTTTGCCAACGTGCAGCGTCGTGAATATGGCGAGCAGGCAGAAGCCAAGAGCGGCCTGATCCTGCGCAACACCACCGTAATGCTGGTGGGCTTCGTGCTCTTCTTCGTCTTCTCCTGCGTGCTGAGCCTCTCGCCAGCCCAACTGGCCGAAGCCAAGGCCCAGAACGTCTCCGTGCTCTCCTATCTCGCCAACATCACCGACAACCCGGTGATCGTGACTCTGGGGCCACTCATCGCCTTTATCGCCATCAGCTCCTCCTTCCTCGGTCACTTCCTCGGTGCCCGCGAGAGCCTGAAAAGCCTGATCGCCAAGCCCACCGGCCTGCCGCTGGCCAAGGCGGACAAGGTCGGCATCGCCCTGATGTTCTTCTCTATCTGGGGCGCCGCCGTCATCAACCCGGGCATTCTGGGGCTGATGGAGACCCTCTCCGGCCCGGTCATCGCCATGATCCTGTTCATCATGCCGGTGATTGCCATCTACAAGGTGGAGGCGCTGGCCCGCTTCCGTCACGGCTGGACCAACGGCTTTATCCTGCTGACCGGTTCGCTGGCGGTATCGGCGCTGATCTTCAGCCTGTTGAAGTAACGACTCGCAGCAGAAAACAAAAAGAGAGGCGACCCCGGGGTCGCCTCTCTTGTCTCTGTTCGGGTGTGAACTCAGCCCAGCTTGGCGCCGTTTTCCACCGCCCGCTCAGGGATAGCCATCACCACGGCGCCATCCGGCCGGTAGAAACCGGTCAGCAGAAATTCAGACTGAAACGGCCCTATCTGTTTGGTCGGGAAGTTGACTACGGCGATGATCTGGCGGCCCACCAGCTGCTCTGGCTGGTAGAGGGCGGTGATCTGGGCACTGCTCTTGCGTATCCCCAGCTCGGGGCCAAAATCCGCCCACACCTTGTAGGCCGATTTGCGCGCCTCGGGGAACGGCTCGACCCGCACCAGAGTGCCCACCCGGAGCTCCACCATCTCGAAATCCTGCCAGCTAATCGTCTCCATTTTGGCTCCTGTTTATCGTGCACCTTGCATGACCCGCAGCATGGCCCAAAGAGAGCATCTCGTCTTCGGCGATCAGCCGTTTCGTTGCGGCAGGCGGCCGTTTTGCTGGCGCCAGAGGGACGGAGTGAGCCCGGTCTCGGCCAGGAAGCGCTCGCCGAAGGCCCCCTGATTCTGGTAACCGCAGCGGCTGGCAATCTCCCCAATGGGCAGTTGCGTACCGGCAAGCAGGGTACGCGCCAGCGCCATGCGCCGACTGCGAATGTAGTGGGAGACGCTCATCCCCAGCTGCT
Organism: Aeromonas sp. Y289-2; assembly: GCF_027705925.1. Lineage (NCBI taxonomy): Bacteria > Pseudomonadati > Pseudomonadota > Gammaproteobacteria > Aeromonadales > Aeromonadaceae > Aeromonas > Aeromonas sp. Y289-2. The sequence continues at coordinate 199,657 of NZ_JAPDCH010000007.1, forward strand.
GGCGAAAAGCGAGCTTGAACTGGCTCTGGCCAAGACAGGCGATGGCGGCGAGTTGCTGATTGGTCAGCGGGGCAGCGAGGTTGGCCTCGATATGGCGTTGCACCTTGAGGATGCGAGCGGCAAGGCGTGGAATGGCTGCGCTCTGCATCCCCTGCCCTTCCGCCAGCAGGGAGAGCCACACCTGCTCCATGCCCGCCACCTGCCGCCCCTCGGCCACCATGCGGTGCAGAAACGCGAGGTAGTGGCGCTGAGGCTCATCCAGCTCGATAAAGGGGCGGACTGCCAGATCCCCGGGCAGCCACTCGCTCTCCTGCACCAGAAACGAAAGCGCGGGATCGGCGGCGTAGTCGTGCCGCTCGCCGGGAGCGATGACGCAAGCAGAACCGGGGACAAGCCTGTGCCCCCGGCCCTGCACCTCGATCTCGAGGGGGCCATCGAGGGGGATCACCAGTTGGGCAAAGTCGTGGCTATGACTGCAGACATGGTGGTGATAGTGGCGCAGGCTGAAGCGGGACATGGCTGATAGCAATGACGCGGCCAGGGCCGCGTCATTGGGGGTTATTCCTTGTCGAAATCTTCGATCTCTTTGCCCAGCGCTTCCATGATGGCGCGCGCTTCGGCCGGGACACTGTCCGGTTGATCCTTGCGCAAGTCTTCGTCGCAAGGGAGCGGCTGGCCGGTGAAAGCGTGCAGGAAGGCTTCACAGAGCAGCTCGCTGTTGGTCGCATGACGCAGGTTGTTCACCTGACGGCGGGTGCGCTCATCGGTCAACACTTTCAACACCTTGAGCGGGATCGAGACGGTAATCTTCTTGACCTGTTCGCTCTTCTTACCGTGTTCCGCGTAGGGGCTGACGTAGTCGCCGTTCCACTCTGTTCCCATGACTCACCTGTTCTCATTTAGCCGTGAGCGCGGATTTTAACCCTTAAGGAAATTAATGGCAATCCAACAGCAAAGCCATTTAGACGTCTGGAAGTGTTGACGTCTTTTTTAAGCTGGCGTAGTGTGGTTGTCCATGAGCCCGCAATGGCGGGATGGCGCGTGGCAGCAAGATGCCGGCGTGTGAAGAGACATCAAGGAGAGTGATATGACCCACAAGGCCACCCTGGCGGTTCGCACCGGGATTGAGACAGACCAGCAACACGGTGCCGTGGTGCCCCCCATCTACCTCTCCAGCAACTACACCTTTGCCGACTTTGGCGAGCCCCGTCAATACGATTATGCCCGCTCCGGCAATCCGACCCGCACCAATCTGGCGGACGCGCTGGCGGCGTTGGAAGGGGGCGCTGGCGCCGTGGTTACCGGCACCGGCATGGGCGCTATCCATCTGGTCACCACAGCCCTGCTCAAGGCGGGGGATCTGCTGCTCGCCCCCCACGACTGCTACGGCGGCACCTGGCGCCTGTTCGAGTATCTGGCGGCCAAGGGCCACTACCGGGTGCAGTTTGTCGATCAGGGGGATGAGGCCGCACTGGCCGCCGCACTGGCGCAAAAGCCTGCACTGGTATGGGTCGAGACCCCCTCCAACCCGCTGCTGCGAGTGGTAGATATCAGTATCATCGCCAGCGCCGCCCACGAGGTGGGTGCGCAGGTGGTGGTGGACAACACCTTCCTCTCCCCCCTGCTGCAACAACCCCTGGCCCTCGGTGCCGACGTGGTGGTGCACTCCACCACCAAGTACATCAACGGTCACTCAGACGTGGTGGGCGGAGTGGCGATTGCCAAGGAGGCAGCACTGGCCGAGTCGCTGGTGTGGTGGGCCAACTGTCTGGGGCTCACCTCCGGGGCGTTCGACTCCTACCTCACCCTGCGCGGCCTGCGCACTCTGGCCCCCAGATTGCGCACCCATCAGGAGAACACCGATCGCATCCTCGCCTTCCTGCAACAGCAGCCACTGGTGAAACGCATCTATCACCCCAGCCTGCCGAGCCATCCGGGCCACGATATTGCGCGCCGTCAACAGTCCGGCTTCGGCGCCATGCTAAGTTTTGAACTCGATTGCAGCGAGGCAGGCATTCGCGCCTTCCTCGCGGCCCTCACCCTCTTCTCGGTGGCCGAGTCCCTAGGTGGGGTGGAGAGTCTGGTGGCCCATCCGGCCAGCATGACCCACAGGGCCATGACCCCGGCGGCGCAGCAGGCAGCAGGCATCAGCGCCCAGCTGCTGCGGTTGTCAGTCGGTATTGAACACGGTGAAGACCTGGTGGCCGATCTGGCTCAGGCTTTTGAACAGGCACAGCAGGCAGAACAGGTAGCGAAGTAATGGAACAGCAGCAACAAGGAGAGATCGCGGTGGCAGCAGAAGCAGGATTGAAGCGACGTCACGTCCACAAATTTGGTGGCAGCAGTCTGGCGGATCCGGTCTGTTATCGCCGGGTCGCCAGTATCGTTGAACAACAGGTGGGCGGGGATGAACTGATCGTGGTCTCTGCCGCCGGCAAGACCACCAACCGGCTGATCCAGCTGGTGGAGCTGGCCGAAGCGGGGGACGAAGCCGCCGGTGAAGCCATCTCTGCCCTGCTGGCCTATCAGCAGAGCCTGATCGACGGCCTGCTGGAGGGTGAACTGCAGCTCGATCTGAGCAAGCAGCTGGCCGACGACATGCAGCTGATCGCCAAAACGCTGGAAGGACAGTTTGACCGCTTCGCCCGCAACGGACTGCTCGCCTTTGGCGAAGTGTGGTCGGCGCGCCTGCTGGCAGCCCTGCTCACCAGCCGCGGCGACAAGGCTATCTGGCTCGACGCCCGCAGTTTCCTGAGCGCCGAGGATGGCGCTCTGGTCAAGGTGGATACCGCCCTCTCCAGCGAACTGCTCAAGGCGCGACTGGCGGAGCATGCCGGTCGCATCGTGGTAACCGGCTTTATCGCCGCCGACATGGAGGGGCGCTCCCTGCTGCTCGGTCGCAATGGATCCGACTACAGCGCCAGCCTGTTGGCGCTGCTGGCGGACGGCGAATCCACCACCATCTGGAGCGATGTGGCCGGGGTCTATAGCGCCGACCCGCGCCGGGTGAAAGAAGCGCGTCTGCTGGAGCGGCTGAGCCTCGCCGAAGCCAACGAGCTGGCCCGTCTTGGCTCTTCGGTATTGCACTCGCGCACCCTGCAACCGGTGGCCGACAGCCGCCAGCGCCTCACTTTGCGCTGCAGCTACAACCCGGATGAGGGCTGTACCCATATCCTGCGCCGCGCCCCCCGCTCCGGCGGCGCCCGCATCGTCTCCTCGGTGGATCAGATCGCCCTCATCGAGCTGAAGGTGCTGCCGCAGACCAACTATGAGCAGACGGTGGCCACCATCGAGGCCCATCTGGCCCGTCACCGCCTCAACCCGCTCACCCTGCAGCGCCAGCCGGATCGCAGGGTGCTGCGCCTCGCCTACACCCTCGAGGTGGCACAAGGCGCCTTCGAGCTACTGCGCGACTTCCAGCTGCAAGGGAGCTTCACCGGCCTCATCCAGAAAGAGGGGTTCAGTCTGGTGGCGCTGGTCGGCGCCGGTGTCACCGACAACGCGGAGCAGTGTCACCGCTTCTATCAGCTGCTGGCAGATCAACCACTGGAGTTCGTACAGGTGGCCCGAGATGGCCTGAGTCTGGTTGCCGTGCTGCGTCAGGTAGTGCTGGAGCCGCTGCTCATCGCCCTGCACAGCGCCCTCTTCAGCCGCCCGACCCGGGTCGGACTGGTGGTGTTCGGCAAGGGCAATATCGGCGGCCACTGGCTGAGCCTCTACGCCCGCGAAAAGGCACGGCTCGAACATGAACTCAATCTGGCGCTCACCCTCTACGGGGTGTTCAGCTCGGAAGGGGGCCTGCTCGATGAAGAGGGGCTCAACCCCCTCAAGGTACAGGACAACTTCAATCCCAAGCCACTGATCTGGCCGGAGTTGCTCTCCCAGCTTGAGCAGCACGGCTTCGATGCGCTGATTGCGCTGGACATGACCGCCAGCGAAACGGTGAGCCGCTACTACCCCGACTTCGCCCAGCTCGGCATTCACATCATCGCCGCCAACAAGTTTGCCGGTGCCGCCGACAGCGAGTTCTACCAGCGCATCAAGCAGACCTGTCGCGACCATCAGGTGCAGTGGCGCTACAACGCAACCGTGGGCGCTGGGCTGCCAATCCAGTCCAGCATCCAGATGCTGCGCCAGAGCGGCGACCGCATTCAGGGGGTCTCCGGCATCTTCTCCGGCACCCTCTCCTGGCTGTTCCAGCAGTATGACGGCACCCGCCCCTTCTCCGAGCTGGTGGACGAAGCATGGCAACACGGTCTGACCGAACCGGATCCCCGCGAAGATCTCTCAGGTCAGGATGTGCGGCGCAAGCTGCTTATTCTGGCGCGGGAAGCAGGCTTCGAGCTCGACTCCGCCGATATCGAGCTGGAGAATCTGGTACCCGTCACGCTGCGCAAGGTGACCGCCGATCAGTTCATGGACAGACTGAAAGAGCTGGATGGTCCGATCCAGACCGCCTTCGAAGGGGCCAAGCGCCTCGGCAAGGTACTGCGCTACGTCGCCCGCTTCGAGCATGACGGCAAGGCGCGGGTCGGACTGGAGGCGCTGGAGCCCCACCACCCGTTTGCCAACCTCTTGCCGTGCGACAACATCTTCGCCATCGAGAGCGACAGCTACCGCACCAACCCGCTGGTGATCCAGGGGCCGGGGGCAGGCCGGGAAGTGACCGCCGCCGCTATCCAGTACGATCTGTGGCAAATCTGCGCCAGCCTCTAAGGCTGATATGCAACGGGAGCAGCACTCAGCTCCCGCGCACAATAAAAAAGCCCGAGTCGATGACTCGGGCTTTTTGCTGAATGCCGCTTCGATTAGGAGAAGCAGGCCTGCAGCACGTAGAAGATGGCGATAGCCAGGATGGCACCGGCAGGCAGGGTGATGATCCAGGAGACCACGATGTTGCGCAGTACCCCCAGGTTCAGCGCCGCAATGCCGCGCGCCAGACCGACACCCATCACAGCACCGACCAGGGTCTGGGTGGTGGAGATGGGCAGACCGGTACCGGAGGCAATCACCACGGTTGCGGCAGTGGCCAGCTGGGCAGCAAAACCACGGCTCGGGGTCAGGTGAGTGATGCCGGTACCGACCGTCGCCATCACCTTCTCGCCCATGGTCGCCAGACCGATCACAATACCGATACCGCCAAGGGGCAGGATCCACCAGGCAATGGCTGCCTGACTGGAAATCTCGCCACCGGAAGCCACGATAGAGGCCACCGCAGAGAGCGGGCCAATGGCGTTGGCCACGTCGTTGGAACCGTGGGCAAAGGCCATGGCACAGGCAGTGATCACCATCAGGATGCCGAACACCTTCTCCACGTTGGCGAAGTGCATCTTGCTGTCATCCTGCGGGTTGTACTTCTGGCCGCGAATGTAGATCCAGCCAGCAAACGCCACTGCGATGGAGATGGCGATGGAAAGCAGAATGCCCTCGCCATCGCTCAGGTGCAGACCGACGTGGGTCAGCCCCTTCTTGATGGTCACCAGACAGATCACCAGCGCAGTCAGGAACATGTAGAACGGCACATAGCGCTTGGCGTTGTTCAGGGGATCATCGGTGTTGAAGATAAGCTTCTGCACGCTGATGAACATGAAGTAGGCGATGACACCTGAGATGGCCGGGGTGATGACCCAAGAGCCGACGATGCCGCCAAACTTGCTCCACTGCACCGCTTCCGGGCCAATGCTCACCACCGCAAAACCGACGATGGCGCCGATGATGGAGTGAGTGGTCGAGACAGGCCAGCCGAAGTAGGAGGCGAGGATCAACCAGGCGCCTGCCGCCAGCAGGGAGGCGATCATGCCGAGCACCAGCAGGTCCGGGCTATCGACAAACGCATTGCTGTCGATGATGCCGTTACGGATGGTGGCCGTCACTTCGCCACCAGCCAGATAGGCACCGGCAAATTCGAAGATCATGGCAATGATGATCGCCTGACGGATGGTCAGGGATTTGGTGCCGACCGATGTCCCCATGGCGTTGGCCACGTCATTCGCGCCAATGCCCCAAGCCATCAAAAAGCCGAACAAGGCCGCCACGAGCACCAGAGTGGTGCCGTAATTCGCGATAATGTCCATTAGTAGTGTTTACCCAGTCAGTCGATTACGAACGAGCCAGCATCAGTTCCAGACGGGCGCCTACGCGCTCGGCCTGATCTGCCAGGTCACCTACCCATTCGAGGATCTTGTAAAGGAACATCACATCGATCGGATTGTAATTGTGCTCAACCGCTTGCAGCTGTTGGCGCAGTCCGATCTGCATGGTGTCTGTATCGTCCTCGATCAGATCCAGCTGGTGGATCATCTCGGCAACCATTTCCACTTCCCGTCCTTTGAAGCCGGTCTCGAGCAGCTCGTCGAGCTCCCCGATCGCTTTCTCGGCCTGAGCGGTCGCATCAATACAACGTTTGAGGTAAGCCATGAAATCCGTCCGCATTTCGGCGGGGAACTCCATGCGACGGCCAAGCATGCGGCCGGAGATATCCTTGGCACGGTTGGCAATCTTGTCTTGCTGGGTCAACAGCTCCAGCAGGTCGGTACGTGCAACCGGCAGGAACAGGCCGCGAGGCAGTTTCAGACGGATTTCACGCTTGAGGGTATCTGCCTCTTTTTCCAGTTGGGCGATCTGTTGCCGGATCTTCTCGGCATCTTCCCAACGGTCTTCGGCAACAGCGTCAAAGAAGGGAACCAACTGCTGGGAGCACTGGTGAACCTTGACGATATGCTTCTGCAGCGGCTTGATGGGGGACTTGGCAAAAAGCCCCAAAATAGTATTTACTGGCATGGCCAAACCTGTGTCGGTGAAAAAACACTCGATACGATTTTATGAGGCGCGCATGGTAACCGAACTGCGCCCTCAATTAAACCGCGAATTAATCTAGTCGTCTCGCGGGCATTATATCCCCGCGACCCGAATCCTGCCCCCCAAAGTTGCCTGCCAGCCCGGAATGACTATGCAAACTGAGATCGAGATAAAGTTTTTTGTCGCCCGCGACATTCAAGCCAAGTTATCCAACCTGCTGAATTCTCTTGAGATTAAAGAATCGTCACAACAGCAGCTCGGCAACGTCTATTTCGATACGCCGACCTTGGCTCTGCGCCAGCTGGAGATGGGACTGCGGATCCGCCGCTGCGATGCCTTCGCCGAGCAGACCATCAAATGCCGCGGTCAGGTGGTGGGCGGCCTGCACGCCAGACCCGAGTACAACGCTCCCGTGAGCGGCGATCTGCCGACCCTCTCGGCCTTTCCCGATGAGATTTGGCCGACTCTGACCGAGCGTGACCACATTCAGCAGCAGCTGGTCGCCCAGTTTCGCACCGACTTCCTGCGCCGCCACTGGTTGATCGCCTTCGAGGGGGCCGAGATTGAGCTGGCCTGGGATCAGGGAGAGATAGTCGGCAGTCAGGGCAGCACCACCATCAACGAGCTGGAACTGGAGCTCAAATCAGGCGCGACCGCGGCGCTGTTTGCACTGGCCCGGCGCCTTGCCAGGATCGGCGGGCTGCGCCTTGGCGCCCAATCCAAGGCCCAGCGCGGCTATCGACTGGCTGGTCTTGGCAAACCGCTGGCCCTGCAGGCGCTGGTCGAACATGAAGGTATGGATGGCATAACGGGGGTAAGCGAGGGGCTGCGTCACTGGCAGCATCACGAGCAGCTCTGGCTGGAGCATCCTCAGGATAAAGGCATTCAACAGCAGGCACTCGCGGCCCTGTGCCAGGGGATCGATCTGGTCGCCCGCAGTGCGGCCGCGCTGCCACAACCCGCACCTTGGCTGCCTGCATTGACCAACCTGCACGCCCATCTGCAAGCCCAGTCGGGCGAGCAAAACGAGTGGCCTGCCGAGCTGGCCGATCTCTTCCTCTATCCGGCGTATGTCGAGTTGCAGCTGGCCATCGCCGCCTGGTTGCATCACGCAGCCTGAGCGTGGCCATACCGTTACTAAAGGTCGGAAATAAAGACCGGAAACAAAAGCCGAAAACAAAACGGGTGAGCCTTGGCTCACCCGTTTTGCACTACAGCAGGTTGAGCTGCTGCATGGCGCTGCGAATGCGCTCGCGGGTCGCTTCTGACAGCGGCATCACCGGCAGGCGGCACTCCTCGCTGCAGAAACCGAGCAGGGAAGCGGCATATTTGGCACCAGCCGGGCTCGGCTCGGCAAACATCGCCTGATGGAGCGGAATGAGCTTGTCTTGCAGTTCACGCGCTTCTTGCCACTTGCCGGCCAGCGTGAGGTTCTGCACCTCGGCCACCAGCTTGGGGGCCACGTTGGCGGTCACAGAGATACAGCCCTGACCACCGCCGATGTTGTAGGCCACAGCCGTGGCATCTTCACCGGATAGCCAGGCGAAAGGCTTTTTGATCAGCTGGCGTTCGGTCCAGGGGCGCGCCAGATCGCCAGTCGCGTCTTTCACCCCGGCAATGCGCGGCAGTTCGGCCAGACGGGCCAGGGTCGCGGGCTGCACGTCAACGATGGCGCGCGGCGGAATGTTGTAGACGATGATCGGCTTGGCGGTGGCATCGTGTACCACCTTGAAGTGGTGGTAGAGCCCCTCCTGATTGGGACGGTTATAGTAACCAGCCACATGCAGGGTGGCATCGGCGCCCACCCGCTCGGCATGGAGGGTGTACTCGATGGCTTCGACCGGATTGTTGGAGCCCGCTCCGGCAATCACCGGAATGCGACCAGCGACCTGCTTGACCACCAGCTCCACCACCCGGCAGTGCTCGTCATGGGTCAGGGTCGGGCTTTCCCCCGTGGTACCCACCGGCACAATGCCGTGAGTGCCCTGTTCGATATGCCACTCCACCAGACGCAGCAGCGCCTCTTCATCCAGCTTTCCCTGTCGAAACGGGGTGATCAACGCAACGATTGAACCTTGAAACATGGGATCTCCTTCTCCTAAATGACGCGCATATGGCAATAAAAAACCCCGGTACGATGTGCGCAACCGGGGTTTGAAGCTTCTCAGGGATGAGAGGTTACGCGCGAACGTCGGCAGGCCCGAATTTCAGGCTTTTTTTATGCTTTCGTTTCAACCCGTTGAACCGCATTTCGTCATCTCTGGTCAAAAAATGGTGTCTGGGCATATTTCGGGAACACGGCATAAATGTCAAGGCGAAAGGGGCTATGTATAATGGCCGCCCAAAATTGCGTGGAGAGACCCGATGAGCAGCCCAATCAGTGCCGTCAGCCAGATGCTGGAACGAAACCAAGCCCTCTTTGTCGGCAAGCGGCTACTTGTCTGCGGCGCGCTGGAGGATGACTACCCCCGCCAGCTGGCGAGCCTGGCCCAGACCCTGACCGTCTTTACCACCGATTACTGCTACTACCGCAGCCAGCAGGCCGCCCTCGGCGAGGCTATCCTGTTCGACCACCAGCTCGGTGGAGCCCCGCGCTTCGATGCCCTGTTGCTGCTGATGCCCAAGGCCAAGGCCGAAGCACAATATCTGCTGGCCATGATGACCCCCTTGCTGGAAGCGGGTGCCGATCTGTTCCTCGCCGGTGACAACCGCGGCGGCATCAATGGCGCCGACAAGCTGCTGGCCCTCTATGGCGAAAAGCCAATCAAACGTGACTCGGCCCGCCGCTGCTCGCTCTATCATGGCGAGCTCTGCAAACCGGTCGCCCCGTTCGATCTGGATAGCTGGTTTGGCCGCTACCAGTGCAAGGCCGGTGATACCGAACTGACCGTGCTGGCGCTGCCCGGCGTCTTCAGCGCCGCCGAGCTGGATCTCGGCACCCAGATGCTGCTGGCCGCCGTGCCGCCGATGAAAGGCGAGCTGCTCGATTTTGGCTGCGGCGCCGGGGTGATTGGGTCCGTGCTGGCCAAGCGCAATCCGGATCTGCGGGTCAACATGGTAGATATCAGCGCACTGGCACTCGAATCGAGCCGCCGCACCCTGGCGATCAACGGTCTGCAGGGCAAGGTCACCGCTTCCGATGTCTATTCGGATGTCTTCACCCGTTTCCAGCACATCGTCTCCAACCCGCCATTCCATGCGGGTCTCAAAACCTTCTATGCGGCAACCGAGCAGTTCCTGGCCAAGGCGCCGGAATTTTTGCTGCCAAATGGTTCGCTGACCATTGTTGCCAACGCCTTCTTGCGCTACCAGCCTATACTGGAGACACACTTCAAACGGACTGAAGTGATCAGCAGTGATGCCAAATTCAAGGTCTATCTGAGCAAAATGTAAATAAGTGTAAGCAGCACAATAAAACAGCTAGAGAGCGCCATCCGGCATCTGATAAGGTATTAAGCACACGATAAAAACCACCCCTTTAGGGGTGTTTTTATACCGAACATTGAAAGCCTTTTCATGTTGTTAATTCAGGGAGAGAAATACGATGGCAGGCATTTTGACCATGATCCTGGCTGGTGGCGAAGGTACTCGCCTGCAGCCTCTGACCACTACCCGCAGCAAGCCTTCCGTCCCCTTTGGTGGCAGCTACCGGCTGATCGACTTTGTCCTCAACAACTTCGTCAACGCCGACTTTCTGCGCATCTATGTACTGACCCAATTCAAATCACAATCCCTCTACCTGCACATGAAGAAGGGGTGGAATATCGTCGGCATCACCGACCGATTTATCGATCCCATCCCGGCCCAGATGCGGATGGGCAAACGCTGGTACGACGGCACTGCCGACGCCATTTACCAGAACCTCGGCTTTATCGAGCGGGCCGAACCGGATCATGTCTGCATCTTCGGCTCCGACCACATCTACAAGATGGATGTGAGCCAGATGGTCACCTTCCACAAGCAGAAGAACGCCGCCATGACGGTCGCGGCCCTGCGCATGCCCATCGAAGAGGCGAGTGCCTTCGGGGTGATCGAGGTCGACACCGAAGGGCGGATGATCGGCTTTCAGGAAAAGCCAAAACAGCCCAAGCACATTCCCGGCGATCCGACCCAGGCGCTGGTCTCCATGGGCAACTACATCTTCGAGACCGATGCCCTCTGCCGCGAGTTGAAGCGGGATGCCGCCGAGGAGAACTCCAGCCATGACTTTGGCAAGGATGTGATCCCGAGCCTCTACCCGCGCGCCCCCGTCTATGTCTATGACTACAGCACCAACGTCATCCCCGGCGAGAAACCGCACGTCTACTGGCGGGATGTGGGCACCCTCGACTCTTATTGGCAAGCGCACATGGACCTGGTGGCCGACAATCCCCCCTTCTCCCTCTATAACCGCAAGTGGCCCCTGCACACCCACTATCCGGCGCTGCCGCCTGCTACCTTCATCGACAGCGACGAGTGCAAGGTGAAGATCGCCAACTCGCTGATCTCCGCCGGTTGCTTCATTCAGGGCAGCCAGATCCAGCGATCCATCCTCGGTTTCCGCTGCAATATCGGCGCGTGCAGCCATATCAGTGAATCCGTTCTGCTGGGGGATGTGAAGATTGGTGAAGGGTGCTCCATCCGGCGCGCCATCATTGATAAAAACGTTGAAATTGCGCCAGGCACCGTTATCGGTGAAAATCTGGACCACGATAGAGAGCGATTTACCGTATCCGAAGGCGGTATCGTGGTGGTACCTAAGGGAGCAAGAGTTGGCTATTAACCCACTGAAAATCCTGTTTGTTGCCTCGGAAGTTGAGGGGCTGGTCAAGACCGGGGGCCTGGCCGATGTCGCCAGAGCCCTGCCGATGTACCTGGCCCAGAAGGGGCATGATGTCAGGATCATGCTGCCCTTCTACAAGACGATAAAGCGACGGGATGAGGCCAGACTGGTGGCATCACGCTGGTTGCCAACCCACCCCGGGCTGCCGGATATCGGTTATCGCATCTACCAGATGGAGCTGGATGGCGTCTGCGTCTATCTGCTCGACTGCCCACAATATTTCGATCGTCCCCAGCTCTACGCCGAGAACAATCAGGCCTATCCGGATAATGGCGAGCGCTTTGCCTTCTTCTCGGCCGCGGCCCTCCATGCCTGCGAGCAGCTTGGCTTTGCCCCGGATATCGCCCACTGCAATGACTGGCACACCGGCCTGCTGCCACTGCTGCTGAAAACCCGCCACGCTCACAACCCCTTCTTCCAGCAGACCCGCAGCGTAATTAGCATTCACAATGCGGCGTTTCAGGGAGTGTTTGGCCGCGAGCAGTTCTGGGCCATGCCCGAGATCGCCGACTACGAACGCCGCATCAACTACGACTACGGCCACGTTAATCTGCTCAAATGTGGGGTGCTCTACGCCGACAAGATCAACGCGGTCAGTCCCAACTATGCCCAGGAGCTGCTGACTCACCTAGGCGCCCACGGCATGGCGCATATCTTCCAGCAACGGGCGGCCGATCTCTGCGGCATCCTCAACGGCTGCGACTACAAAGACTGGGATCCGGAGTTCGACGAATTCCTGCCTGCGACCTACAGCATCGACAACATGGCTGGCAAACAGATCTGCAAACAGAGCCTGCAGCAGGAAGCGGGGCTGGCCGTAGCGGACTTGCCCATCTACGGCATGGTTTGCCGCCTGACCGAGCAGAAGGGCGTTCCCCTGCTGCTCCCTGCGCTGGAGAAATTCCTCCACCATCAGGTACAAGTGGTGATCGTCGGCTCTGGCGATCCTACGCTCGCCACGCAACTGCAAACCATGGCCCGGGATTATCCGGGCAAGCTCGCCTTCATCAACACCTATGACGATCGGCTGGCTCATCTGGTCGAAGCCGGTGCCGACTTCTTCCTGATGCCCTCTCTGTTCGAGCCTTGCGGCCTCAACCAGATGTACAGTCTCGCCTATGGTACCCTGCCACTGGTGCGCGCCGTGGGTGGTCTGAAAGATACCGTGGTGGATTGGGATGCCGATCCCGAGCATGCCACCGGCTTCTGTTTTAACGATCCGACTGCCGCCATCCTGCTCGATACCATGCGCCGCAGCCTGCTCTATTTCCTGCAGGACAAAGAGCGTTTTACCAAGGTACAGCGCAATGCCATGAGCACCCGCTTCAACTGGCCTGACTCGGTCACCCAGTATGAACGGATGTATCAGAGCGCATTGGGCCGTTACTGAACGCCAAACGTCAGCTGATTGCTGAAGTTTTGTACCCTTGGCGCCACTTTGAGCGTCAACAGCGAAAAAAGTCCCCTTTGGCTGTTGACGCTCCCCCAAAACTCTATAGAATCCCCCTCCGCAGTGATGCGAAGGTGGCGGAATTGGTAGACGCGCTAGCTTCAGGTGTTAGTGTCCCACGGATGTGAGGGTTCGAGTCCCTCT